>NZ_JBITDX010000002.1:435668-528373 GCF_044454585.1 Catenuloplanes sp. NPDC051500
GGGGGTGGGTTGTCACCCCATCGGCCCCCCCCCCCCCCCCCCCCCCCCCCCCGCCCCGGGGGGGCCCCCCCCCCCGGGGGGGGGGCCCCCCCCGGGGGGGGGGGGGGGCGCCCCCCCCCACCGCACGAGCACGTTCTAGACGAGCGTCTTGATCGCGGCGAGGGCGGCGTCCGGGTCCGGGGACGTGGTGGCCCACCAGATGTAGCCGTCCGGGCGGATCAGCGCATAGGTCACGTCGTCCGAGGTGGACGCCGAGTCGTGGACGCCGATGCCGCCCGGCGGCGTGATCGGCGGCGCGGACGGGTAGCGGACCAGCACCGGCCGGCCGGTGGCGAACAGCGGGAACGCGGTGGCGTCCGCGAACCGGCTGCCGGTCAGCGGGTGCGCGTCCGGGTCCGGGGACGGGTAGGCGACGTCCAGGCCGGAGACCGAGCGGGCCAGGTCCGCCGCGACCGCCGGGTGCCTGTCGATGAGCCCGGACAGGTGCGCGCGCAACGCCTGCCCCTCCGGGGTGAACGCGTTGACGAGCGCGCTCTGCGCCCGCGTGTTCTCAAGCACCGCGGTCCCGACCGGCGCGCGCTCGTCGTGGTAGGTGTCAAGAAGCGATTCCGGTGCCCGGCCGGTCGCCACGGCCGCGAGCTTCCAGCCGAGGTTCATCGCGTCCTGGATGCCGACGTTCAGGCCGACGCCGCCGGTCGGCGGGTGCATGTGCGCGGCGTCGCCGGCCACGAACACCCGCCCGGCGCGGTACTCGGCGGCGCGCCGGGTCGCGTTTCCGAACTGGGAGATCCAGATCGGGTCGGTGAGGCCGAGGTCGCGCCCGGCTGCGCGGTTGACTGACGCGCTCACCCGCTCAAGCGTCATCTCCTGCTCCGGATGCTGATCGTGCGGGTCGAACCCGCTCACCCGGAAGCCGCCACTGGGCAGCGGCGCGGTGATCAGCGCGCCGCCCACCGAGGCGATCGCGCGCGCGGGCGGCGGGCCGGTGAGCGTCACGTCCGCCACGTAGCCCCAGTAGGTCGCGTCCGTGCCCGGGAACGCGATGCCGGCCGCCTTGCGCACGGTGCTTCCCGCGCCGTCCGCCCCGACCACCCACGACGCGGTGAGCTCGGTCCCGTCGGCGAGCTGGACCCGTACCCCCGTGGGGCTCTGGGTCAAACCGGCGACTGAGGTGCCGCGCAGGATCGTCGCGCCGAGTTCCACGGCCCGCGCGTCGAGGAACTCTTCGAGCGCGTTCTGCGGGTACGCCAGCACGAACGGGTAGGGGGTGTCGAGCCCGCTGTAGTCGGCGAGGCTGGGGAGCATGCCGAAGTGCCAGCGCGGGACCACGCGGCCAGTCGCCAGCGGCACGTCCACCAGCCCGCGCATGGCGAGCATCTCAAGCGTCCGGGCGTGGGTGCCCAGCCCTCGCGTGTTCGGCCGGGGGCCGGACTGCCGCTCGATCAGGGTCACCTCGACGCCGGCCAGTCGCAGCTCGCATGCCAGCCACAGTCCGGTCGGGCCCGCGCCTACGACGATCACGTTATCCATGGGCATCACACTATTCATTAGAGAGCACTACGGTCAAACGTGCGCGCTATAGTGATCCGGTGACCGTCAGATATCGCTCTCCGCGCCGGGAAGACGCCGCGGCCGCCACCCGCGCGGCCATCCTGACCGCCGCGCGTGATCTGTTCCTGGAGCGCGGGTACGCCACGGTCACCGTTCCGGAGATCGCCAAGGCCGCGCGGGTCGCCACCCAGACCGTCTACGCCAGCGCGGGCGGGAAGTCGGGCGTGCTGGCCGCGCTGCTCCAGCCGCTGCTCGACGACACCTCGGCCGTGGAGGCGAACGCGGGCGGGCGGGAGACCACAGATCCCCGCCGGGTGCTCGCGCTGGCCGCGAGCGGTTCACGCCGGGTGCACGAGAACCACCGGGACATCCTGCACGGCCTGATCCGGCAGGCGCCCGGCGAGCCCGCGGCGCAGCTGGCCATCGACGACGCGGTGGCCAAGTGCCTGCGCGGGCTCACCGGCGTCGCCGACCGGCTGCTGCAGCTGGACGGGCTGCGGGCCGGGCTGGGCCGCGAGCAGCTGATCGACGAGCTGTACTTCTTCTTCGGGCACCACGCCTGGTACGACCTGGTCGCGGATCGCGGCTGGACGTTCGACCGGGCCGAGACCTGGCTGGCCACGGCCGCCGCCCGCACCCTCCTCGAAAACTGACCCTCCAATCAGCTCAGACCGGTCGCTCAGTCAGGAGGCAGCGGCGCCCGCATCAGCTCTGCCGTCTCGGTGGGCGTGGTGCCGACCGCGACGCCGGCCGCCTCAAGCGCGGCCACTTCGTCTGGAGGATGCCGTCCGCGACCGCGTCGCAGGCGGTGATACCGAGATGCTTGCGGGCTGCGGCGACCTCACGCGGATCGGCGGGCGCGGCCGCGGCCAGCCCGGCGGGCCAAGGGCTCAGGCACTCCGTGCCCGAAATTTCAGCTTATTGGGGTATCGACTCTTAATTCCCCCACGCCAATCCCATTCTGCCACATCGATCTAGAGTGCTAACCGATAAGATCAACCGTCGAATGTACGTGGGAGTGGTTATAAAGCCTCCATAACCACTCCCACGTACATTCGACGGTTGATCTTTTGAGGGGCGTCGGAATGATGGGGAGTGAGGCAGGATTGGGGGGTGGTTAGACCGGCGTCAGTGCCCGGGAGGCTGCGATACCTGCCGTTCCGAGGCAGTGACGCGGTCGCGGGTGGGCTGTTGACCAAGAATCATCTGCGATCGTCGGCGTGGCGACGGCTCTTTCATGACGTTTATGTGAGGGCATCGGAATTCAGCGGAGACGATCATCGAATGTGGTGTGATGCGGCCGCGCTGATCCTGCCGTCGGGTAGCGCAATCAGCGGGGCGAGTGCGGCGTTTCTCTGGGGTGCCGGAGTGCCGGACAGTGGGGCGCCGGTGTCTGTCACGGTGCCGCTGCCGCGGCGGATGCGGGGGCAGGACCGGCTGGTGGTGTGCCATCAGTTGCTGCCGCCCGGGGATGTCGTTTCGTTCGCCGGGGTGCCGGTGACGAGTCCGGCGAGGACCGCGTTCGATGTGGGGAGGCAGACAGACCGGCGGGCGGCGATCATGGCACTTGACGCGCTTCTGCACCGGAAAGTGGTCAAGAAGGAGCGGCTGGCCGACCTCGTCGCCGACCGCTCGGGCTGGCCGGGAGTTGCCCTGTTCGCCGCGCGCCTCGGTGAGACCGAGCCGCTGACCGAATCGCCGATGGAGACGTTGCTACGCCTGCTGATCACCGATGCGGGTCTGCCGCGCCCCGTCGCTCAAGTGGACGTCACGACGGCGGCCGGCCGCTGGCTGGCCCGCGTTGATTTCGCCTATCCGGCGCTGCGCATCGCAATCGAATACGAAGGTGATCACCATCGCGACCGTGACACCTTCCGAGAAGACATCACCCGCAAGCGCCGCCTGGAACAGGCCGGTTGGCTCGCCCTCCGCTTCACCGCCGATGACGTCTTCCGCACACCGGCCGAGACCGCACGTGCCATCGCCGCCGCCTGCCGACAACGCCTCACCCACGGCCCTCACCAGCCGCCCACCTCAGGTAGATGACCCGCCGGACCACCGCGGGAGCGGGAAGAGCGGTCAGCTTTGGATCTTTGTGAGGAAGGCGGTGAGGTTCGCGACGAGACGGGCGGCCTTGTCCTCGCTGGTCAGGGACTCGTGCATGCGGCCGGCGGTGCCGGGGTCGCGGCGACCGCGGACGTAGAGGGAGCAGGCCAGGTCGCCGCAGATGTAGGTGCCGACGGAGTCGCCCTGGCGTCCGGCTTTGCCGGCTTTGGCGGCGACCATCAGCGGGACGCCTGTGTCGTGGACGGTGAGGCAGAGGGCGCACATGCCGCGGCGGGCGGTGCGGGCGGCGGAGGGGGCGGGGACGCGGAGTGCGATCGCCACGAGGCCGATGCCGGACTCGGTGGCGAGGTAGGCGCGTTCCGGGGACTTGTGGTCGCGCCAGCCGAGGAAGTCGAGGTCGGGCCAGGGGCGGTCGGCCAGGTCGCGGGGGATGGAGAGGCGGGTGGCCTCGCCCTTGGTGCAGTTCACGAACGCGGCGCGGATCTCTCGCTCGGTCAGCGGTCTCATGCGATCGAGGCTAGGTTGCCTAAAACCTTTAGGCAACCGCATAATGAGTTATGGCTCGTGCGGGATTGACCACAGAGACCGTCGCCCGGGTCGGCGCCGAACTGGCGGACGAGATCGGCTTCGACCAGGTGACGCCGTCGGCTGTGGCACGACGGTGCGGCGTCAAGGTCGCGAGCCTGTATTCGCACGTCGCGGGCGGCCAGGATCTGCGGGTCCGGATCGCGCTGCTGGCGCTTGACGAGCTGGCCGGCCGCGCGGCCGAGGCGCTTGCGGGGCGCTCGGGGCGGGACGCGCTGGTCGCGTTCGCGAACGTGTACCGCGACTATGCGCTCGCCCACCCGGGGCGCTGGGCGGCGGCACAGCTTCGGCTCGACCGGGAGACCGCGGCCGGCAGCGGCGCGCTGCGGCTGTCGCAGATGACGCGGGCGCTGCTGCGCGGGTACAACCTGCCCGAGGCCGAGCAGGTGCACGCCGTCCGGCTGCTGGGCAGCGTCTTCAACGGCTGGGTGAGCCTGGAGGCGGGTGGCGGCTTCAGCCACAGCGCGCCGGATCCCTCGGAGAGCTGGACGCGGGCGCTGGACGGGCTGGACGCGCTGTTACGCGACTGGTAACCGCGACGCTCCCGCAGAGGTGCGGCCGGCATGCTCCCGCGCGAGCGGGAAACGAGGTGGGATCCGGGTCTTCGGGTCGAGGCCGCGCCGATCGGGTGACCGGCGCCGCCTCGGTGACCGTGGTAAAGGCGGGTCAGCGCTTGTGGGCCTCCTCGTGGGCGGTGGAGATCTTCGACCAGGACCTGGGCTCGGCCGGGGTGCTCGACGCGGAGAAGCCAGCCGTGCTCGCGTCGGCGGCCGGGCGGCCGGGGGTGTAGAGCCAGGCCTGGAAGAGGGCGTCGAGGTCCTGGCCGGAGAGCTGCTCGGCGAGCGCGATGAACTCCGGCGTCCGGCCGTTGCCGTAGCGGTGGGAGGTGGTCCAGGCCTTGAGGATGGCGAAGAAGGTGTCGTCGCCGACGGCCTCGCGGAGCGCGTGCAGGGTCAGGGCGCCGCGGTCGTAAACGGCGTCGTCGAAGAGGCGGGTGCTGCCGGGGTCGCCGGGGAGGACCTGCCAGAACGGGTCATCGGCGGGGTAGACGACGGAGTAGACGTAGTCGGCGATCTCGTCGGCGGTGCCTTCGCCCTGGTCCTCGGACCAGAGCCACTGGGCGTAGGAGGCGAAGCCCTCGTTGAGCCAGATCTCCTTCCACTCGCCGACCGAGACGCTGTCGCCGAACCACTGGTGGGCCAGCTCGTGCACGATAAGCGAGTTGTTGGAGCCGCGGGTGAAGGAGCGGCCGTCGTACACCGGGCGGGTCTGGTTCTCCAGGGCGAAGCCCTGGTCGCCGGCGCCGGTGACGACGCCGCCCTGGGCGCCGAACGGGTACGGGCCGAACAGCCCGGCCTCCCAGTCGAGGATCTCGCTCGTGCGTTCCACGCTCGACTTGGCGGCGTCCGCGGTGGCCGCGTCGAGGCGGGTGTTGTAGGCGGTGACGATCGGGCTGCCGTCCGCGGCGGTGTCCCGGTACGTCTCGAAGTCGCCGATCGCGAGGAACGTCAGGTACGGCGCCTGCGGCTTGTCCTGGCGCCACGACCAGCGGCTCCAGCCGGCGAACGACGGCTCGGCCCAGCGGGTCGGCACGCCGTTGGAGATGGCCTCGACGCCGTCCGGGACCAGGATCGACACGTCGAAGCTGGCCTTGTCCGTCGGGTGGTCGCTGCTCGGGTACCACCACCAGGCGATCTCCGGCTCGTTGACGGCGAGCGCGCCGTCCTCGGTGCGGTTCCACGAGGTGAAGCCGGCGGCCACGACCGAGGAGGGCACGTCGTCGTACTCGACGACGACCGTCAAGGTCTGGCCCTTGAGCACCGGGCGGGCCGGCGTGACGACCAGCTCGTGGTCGCCCTGCCGGGCGACAGTGGCTGGCCTGTTGTTCACCCGGACCGCGCCGGTGTGCAGCACGAAGTCAAGGTTGAACGCGGACAGGTCCTGGGTAGCGGTGGCCAGGATCGTGGTGGTGCCGGTGAGCCGGTCGGTGGCCGGGTAGTAGCGCAGGCGGATGTCGTAGTGGCCGACGTCGTACCCCCCGTTGCCGTAGTCGGGGTAGTAGCTGTCGCCGACGCCTGGTGCGCCCGGTGCCGGGGCTGCCTGCGCGCCGGTCTGCACGCCGAGGACGACGGCGAGGACGGCGGCCGCCGTGGTCACGGTTCTGCGAAGCACGGGATCGTCCTTTCCAAGGGGCCCGTCTGTCGGGCCCTCCGGTAGAACGTATCGATAAATGTAAAGATCCGTGTTACAGCCGATTTAGATGATCGGCGGCGGGCAGCGTGTGGACTGGGCGTCGGCGGGGCCGGGCGGGCAGAATCGGGGCCATGCCAATTCGTACCTCTTCAGCTGTCTGGTCCGGCGACCTCAAGGGCGGGGCGGGCACCGTTGCGCTCGGCTCCGGCGCCTTCGAGGGGCCTTACACCTTCGTGTCCCGCTTCGAGGACGGCTCCGGCACCAACCCAGAGGAGCTGATCGCGGCCGCACACGCCGGCTGCTTCTCCATGTTCCTGGCGAACGTGCTGGCCGGAGCCGGTTTCACGGCCGACTCGGTGCGCACGTCCGCGGCGGTCACGCTCGGCGCCGGCCCGGCCATCACCGGGATCGCGCTGACCGTGGAGGCCGCGGTGCCGAACATCGAGGCGGACGCGTTCGCCGGGCACGTGGAGACCGCCAAGGCGGGCTGCCCGGTCTCGGCCGCGCTCTCCGCGGTGCCGATCACTGTCGACGCCACACTGGTCTGACCTCTTAAATCGACGGCCGCCCCGACCGGGGCGGCCGTTTTTCTACGGCGCCGCGACGAACTGGTAGCGCTCCTTGAGGAACGGCAGGATCGTCTTCAACGCCTTCAGCGTCTCCTTGCGGTCGCCGCCGCCGTCGTGGAGCAGCACTATCGCGCCCGGGTGCGCGCCACCGTCGACCTGGTCGCAGATCTTCTTGGAGTCCTTGCTCTCCCAGTCGCGCGAGTCGATGCTCCAGTAGAGCGGCACCATGCCGAGCCCTTGCGCGACCGACACCGTGCGGTGGTTGAAGTTCCCGCCCGGGTTACGGAAGTAGCGGATCGGCGCGTTCGGCACGACTGTGTGGATCGCGTCGTTCGTCCGGACCAGGTCCTTGACGATGTCCTCCGGCTTGCGCTCGCTCAGCTGGAAGTCGTGGTTCCACGTGTGATTGCACAGCGTATGTCCTTCCGCGACGATCCGGCGCATCTGCGACGCATGCGTGCGCACCTGGCTGCCGATCACGCAGAACATGGCCTTGATCCCGCTCTCCTTCAGCATGTCAAGCACCTGGTCGGTGAACTGCGACGGTCCATCGTCGAAGGTAAGGGTGATCTCGGCCGTGCCGGTGGTGCGCTGCGTACCGTTCGGGCCGTTGACGACCCGCTGGCGGTTCACCGGGTCCGCGCGCATCGGCGGCCGCGGCGCCTGAGCCTGGCTCGCGGCGGCCTGCTCCTGCACGACGCGCGGCGGCGCTTTGTAGGGCGCCGCATTAGCCCGCTGGTTACTCGCGGTCACGCGCGCCGCGACCAGCAGCCCGCCGATCACCGCCAGCAGCACCACCGAGGCGACTATCGCGACGCGTCGAGGGTCGGTCGTCCACCTGATCATCGCGCGCGCAACACTCCGTCCCACAACCGGAAATATCCCTATTTCGCCCTTGTCGATGGCGCCCGGCTTCATACAACGTGGGAGCTTCCTGGGTGTCAACCAAACAAACGGCTCAAGTGCGGTCGGGTTCGAAACAGGCACCGTGAGTAACACACAGTCACGCGGATCGCCTACCCGCCGTGACAACGCCCGGCGCGCGCCCCCGCCCTCGACTTCCGATCCCGCCCCGGCCGATCCGTTCCCTGGTCCCCGCCCGATCCACCCGGCCACGACCGCACCGCGACCGTCCACCTCATCACCGCCCCGGCAGCAATCGATGCCCCGCCCGCGCCGCGATCCGCCTCCGTCAGCACAGATCCACTGTCAACATCCCGACCCGGTGCAACCAAAAGAGCAACCTGATTTTCCCGCTCCCGCGGTGGCCCGGCCCGCATGCTCCCGCGGGCAAACCTCGCGCCGGGCAAAGACTCCGCTGGCGCTCCGCTTTCCCCGCCGCTCGGAGCCGGCCCCGCCGCCGGTCACCAAACCCCCGCACCCCACGCCGCCGCCCCAGCCCCGGCCGCGACTCACGAACCCTTCCAGCGCCGCCTTCACACGCCCGCCGCCGAACATGGACGTGCGATGTGCGCGCAGGGCGCAGGCAGGACCTGACGACGGCGGGAAGCGCGCGGGGCGCGGGGCGCGGGGCCCAGGGCCCGGGGCGCAGGGCGCAGGGCCCGGGGCCCAGGGCGCGGCGCGGGGCGCGGGCGCGGGCGCGGGGCGCGGGCGCGGGCGCGGGGCGCGGGCGCGGGCGCGGGCGCGGGGCGCGGGCGCGGGCGCGGGCGCGGGGCGCGGGCGCGGGGCGCGGGCGCGGGCGCGGGCGCGGGCGCGGGGCGCGGGCGCGGGGCGCGGGCGCGGGGCGCGGGGCGCGGGCGCGGGGCGCGGGGCGCGGGCGCGGGCGCGGGGCGCGGGCGCGGGGCCGGCTCCGGTTGACGGTCTCATGGCCCGCGGGGGCAGCACGGTCATCGTCTACTGAGGTTTCGCGGTCGGGGTGTGAGTCGGGCACTCCGCGCCCGAAATTTCGGTATATAGAAGCCCCTGACGCGCCCTCACCCTGACCGCGAAAGGTCAGTAAGCAGCGGCTGGTCGGGCGGCTGCGGTCTGGGCGGTCACAAGAACCAGCACCGAGGCCGCGAGCTAGCCCGAGGGGCCGGTCGATCTTGGGTCTCGTGCGCCGCCACTACAGCCCGGCGCTCCGCACCGAGACTGGTTCGTCGTTCGGGATCTCGCGTCCATCTGGCGGGATACAAGATCCTTGCGGCTCTGGTGGCCCCTATCCGAGCGCGATAGGGGCCACCAGAGCCGCAAGGATCTTGACGCGGGCCTTACTGATCTTTCGGCGTCAGGATGAACGCGCCGGGAGGTACCTATATAAGGAAATGTCGGGCGCGCGCCGCTCGAACGCCGACACCGACCGCGAACCTGCGCGCCCGCCGCTCGAACGCCGACACCGACCGCGAACCTGCGCGCCAGGCGGAACCTATATGACGAAATATCGGGCGCGCGCCGCTTGAACCTAGACACTGACCGCGAACCTGCATGAGGCGGTCGTAATCGTGGACTGTGTCCTGACATATCCGGATCCGGTCGGGCTCCGCATTGGCACCCGGCCCCAAGACCAGCCGAAGTGCCGCGACCGACCCGCACACCTGCGCAACCCGTGGCCTCGGTGCCAGTCCTTGCACCCACCCACGCCGCAGCCGCCTAGACCCACAGCCACTGAGACGACAGCCGCGTTACTCTCCCGCTCCGCAAGCACAACGACAAGCGAAACGACTCACCACGCCCCAGCCCTCTCGACCGCGGGTCCGCAGACGACCGGACGCGAATGGGCACCAGATTCGGGAGCCTGCGGACCGTACCGCGGGAACGGAAAGATCTGCTGTGGAGGCCTTATGGGCAGGCGGCGAAGCCTGCGCGAGGGGCGCTGGTGAAACGGCAGCCGAAGGTGGGTGCGGCGACTGCGCGAGGGGTCAGGATGGGGTCGCCGGCGGCGCGGTGGCCGGTGGCGATCCAGCGGGTGAGGTCGTCGAAGGCGGTGCGGAGTTCGGGTTGGGTGAAGTCGCAGTGGCCGGTGGCGCGAATGGCGCGGGAGACGAACAGGCCGGTGGGGGCGGCGCGGCGGGCGTAGATCTGTTCCATGGAGAAGGGGACGAAGAGGTCGCCGAGGCCGTGCAGGGAGAGCACCGGGACGCGGGGGCGGCCGTCGACGCGGGGGATGCTGCCCAGGCCGGGTGACGGGTGGGCGGAGGGGGAGACGCGGAGGACGTCGGCGTTGAGGCGGCGTTCGGCGGGGGTGAGGTGCGGGGCGTCGGTGATCCGGTAGACGGTGTGGCGGTTGCCTGCCACGTTGTCCGCGCTGCCGGACAGGCCGGGGTAGAGGCCGAAGAGGAACGGCAGGTCGGCGTAGGGCTCCAGCGACGTGGCGGTGTTCCAGTAGGCGAACGAGGCGTCGAAGCCGGGTCGCTCGCCGCCGGTGCGGCGCTCCGCCACGTCGGACCAGGTGCGGCCGGCGGGGGTGAGCGCGGGCGGGGCGCCTGCGGAGAGGCCCAGCGCGGTCATAATCTGCCGGACCTGGGCGCGCCACTCGTCCGGGGTGGTCTCGAACGCGATGTTCACACCGGACAGGGCGGCGGCGGTGACGTTCGCATCGAGGAAGTAGTCGTAGAGCGCGGCGTCGCCGAGGACGCCGCAGACCGGCATGGCGCCGGCGAACGAGCGCGGGAACTCTTCGAGCGCGACAGCGGTGATGTGGCCGCCCATCGACTCGCCGGTCATCAGCACGGACTGTGCGGTGCGGCCGGTGACGCGGCGGAACAGGGAGATCAGCGCGTGCGAGTCGCGAACGCCCTGGCCGACCTCGTAGCCGTTGAGCTGATAGCTGGAGGCGGCCCACGCATAGCCGCGGTCGAGGTAGTGCGCCCGCAGCTGCGGGTTGCTGACGTGCAGGACCGGGCCGTCGCCGCGGTAGCCGTGCGCGAAGAGGACCAGGCGGCCGTTCCAGCGGCGGGGGACCTCGATCCGGTACGCCGCGCCCCGCTCGATCCCGGTACGCACGGTCGAGCCCGCGACCGGCGTGAACGGCGTGCCGTCCAGGTCGCAGTCCGGGTCGGCGACGACGTACCCGGGTTGGGTGGTGCTGGGCACCGGCGCATCGCACACCACGGGCTGCGCGGCAGTGACCGGCGGGAGCAGGGTAACGGCGAGCAGCGTGGCGAGGGCTACGGATCCAGCGGCCATGAAGCCATCCAACGTGCCGATATAGATGCCTGTCAAGCGATCCCGGTGGCCCGGGCGGAGCCCCCTTCAACCTCGGGCCACCGGGTCGCTCAGCGGGCGCCAAGCAGCCCGGCCAGCTCCTGGGCGACGCGCATCGCCATGGCGCGTCCCCCGCTCAGCACCACCAGGTCCTCGACGGCGCAGGCCGGCGGCGCGTGATGCAGCGCCGCGGCCAGCTCCGGGTGGTCGGCGGCCCACGCCAGCAGTGCCGCCCGCACCTCCCTGCCCGCCTCGTCCGGCCCGGGCGTCTCCGCCTCGAACCGGCGTACCAGCTCCTCCCGGTACTCCCAGAAGGACCACACCTTGGTCTCGTCGATCAGCTGCGCGACCGCGTCCGGCCGCCGGTAGACAAGCGCGAGCTGGATCGAGTCGAGGCTTCCTTCGCGGGCCAGGTCACGCACCATCGGGTGGCGTGCGTGGTCGCCGGCCACCTCGTAGAACGTGGTGCGGCTGCCCTGCGGCAGGACCGCGTCGACCACGGCCCGCCAGCCCGGCGGCCGGCCCGCGCCGTCCTGGACCAGGCTTGCGGTGGCCCGGTAGTACGCGGTCTTGGTCCGCCAGTGGCTGCGTTCCCGGTTGTGGTCCCGGGCCAGGCGCAGCCGCCAGTCGGCGATGACGGTGCCGGTGAGCATCGTCGAGCAGCAGTCGGTGATCGCGATGGCAGTCACGGTCACTCCGTCCTCTCGGTCATCAGCGGGATCGACCGAGTCTCGCCGGAGTACGGATCACGGGACATCACGTGTTCACGGGACCTGCCGGTGACCCGGTCGAGCACTGTGGTCCAGTCGGTCTCCGGGGGCGGCGCGTCGGACCGCCAGGCGACCAGGTGGTCCGGGCGGACCAGCACGTACCGCCGGTCCCAGGCGGCGCAGACCGCGGGCCCGCCGGCGACCAGGTGTGTCATCGGCATGCCCCGGCGCCGGGCGCGTTCCGCCAGTACGCGCCCGGCGCCCCCGCCCCCGAGGTCGACAAGCGTCAGCTCGGGGCCGAGCCGGTCGAACAGTGGCGCGCCGTCCGCGAGCGGCACGGCGGGTGCGCGACTGCCCGGCCAGGTGGAGGGCGTGATCCGGTCCCACGGCAGGTCGCCGGGGCCGCCGGCCTCGTGCCAGACGACGGGCGAACCGGCCAGGCGGCGGCCGAACGTGATGCCGGCGTCGCCGAGCTGGTGCGACTCCTGCGCGACAAACCCGGCCAGCAGCTCGTGGGACGCACCGGCCGCGGCCAGCCGCCCGAATCGCAGCCGGGTCTGCATGGCCAGGTCGTGCAGCTCACGGTCGATCAGGGCGGCGTGCCGGCGTTCGGACTGGTAGCTGGCGGTCAGTTCGGGCCCGCCCCAGCCCTGGACCGTGGCGGCGAGCTTCCAGCCGAGGTCGACCGCGTCCGCCACGTCCGTCCCGACGCGCCGGCCGACAGCGGTGCGCAGCCGGTGTGCGGCGGCGCCGGCGAGGTAGGCGCGGCCCTGCCCGTAGGCGCTGGCGACGGCGGGGGCCTCGTCCCATTCGGACACGGCGAGTACGTCGTACGTGCCGTCCAGCCCGAGCCGGTCGCGAAGCACCGCGGCCGGGTCGACCGCGGCGGGCGGGCCCTCGTCGAGCGGAACCGTGCCGACCCAGGCGTCCCCGTCGCCCTGCCAGGTGAGCGTGGCCTCACCGGCGACGATCTCCGTGGCGGCCTCCGCGTGTGCGGCGAGCACCGCGTCGGAGCTGCGGAACAGCACGGCGCAGCGGCGGGCGGGCGGGCCGGCGGGCTCCAGCCGGAGTCCGAGGCAGCGGCGGACCGTGCTGCGGGCGCCGTCGCAGCCGGCCAGGTAGGCGGCTTCTAGCGCGTGCCGTACCCCGGTGGACTGCTCCAGAACTGTGGCGAGCACCCGGTCGCCCTCGAGCCGCAGGTCGGTGAAGATCCAGCCCTCGCGCAGGTCGATGAGGGGATTGCGGCGCAGTGCGGCGCGCAGGGCTGCGACAAGCGCGGCGCCCCGCACCCACAGCCCGGTTTCGAGCGCCGCCGTGCCGTCCACCGCGTCGGTGGACGGCTCTCGCGGCGACGGCCACACCCCGGCCGGCGGCTGGTCCAGCCCCCTCGTCCAGACCACGCCGCCGGCCGGGCCGTCGATCCGGCAGGTGTCCCGCAGGCGGGAGGCCAGCCCGAGCCGGCGCAGAAGCTCCATGCTCCGGCCGTCGAGGAAGACGACGCCGGGCTGGCGGGACGGCTCGGGTGACCGCTCCACCACAGTGCACGGGATGCTGTGATGCGCCAGCTCGAGCGCGAGGATCGCGCCGGCCGGCCCTGCTCCGACGATCAGCACCGGAATGCTGCCTGCTTGCACGCCCTGTTCCCCCTCGTGCGGCGACCTCACCACCGCAGGTCATCCTTCGCGGGCGGCGTGGGGCGCGCATCACGCGTTCACGTGATGGAGGCCTGGTTCGTGTACCAGGTGGCGAGCGCGGACCGGTTGTTGATGTTGAGTTTGGCGTAGATGTGCCGCATGTGGGCGTCGACGGTGTGCGGGGACAGGTACATCTCGTCGGCTATCTGACGGTTGCGGAGGCCGCGGGCGACCTGTGCGGCGACGCGGAGTTCGGTGGGGGTCAGCAGCGGGCGGCGGCGCTGTTTCGGCACTGTGGCCGCGCCGCAGGCCTTTCGCAGCTCGGCGGCCTCGGTGGCGTCGGGCTTGGAGTCGGCGAGGACGGCAAGGTCGTCGAGCGCGCCGGCCAGGACCAGCCGCCGGGGGCCGGTCCGGAGTCGTTCGACCGCGTCGCGCAGCAGCGTCACGTCGCCGCGCAGCAGTCCTTCCGCGTGGGCGGCCGCGCCGGCCAGGGTGGGCAGCGCCGGGTTGCGTTCCGCGAGCCTCCTGGCGGCCCGCACCACGGCCTCGGCCAGGTCGGTACGCGCGGCCGCGACCGCGATCCGGACCAGGGTTGCCGCGGCCGCCGGGTCCTGGCCGATCAGCACCGGCCTGGCCTCGATCGAGTCGTAGAGCGGCCGTAGCTGGGCGACGGCCGGTTCGGGCCCATCCTCCTCGTGCGCGAGCAGCGCCTCCGGCCAGAGCACGTCCTCCGGGGCGGCGGTGATCCCGGTCCGGGTCCGTTCGCGCATCTTCTCCGCGAACCCGCGCGCGCCGGGCAGGTCGCCGCGCAGCAGGCTGAGCCGCACAAGCGTGCCGAGCAGTGGCACGGTCAGCTGCCAGACGGCCTGCTGCTCGGCCAGTTCCACGCCGGTCCGCGCGGCGGTCACCGCGTCGGCCAGGTCTCCTCGCGCGGCCAGCAGCTGCGCCTCGTAGTAGTGCCAGAGCGGCCCGGACCAGCCGGTGCCGAGCCGGTCCGACTCGCGGCGGCCCTCGCTCAGCACCGCGCCGGCCTCGTCCGACCTGTCCAGCATGGTCAGCGCGCTGCCGAGCCAGATCTGCGGATGCCTGTGCACGGCCTCGCCGCCCGCGTCGTCGGCAAGCTCGACCGCGGTACGCGCGTGGGCAAGCGCGTCGGAGAACCGTCCCTGCGCGGCGGCGACGAGCGACCGCGCGGTCAGCCCGAACACGGCCGCGCCGGGGTCCGCGCCGATCTCGTGCGCCTCCGCGCCGGACCTGTCGGCCTCCTCCAGCAGGCCCTGGTAGAACTGCGCGTGCGCCCGGACCGCACACAGCCGCGCCCGTACCTCCGGAGCGATGCCGGTGCGCCGGAGCCCGCGGTTGGTGTACTCGACCGCGTCCAGGTTGCGGCCCGCGTGCTTGCAGGCCTCCGCCAGACCCAGGCACAGCCGTGCCACAGTGGTCGCGTCCAGCCCGGACCGGAACGCGGCCTCGCCGTGCCGCCGCGCCTCGTCCAGCCGCCCGGCCGAGGCAAGCAACGGCACCGCCTCCGCCGTGAACGCCGCATGCCGCGGGTCATGCGGGCCGAACCCGCCGGCCGCGTGGAGGTAGACGTCCGCGGCCGCACCCGGTGCCAGTGGCGCGATCCGGGCCGCCGTCTCCCGTAGCAGTTCCGCGTTGCTTGCGGCCGCGGCCGGCCCGGCCTTCATCAGGTGCCGGGCGACCTCGGTCGGCGTTCCCCCGTTCACACCTGTGATCGCCGCGACCTTGCGGTGCAGGCTGTCCCGCAGCGGCGCCGGGATCGAGTGGTAGACCACCTCACGAAGCATGTCGTGCTCGAACGCGAACGCGTCCCCGTGCGTGACGAGCAGCCCGTCCGTGACCGCCCGCGCCGCGAACGTCCACAGCGCCTCCTCCGGCATCGCCACCAGCGCGGCCGCCTCGCCGAGACGGAACGGCCTGGCGAACACCGAACCGGCCCGCAGCAGCAGCTGACCCAGGTCCGGCAGACCGCGCAGCCGCTGCTGGGCCGCGCCGATGAAGCTTGTCGGTACCTCGCCGCCGACAAGCGTCGCCCGCCCGCCGACCACTGCCAGCTGGCCTTCCGCCCGCAGACCGGCAAGCAGCTGCACGATCCACAGCGGGTTTCCGCCGCACCGGTCCGCCTGCGCGAGCACTGTCGCGTCGACCGGCACGCCCACCTGCCGCGCGCACAGCCGCTCCACGTCCGCCTCGGCAAGCGGCCCGACAGTGATCTCCTCCGCCCCGGACCCGGCCAGGTCGTCAAGCGCGTCCTGGGCGGCGCCCCCGCTCCCCGGCCGCCGCACGAACAACCACCGCACCGCAGAAGAAGCCAGCCGGGGTACGAGTGTGCGCACCGCAAGCACGCTGAACTCGTCCATCCACTGTGCATCGTCGATGATCACCAGCAGCGGCCGGTCACCTGACAGCCCGGCCAGGTCACGGCCGATCCGATCCGGCGTCGACTGCGACGGCGTCTCCCCGGCCAGCCACGCCAGACCCGGCAACGGCGGATCACACTCGCCGAGCGCGGCCGCCAGGCTGATCAGCGGCGCGGTCCGGTCCACCTCCATCGCCGCCCGGTACGCCACGGTCAGCCCACCCCGCGCCTCCGCCGCCCGCATCGCCGCCCGGGCCAGATGCGACTTGCCGATCCCGGGCGGCCCGGTCAGCACCACGGCCCCGCCCGTGCCACCGGCGGTCGCCGCGACCGCGCGCACAAGCGCGGCCCACTCACGGTCCCGGCCGATCAGCTCATCGAGTTTTTCATCCATCGTGCTCCGTCCCGGTCCCCAAGCACTTTCCGGTGCCGATTGTGGGCGATGGCCGTGAGGGTGGAGAACACCCATTCGGGTGGCGCCGGTGGAACGACCATCGGGCGTTGTCCCGCCGCACGGGGAGGAAAGCGCGGCAAACGGTTCCGTCACATTACACAGTCGCGGTTAAATCGTTTTTCAGTCGGCGCCGCGAGCAGCACCGATGCCGTGCCTCTCGTCTCCGCGGCGGCTGCACGGCGGGTCGCCGTGCCGGACGGGCGTGGTCCCGGCGGACCTCCAACCGGAGCCGCGGTGCGGATCAGCGGCACCGAGTCGCACCTGTGCCGCCCGCTGGACCGCCCGGCCGGCGCGACCACGCCCGGGCCCGCTCGGTCCCGATCATCTGGTACGCGCTCAGCGTCGGGCCGCCGGTCACTGCCGGTCGTCCCGGAAGGCGCGGCAGACGGCCGAACACCGCGAGCGCGGTCCCGGGCCGACCCGGTCAGGCCGCCGTGCGCGCGGACCGGCATGGACGGCAGCGGCACTCCGCCGTCCGCGCAGGCCGGGCCACGCTCGGTGATCTGCCGGTACCGCACCACCACGTCCGGTCCGGCGCCGGTCGCGTCCGGCGGCGGCAGGCCCGCGCGCGCCTCCGAGCACCACCCTCCACCGGCCCGTCGTCGCGGCGAAGCATCGCGAGGGCCCGCCCCCGTGGCGCAGCACGGCACGGCCCTCCGCATCGGTGAGCAGCTCCGGGCCGGTACGCAATGGTGCGCTCACGATCTTCACCTCAATTTTGTCTTTACCGCGGTCGATTCCCCATCCCCCGGGAAAACGATGCCACCATGCCATTCCCGCGGACAACTACTCGACCTGGCCACGGGCTGCTCGGAGAGGTAGTGGGAACCGGACCGGCGGACACATAGCGTCACCGGCGAAAGGCCTGAGCTGACGCTTTGGAGACGCACTATGGATATGCAATTCCCAAGACGGTGCAACACTCCGGTGAATGAGACGTTCGCCCGGCGGATGCGCCGGGAGCGCTTGCACCGGCACGGCGACCGCGGCCTGCTTGTGGTGGCGATGGACCACCCGATCGGCGCCGGCCCGATCGTTGCGGACGGCCGGCTGGACCCGCTGCTGCACGCGGCCTCGGACAACGGCGCGGATGCGGTGGTGCTGCACAAGGGCGCGCTGCGGCACGTCCGTACCCGCTGGTTCGCCGATCTGTCCTTGATCGTGCACTTGAGCGCCAGCACGGTCTCCGCGCCGGACCCGGATGCGAAGGTGCTTGTCACAGGCGTCGAGGAGGCGCTGCGGCTCGGCGCGGACGGCGTGAGCGTGCACGTCAACACCGGCTCACTGACCGAGGCGCGTCAGCTCGCCGACCTGGCCTCGGTCGCGGACGCCTGCGACAGGTGGGGACTGCCACTGCTGGCGATGGTCTACCCGCGCGGGCCTGGTGTCCGCGACGCCCGCGACCCGGATCTGGTGGCACGCGCGGTCACTGTCGCGGCCGAACTCGGCGCGGACCTGGTGAAGACCGCGCTGCCGGACGATCCCGCGCAGATCGCCCGGATCACCGCGGCCTGCCCGATCCCGGTGCTTGCCGCGGGCGGCGCGACCGGCGGTGGCGCACCAGCGGTGCTCGACCACCTGGGCGCCGCGCTGCGGTCCGGGGCCTCGGGCGCGGCGGTCGGGCGGCTGATCTTCGAGTCGGCGGACCCGGCCGCGATGACCCGGGCCGTCGCCGATCTGGTCCACCACGAACGCGCCCGGCAGCCGATGCCGGCGCTGCGCTGACGAAGGAGACGACCATGACCCAGTGCTGGCTCGACGTCCGGCAGACCGGCGATCTGACCAAGGAGATCTGCGAGGAGGCGCTTCATCAGGGCCTGGACGCGATCGTCTCCGACGACCCGGACCTGCTGGCGACGCTGCCGCCGACCGTGCTCCGCGTCCTGGTGGACGGCGGCGAGAGCGAGGGCGCGGACGTGCTGCTCTCCACGAGCGAGCCCCCGCCGCACGGGCTGCGGCAGGGGCCCCGGCACGGGCGCTACATCGAGGTCACCGGCCCGGAGACGCTGCGGATCGCCTGCGAGAGCGCGGCCCGCGACGCCTACACCGTGCTGCGCTTCGCCGATCCCACCTACATCCCGCTTGAGATCGTGCTCGCCTCCGCGGCCGGCGCCACCGGCACGATCGTCACGGTCGCGGCCGACCCGCAGGACGCGGCAGTGCAGGGCGCGGTGCTCGAGCACGGCCCGCACGGCGTGCTGCTGGCCCCGGGCCGGGTCGGCGACGCGACAGCGCTGCGGACCGCGCTCCGGGCGGTCACCCCGGACATGAACCTGGTTCCGCTGCGGGTCACGGCCGTCCAGCACGCCGGCAGCGGCGAACGCGCCTGTGTGGACACCTGCAGCATGCTGCTTCCTGACGAGGGCATCCTGGTCGGATCGCGGTCGCGCGGGCTGGTGCTCTGCGCGAGCGAGACGCATCCGCTTCCGTACATGCCGACCCGGCCGTTCCGGGTGAACGCGGGCGCGATCATGTCGTACACGCTCGTCCCCGGCGAGCGGACCGCCTACCTGAGCGAGCTGCGCGCGGGCGACCGGGTGCTGGCGGCCGGCGCGGACGGCCGCACCCGCGCGGTCACCGTCGGCCGCGTGAAGATCGAGACGCGGCCGCTGCTGTCGATCGACGCGGTCGCGCCCGGCGGCGAGACCGTCAACCTGATCGTCCAGGACGACTGGCACGTGCGCGTGCTCGGCCCCGGCGGCGCGGTGCTCAACTCGACCGCGCTGCGCCCCGGCGACGAGATCCTCGGCTGCCTGCCGGACGCGGACCGGCACGTCGGCTACCCGATCGACGAGACGTGCGTAGAGCAATGATCATCGACTTCCACGCGCGTCTGGCGCCCGGTCCCGGTGAGCCGTCCGCGCTGCTCGCGGCCATGGACCGGGCCGAGATCACGGCCGCCGCGGTCAGTGCCGGGGGCGTGCTCGGCATCGACCGGCTCGCCCGCCAGCTCAGTGTCGGAGGCCGCAGCGCGGCAAGACCCGACAACGAGGGGGTACGCCGTGCGTGCGCCACCTCAGGCGGGCGCCTGGTCCCGTTCTACTTCGCCGACCCGCGCCGCGGCCCGGAGGAGTACCGCCGCGCCGCCGCCGGCTTCCGCGGGCTCGAGATCTCCCCGGCCGTGCACGGCTTCACGCTCGGTGAGCCGGGGGTGGCCGCGCTGGCCCGGATCGCCGCGGACGTCGGCCACCCGGTCTACATCGTCTGTCTCGGCCGGCCCGGCGCCCGCGCGGAGGACCTGGCCGCGCTGGCCGCGTCCCGGCCGGCGACCACGTTCGTCTTCGGGCACTGCGGCGGCAACGGCCTGGACACGGACGGGCTGCACCGGCTCGCGCCGCTGCCGAACGTACTGGCCGAGACGTCCGGTGCGTACACGCTGACGGCCCGGCTCGCGGTCCGGCGGCTCGGCGCGTCCCGGGTGCTGTTCGGCACCGAATATCCGCTGCAGGACCCGCGCGTCGAGGTCGCGAAGCTTGGCGCACTCGGGCTCACCGCCGCCGAACGCCGCGCTGTGGCCTGCGAGAACGCGAGTCGTCTACTCAATCTTCAGGAGTTGAGCCATGTCTGACCGGCCGGAGATCGGGGACTGGGCCGGACCCGGCGGCCTGGCCGCGGTGCAGGACGCGCGGCTGCCGGAGACGCTTGCCGCGGCCGCGCGCTCGCCGTTCTACCGGGGGCGGGTGCCGGTGGACCGGGCCGGGCTGATGGAGATGCCGCTGACCACCAAGGCGGACCTGCGGGACGCGTACCCGTTCGGGCTGCTCGCCGTGGACCGGCGCCGCCTGGCCACCTACCACGAGTCGAGCGGCACCACAGGCACGCCGTCGTCCTCGTACTACACCGAGGAGGACTGGCTCGACCTGTCCGAACGGTACGCGCGCAAGTGGGTAGGCATCCGGGACTCGGACACGTTCCTGGTCCGCACGCCGTACGCGCTGATGATCACCGGGCATCTGGCGCAGGCCGCGGCCCGGATGCGTGGCGCCACAGTGGTCCCGGCGGACAACCGCTCGACCGCGATGCCGTACCCCCGGGTGGTCCGGCTCCTTCGCGACCTGCGCGTCACGCTCACCTGGTCGATGCCGACCGACACGCTCCTCTGGGCCGCCGCCGCACGCACGGCCGGCCTCGACCCCGGGCGCGACTTCCCGGCGCTTCGCGCGCTCTTCGTCGGCGGCGAACCGCTCGGCGCCGCCAAACGCGCCCGGATCGCACAGCTCTGGAACGCCCCGGTCGTCGAGGAGTACGGCGCGACCGAGTGCGGCAGCCTGGCCGGCGAGTGTTCGGCCGGCCGCCTGCACCTGTGGGCGGACCGCGCGATCTTCGAGGTGCGAGACCCGGCGACCGGGCGCATCACGCCTGCCGGACGCGGGCAGCTGGTGGTCACGCCGCTCTACCGGGAGGCGATGCCGCTGCTGCGCTACAACACCGAGGACGAGGCCGAGGTCTCCACCGACCCGTGCCGGTGCGGCTGGGACCTGCCGACTGTGCGCGTACTCGGCCGCAGCGCAGCCGTGCACCGGGTCGCGGGCGCGGCAGTCACCCAGGCCGGCGTGGAGGAGCTGGTCTTCCAGCTTCCCGGCGTGCTCTTCTGGCGGGCCCGCGCGCTTCCGGACCGACTGCTCGTCGAGCTGGAGGGCGACCGGGGCGCCGCGGACGCGCTGATCTCCGCGATCCGCGCCCGCTACGACGTGCCCGCCGAGGTCAGCGCGCTGCCGCCGGGCGGCCTGGTGCCGCACACCCTGCTCACCGACGCACCTGACGTGGTCAAGCCCCGCAGCCTGTTCGGCCCGGCCGAGGACTGGACCAGGGCGCTCTCCTACTACTGACTCCACCGCACGCCCAGACACGACCAGGGGGAACGCATCATGCAGGAACCACCGCGGATAGCCGTGGTCGGCGCCGGGATCGGCGGGCTGGCCACGGCAGCCGCGCTGGCCCGCTCCGGGCTGCGCTGCGACGTCTTCGACAGCCGCGACCACCCGGGCAGGCTCGCCGGCATGGGACTCGGCATCCAGATCTCACCGAACGGAGTCCGCGCGCTCCGCGAGATCGGCGCGACACCACCACCATCCACAGTGGTACGTCCGGACGCGGTCGAGCTGCGCCGCTGGCGGGACAACTCGCTGCTCGGGCGCGCGCCGCTCGACGACGCCGAGACCCGCTACGGCGCTCCCTACCTGACGCTCACCCGCGCGGAACTCTCCGGCGCGCTGCTCACCGCGATCGGCGGCGCCGGCCTGCATCTCGGCCGCCGCTGCGTCGGCGCCTCGGTCGGCCGCGGCGGCGTCCGGCTGCGCTTCGCCGACGGCGGCGAACACCTGGCCGACCTGGTCATCGGCGCGGACGGCGTGCACTCCGCGCTACGCGCCGCACTCGGCAACGGCGGACTCGGCCCGCGCTTCTCCGGCCACGTCGCCTACCGCGCCGTCGTACCGGCCTCCGAGCTGCCCACCCACCTGGTCAGCCCACATCGGGTGCGCGTCTGGCTCGGTCCCGGACGGCACTGCGTCTGCTACCCGGTCCGCGGCGGCGCCCAGGTCAACGTGGTCGCGACCGCCCCCTCCCCGTCCCCCGAGGTCAACCCCGAAAAGCTCATCCTGGGGTACGCCGAGTGGTGCGGATCGGTCCGCGCACTCCTCTCCGCCGCCGCCGGCCGGGGCCGGGCCTGGCCGCTCTGGTCCGGCGCCCCGGTGCCCCGCCGGCACCGGGGAGGCCTGGTGCTGCTCGGCGACGCCGCACATCCGGCGCTGCCCTGGATGGCACAGGGCGCGTCCCAGGCCCTTGAGGATGCGGTCGCGCTGGCCCGCTGCCTGGGCTCGCCGGATTCCCGCGGCTTCCCGGGGTCCTCGGGCGCGCCGGGCGGCGGACTCACCCCGCTGGAACGCTACGACGCGCTTCGCGGCGCCCGGGCGGCCCGGCTGGCAGCGGCGATCCGTACCGCCACCGACGAACACCACCTCCCCGACGGCCTCCGGCAACGCCGCCGCGACCGCCGCCTCTCCACCCCACCGGACCGCGACTGGCTCTACGGCTACGACGCGGCGGCCGGGGTGACGTCATGACCGGGCCGCGCCGCGCCGGAACCGGGCCGGCAGCCGTCGCCACCAGACCACGCGGCGTGACGACCGGGCCGCTGGCCGGGCGGGTCGCGCTTGTGACCGGGGCCGCGGGTGGCATCGGGGCGGCCGTGGTCAAGGCACTGGCCGACGACGGTGCCACGGTGATCGGTACCGACCTGCACACGGCCCGCATTCTCGACGTGCGCGACCCGGACGCGGTAGAACGCCTGGTCGCGGACGTGGAGGCGAACGCCGGGCCGATCGGCATCCTGGTCAACGTGGCAGGCGTGCTGCGCACCGGCCCGGTCCTGGACACCACTGACGCGGACTGGAACGCGGTCTTCGCGGTCAACGCCACAGGCGTCTTCACTGTCAGCCGCGCGGTCGCCCGCCGGATGGCGGACCGGGGCCGGGGCGTGATCGTCACGGTCGGCTCGAACGCGGCCGGGGTGCCGCGCATGCACATGGCCGCCTACGCCGCCGCGAAGGCAGCCGCGGCGCACTTCACCCGCTGCCTCGGCCTGGAACTCGCCGGTCGCGGCGTGCGCTGCAACGTGGTCGCGCCCGGCACCACGGACACGGAGATGCTGCGCGGAATGCCACCCGGGGACGCGGTGGCCGGGAGCGGCGCCGTGTTCAAAACCGGGATTCCGCTTGGCCGGATCGCATCGCCGTCGGACGTGGCGGACGCGGTGGCATTCCTGGTCTCCGACCGGGCCCGGCACGTGACAATGCACGACCTCTACGTGGACGGTGGCGCAACGCTGCGTGCCTGAGCGCCCGAGCGCCTCAGCGCCCGCGCCTGAACGCCTCAGCACCCGCTCAACGCCCGCGCCTCAGCGCCCGCGCCTCAGCGCCCGCGCCTCAGCGCCTGAGCCTCGACGCCCGCGCCTCAGCGCCCGCGTCTGAGCGCCCGCGCCTGAGCGCCTGAGCCTCAGCGCCTGAGCCTCAGCGCCCGCGTCTGAGCGCCTGCGGCGCTCGGACCGAGCGCGGGAGGGCGCCGCGACCCGGGGGCGGGATCGCGGCGTCCTGCGCAGCCTCAGTGCGGGCCGTCGTCGCCGGAGATCAGCGTGGCCAGCTCGACGCGGGAGGCGATGCCAAGCTTCCGGAAGATCTGTCGCAGGTGGTAGTTGACGGTGTGCGGGGACAGCCCGATCGCCGTCGCGATCGCCTGGTTGGTCAGGCCGGCAGCGACCCGCACCGCGACCTCGCGTTCCCTGTCGTTCAGCCGGGACCAGGGAGTGCCGGCCGGCCGGGCCGGGGCGGTGCCGACCGCGGCCCGGGTACGCCCCGGCGCCGGGCGTACGTGGCCGGGACGCACGGTGTCACGGTGCAGGTCCGCGAGCGCGGTGCGCAGGCCGCCGCCCGGCCGGTGGACGCGGAAGCCGCCGGGTACGCCCCGGTCGGCGCATGCGTGGCCGTCGTGCAGCGCCACGCGTACCGGCTGCGGGATCGTGCGCGCCACCTCACGCCGCACCAGCGCGTGCGGGAACGCGAGCAGATCGCCGCGGGTGGCCAGCAGACCCGCGGTGAGCGCCTCGTCGACGGCGGGCAGCAGCGCCGCCGCCGGCCCGCCGAGCAGCTCGGCCGGGCCGGCCAGGTGGAACTCCTCGTCGAGGGTGGTCGCGACCTGCACCAGGTGCCGGGCGCCCGGCGAGAGCAGTGCGATCCGGTCCCGGATGCGATCGCGGACCGCCGCCGGGAGCCGCTGGCCGCGAAGCGTCGCGCGCCCGTCCGCCACCTCGGCCAGGTGCTCGTCCCGCAGGCCGCGGGCCAGCTCGATCAGCGCGCCGGGCAGGCCGCCCGCCACTGCCGCGAGGTCCCGCAGCGACGGGTCGGGCTCCGCGCCGAAGAGCGCGGCGAGCACCGCGCCGGTCGTGGCCGGATCAAGCGGCCCGAGCGCGATGTGCCGCACCCGGCCCAGGTCGAGCGGGTCCAGGCCGGGCAGCCGGGTGCCGGTCCGGCGGGCCAGGATCGGCAGCACGCGCGCGGTCCGGGAGGCGATCGCGAGCGCGGCCGCCACGGCCGGGTCGGTCCAGATCGGATCGTCGATCAGCAACGGTGCCGGCCCGTCGCCGGCCGGCCGGGCCGCGGCGGAGGCGAGCAGCCGGGACAGCCCGGCCGCGGCGACCGGGCCGGCGGGCAGGCTGAGCACGGTACGGCCGGTGGCGCGCGCACCTGCCGCGACCTCCTCAAGCAGCCGGGTGCGGCCGCCACCGGGCGGACTCTCCACGACCACAAGCGCCGGGCCCTCCCCGCCCCGGCGCAGCATGCCCGAGATCGCGCGGTACTCGCGTTCTCTCCCTAACATTCCTGTCTTCATTGCGGTGTCTCCCCCCTTGTCACCTGTCACACGTGAGGTTCGTGTGACTCGATCGTGAGGGTGAGGACGTGAGTGAACCGTGTATTAGTAGGGGTTCCTGCGATATTGGGCGCTCTCGGGCGTACCCACGATGGATTCTGTGGTTTTTCAGGCGTCGCAGAGTGTGCGGAGCGCGGGCAGGTCGCAGACGACCAGGCGGCGGTAGCCGGTCTCGATCAGTCCGTGGGCGCGCAGCTCCTGCATGGCCTTCTGCACCGTGGCCTGCGCGATGCCGATCATCGTGGCCAGTTCCGGCTGGCTGAGCGTGACGCCGAGCTCGACGCCGCCGTCCGGCCGGGCACGCCCGCAGCCCTCGGCGATCTCGACAAGCACCCGGGCCAGGCGGATGTGCGCGGGAAACGCGCCGAAGTCGGTGCGGCGCCGGTTCGCGAACTGCAACTGCCCCACGACGGACGCGGTGACCAGGCGCATCGCCTCCGGCCGGCGGCGGATGAACCCCTCGAACGCGGGCCGGGCAAGCACCACCGAGATCACCCGCCCGCACGCGGTGACAGTCGCGTTGCGCGGCGCGCCGGTGAGCACCGCGGTCTCGCCGAGCAGGTCACCGGGCATGCGGATGGCCAGCAGCGTGTCCGTCGTGGTGACCTTGACGAAGCCGATCAGCAGCAGCTCGACGTGGGTGCCGCGATCGCCCTCGCGCATCAGCACCTGCCCGGCCTCGAACCTGCGGCGCGCCCCCATGCCGACCATCTCCGCGACCAGCTCGGGCGCGAGCTGGGCCAGAAAAGTGCCGGGACCCCATTCAGGGTACGGATAGTCGTGCTGCACAGGATCCTCCGGCGGACGCGGGGTCTTCCTAGAGGAGCGTTACGGCCACGACGCCGACGCTCATCGCCGACACTGTCAGGCTGAGTGAGATCTGCAACAGTCGATGCTTGCGCCAGGTGATCCGGCTCAGTGTAACCAACTGGCGGGTGACCATGGCGACCTCGTCCTCCTTGCTCAGCTCCCCGATCCGCGCCGCAAGCGACGGGGGTTGCCATTCCCGCAGGTGGCCGAAGTAGATGATGTCCCCGATCGCCACCATCCGTCCCTTCGGGCGCAGCACCGGCACCACCACCAGGATCGCCGTGCCCATCGCGGCCAGCACCAGCGCCATCGCCAGCACCACCCCCGGATTCGCGCCCAGGTGCAGCGCGCCGGCCCCCAGGGTGAACGCGCCGCCCTGGTGCGCAAGCAGGATGCCGGCCTTCGCGTCCGCCCGGGCCGCCATCGCCTCGAGCGCGGCGTGCAGCCGCCAGATGAGCGCCACCTCTCGTGGCTGGTCCAGAGTCTTCATGCTCCGATCCTGCGTCCGGTGCACCCAACCGACCTGCTAAAAATCGGCCTTTGCACACGATCAGTAGCCGGAGGGTGACGCATCTCGCTTGCCCGGGTCTCTAGAGTGGACGGCGTGACCTCTCTGGTCCTGCATGCCTTCGCGCCGCTCGACGGCCCGGCGGCCCCGCTCGCACTGCAGCAGCTTCAGGCACTCTGGGCCGCGTGCGGCGAGGTGCTCGGCATGAGCGCACCCATGCCCGGCCTGCCCGTCACGCCGCCGGACTGGCGTGGCACACGGCGGGTCGGCGCGCTCGCCGCCCGTCAACGCGACGATTTCCGCGCGGTCCTGCGGCGCGACCGCGACGTGCTGATCCTCTCCGCGGCGCTGCCCGGCGTGGGCGACGCCGGCTGGGTGGAGCTGGACCGCTGGCTTGACGACGTGGCCGCCGGCGGCGTCGACGCGCTGATCGGCACCGCCCGCCTCTACCGGATGCCCGCGGCCGACCCGTCCTTCCCGCCGGCCCGCGCCGCCCTGCCGTTCTTCGCCACCCATGCCGGCTGGCAGAACGACCGGGTCCGGATCGGCGGGCACGCCTGCGCCTGGGAGATGTCGCCGCGCCGGGACACCCGGCGGGAACGCCGCCTGGTCGTGGCCGGCACGGGCCTTGACGCGCTCACCTGGGGTCCGCCGGGCGGTGATCAGCTGCCGCCGCTCGGCCGGTACCTGATGCACGCGGCGGTGCTCCGCTACCACTACCGGATCTGGACCGGCGATCAGCGGCGCATCACGTCCGTGCGCGACGCGCGACCGGGGCGGGACCTGCTCCGCGCGGACTTCGCCCGGCTGCATTCGATGCACGCGGCGTCGGCCGCTTCGCTGGGATCGCTGCTGGCGGCCGCGGGCGAGGCGGGAATGCGCGGCGACAGCAGCCACGATCCTGTCACTGACGACGAGCAGTTCGGCCGCTGGCTGACCCGGCAGCTGGAGGACGCCAGCTCCCGCCTGGAGAACCTGCTGCGCGCGGACGGCACCCCGCTCACGGACCTCTTCGCCAAGCTCCCGGAGCCCCGCGACGCGCCACCGCACGACGTGCCGTCCCACGACGTGCCGCCCCACGCGTCTTTGCGCACCGCCGCGCCGGCACCCGGGACCGGCGCGTGGTCGTCGCCCATCGCGCCGGCCGGGTCGTCACCCGCGGAGCCGCCCCCCGCGCCGCGTCCGCGTACCACCCGCCACGCGCTCCGGATGAGCTTCACAGTCGACGCGGTCGGCTACAGCGGGCACGACGCCAAGGGCCGCGAAATCGTCCAGCAGCGGATCTCCGACGTGGTGGGCGAGGCCCTGGGCGATCTGCACCTCACGCTTGCCGACACCGACCACCAGGGCACCGGCGACGGCGTCAACGTGGTCCTCCCCGCCGATCTGGATCTGCCCCGTACCCTGGCCCAGCTGCTTCACGGCACCTCCGCCGCGCTCCAGGCCGAGCGCCGCCGCTATGCCGGCCCGCTGCGCCTGCGGATGGGCGCCTCCATCGGCACCTTCCGCATCGCCGCGCTCGGCTGGTCCGACTCCGCAGTGATCGAGACGAACCGTCTCTGCGACAGCCCACCCCTGCGCGCCACCATGAAGGACGACCCGGACCGCCTCTTCGCCGCCATGATCTCCGACCGCCTCTACCCCTTCACGGTGGCGGAGGGCCACTCCCGCCTCGACCCGGCCGACTTCCTCCCCGCCGACGTCACAGTCAAGGCGTACCAGGCCCGCGCCTGGCTCTGGTCCCCGAAGCCAGGATGATCGGCCGCCGGCACGCCGTGCGGGCACCGTCCTACCGTGACGATCCGAGGCGGTTCGGCAGGAGAAGGGCGTCGTGAGCACGCCGTTGATCGGCAGATCGGCGGACATGGTGGCGCCGGAGCGGAACCGGGGCGGCACGATCCGCGTGATGTCGCCGCGCAGGTAGAGGCGCCGGACTCGATGATCGCGGTGAACGCGGTGATGTCCAGCGCGTCGATCCGGTGGCCGAGCGGCACCGGTTCGCGCATGTTCATGGGCGCTCACGCTGGATCCGGCGCGGTCCGGTCCAGACCTGACTTTGATGAGGGTAAAGTCGAGACCCCACCCGGTTTGGTCCGATAAATCCGTATATGACGACGGGGGAAGATCATGTTCAGGACCCTCTTCCGGGGCGCGTTCGTGGGTGCGCTGCTCGCGACCGCCGCGCTGCACGCCGCGCCGGCTTCGGCTGCGCGGGCGGACCGGGGCTGCGGCACCGACAGGTCCGACTGGCTGGTGCACGGCTACGGCTACACAGGCGACGTCGACGTGACGACCGCCTACGGCGAGGAGCCGGCCGGCTCGCACCAGCGCTTCGTGGAGATCCTGCCGTCCGACACGATCGCGGTGCTGACCGCGGAGAACGACGCGTTCGAGGGGACTGTCGCGTTCCACGGCCGCTCGCCCAAGATCTGGGAACGCGGCTTCCACTGGGAGGTGTCGCCGAGCACCTGGTCGCCGGGCGGCGTCGCCAGTCTGCTCGGCCCGGAGTGCAAGGCCGGGACCACTGTCGTCGAGTCCGCGATCTACCTGTTCGAGGCATACGAGAGCGGCGACAGCGGCGTCAAGACCGCCTGGGGCGTACTGACCCGCGATCTCTAACCGGCGCGCAATCCTGTTCCGCCGTGGTCCAGTGCAGAACGAGACACGCGAACCCGGGTCTCCCGAGTGTCTGACGTGCGTGTGGCCCTGTCAGGCGGTTCTCCAACCGAATTCAAGATCCTTGCGTCTCTGAGGGCCCTTTCGGGTCTCGAATAAGGGCCCCCAGAGCCGCAAGGATCTTGAGTCCCGCTTATTGGACGCCAGCTCCCGGATTGTGAACCGTGTCCGCGCGGCTGACGATGCCTGGCGCTGCGCACCCGGCATCGGACCTGCGCGACCCAGGGCCGCCGCCACTGCATCCGTGCCACAGGCTCGGCGAAGGCACCGACTACGTCAACTGCGAGATCAACGGCGACCTGGTGGTACGGGTGAGAAAGCGCCCCGCCCCGGCCGTGCCCGACACTGAGTCCCGACTGCTGCCCCTGGTCGCGTCCCCCGGGTGGAGTTGCGGAAGCCCAGTCCCGCTGCTGGACAAGGCATTCCCGTCGCCGCGCTGGCTGTTTAGCGAAAATTCCGCTCGCCCGCCGGGATTGCCACGGTGAGGCGGTTCTCCGGGGGCGCGAGCGGACAGGCCCACCGGTCGTCGTACACGCAGGACGGGTTGTAGGCGTAGTTGAAGTCGAGGCGCACCCGGTCGGCGCCGAGCAGCGTGAGCCCGCGGCCGAACGTGCCCTTGACCGTGTCCGCCAGGTAGCGACCGGCGCCATACGTCTCCGCGGGCGCGGTCGTGTCCCGGAACGGCAGGAAGACTCCACCGCCGTACGCGGAGATCCAGAAGAGCGTCAGGTCACCCCAGGGCGTGGCCGCGATTCCCAGCCGGCGGTAGCTGATCACGCCGTCGTCGCCGCCGGTGTCGATCTCAAGCGGTTCGCCCTCCGGCGCGGGCCGCACCTGGCACTCCGCCACGAACTCCGGCGCGGGCGGGAAGTAGCGCAGCCCGGTGAACGCGGCACGGTCCCTGATCGGCGACTGCGGGTGGGTCGCGAACAGCTCGTCCCGGGTCGCGCGGTAGCCGGCCAGATCGAGGTCGGAGAGGTACATCGTGGCGACCCGCTCACGCCAGTCGGCCAGGTCCAACAGCTCCATGATCACACCGTACCCCACTGGTCGTTCAGATTTTAAAGAAGTAGGCTGGCCGGGTGAGCGACACGCTTCCGCTGAGTCCGACGGAGATGCGCGCCTGGCGCGCGGTCATCGACGGCAGCTGGCACCTGCAGACCCGCCTCGACGACGAGTTGCGCGCCGAGACCGGGCTGAGCATCTCCGACTACCACGTGCTTGTGCTGCTCAGCGAGGCGCCGGAGCGCCGACTGCGGATGGGCGAGATCGCCAGCCGCCTGGTCTTCTCACCGAGCCGGCTGACCTACCAGGTCGCGGCCATGGAGAAGCGCGGGCTGGTCCGCAGGCAACCGTGCCCGGACGACCGGCGCGGCAGCGAGGCCGTGCTCACCGACGACGGGCTGGACGCGTTGCGCCAGGCCGCGCTCGGCCACCTGACCGCGGTGCGCCGCTACCTGGTCGACGACCTGGACGAGGCCGAGACCGAGGTGCTGACCCGCGTCTTCACCCGCCTCCAGGCGAGACTCCGCACCACCCGCTGAAGGACGTTCCATGCCCGCTGTCACCCCGCACGACCTCCTCGTCCTCCCCCGCCTGCCGAAACCCGCCCCGGCCGCCACGATCCGCACGGTCAGAAGACTCACCACAGCCCCACGGGGGTACGAAGGTGAGGGCTTCCCGGTCCGCCGCGCCTTCGCCGGCGTCTCACACAGCGAGCTGGACCCGTTCCTGCACCTGGACCAGATGGGCGAGGTCGACTACGCGCCGGGTGAGCCGCGCGGCACCGCCTGGCATCCGCACCGCGGCTTCGAGACCGTCACCTACATGATCGACGGCACCATGGAGCACCGCGACTCGCACGGCGGTGGCGGCCGGATCTCGAACGGCGACACCCAGTGGATGACCGCGGGCGGCGGCATCCTGCACATCGAGACGCCGCCGGAGAAGCTGGTGATGAGCGGCGGCCTGTTCCACGGCATGCAGCTGTGGGTGAACCTGCCGCGCGCGAAGAAGATGACAGCGCCCCGCTACCAGGACATTCGCGGCAAGGCGTCGACGCTTGTGGCCACGCCGGACGGCGGCGGGCTGCTGCGGGTGATCGCGGGCGAGATCGCCGGGCACCGCGGCCCGGGGAGCACCCAGACGCCGATCACGCTTGCGCACGTGACGCTGCAGCCCGGCGCGCGGCTGGACCTGCCGTGGCGGCGCGATCACAACGCGCTCGTCTACGCGATGTCCGGGAAGGGCTCGGCAGGTGCGGAGAAGCGGCCGTTGCGCTCCGGTCAGCTGGCCACGTTCTGGACCGGTGACACGCTTCGTGCGGAGGCGGCCGGCCCGAGGCCGCTTGAGCTGTTCGTGATGGGCGGCCGCCCGATCGGCGAGCCGGTGGCGATGCACGGGCCGTTCGTGATGACGACCCGTGCCGAGCTCGCCAGGGCGTGGGAGGACTGGAAGAAGGGACGTCTCGGGGTGGTCCCCGCGAAGCGGTTGGCGCCGGAGCGGAAGCGTCGGAGCTGAGCCCCGTACCCTCGCGGGTTCGCCTGTCTTTTCAGCCGATCAGGAACATCGCGGCGGTGCCGAACGACACCATCAGCAGGACGGCGATGAGCAGGCCACGCTCGGAGGCGATCTCGGGGGTGGTGGTCTCGGTGGTGACGGCTTCGGTGGTCATCGGTCTCTCCTTCAGGACCCGGCTGCATCACTGAATCTAGGCTGCGGCCGGAGGGGGCGGATCCTGGTTTCGTGCCAGGTGGCACGGGGGGAATAGCAGGGGTGTAATCGATCTCGGAGGTTGCCTCGTGGATGTCGAGGAGTGGTTCCTCACCGAGCAGGAACGGGGCAACCCGTCCAGCGCTATACCCACCTGGACAAGAGGCAACCACGCAGAACCTCTTGTTCACGGAGATTCCTACTTCGATCGCCTGGTAACGGAAATAGCGGCGCTGGAAGTCGGCGACCACCTGTTCTTCACCGACTGGCGCGGCGACCCGGACGAGCGGCTGCGCCCGGGTGGGCCCACTGTCGCGGAGCTGTTCTCCGCCGCCGCCCGCCGCGGTGTGATCGTCAAGGGCCTGATGTGGCGCTCCCACCTGGACAAGCTGCAGTACTCCGAGGAGGAGAACCGCCACCTGGGCGAGGCGGTCGCGGACGCGGGCGGCGAGGTGCTGCTGGACCAGCGGGTAAGGCGCGGCGGCTCGCACCATCAGAAGCTCGTGGTGCTGCGCCACCCGGCCGCGCCGGACCGGGACGTGGCGTTCGCCGGCGGCATCGACCTGTGCCACAGCCGCCGGGACACGGCCGCGCACGACGGAGACCCGCAGGCGGTACGGATGTCGCCGCGCTACGGCGACCACCCGCCCTGGCACGACGTGCAGCTGATGCTTCGCGGCCCGGTCGTCGGCGCGCTGGACCTGACGTTCCGCGAGCGCTGGACCGACCCGCACCCGCTTGACTCGCGCAGCCCGCTGGCCTGGGTGCGGGACCTGGCGGCCGGCGCGGACCTGCACGCGGACACGCTGCCCGACCCACTGCCGGACCCGCCGGAGTGCGGCCCGCACGCGGTGCAGGTGCTCCGGACCTATCCGGATCTCACGCTGGACCGGGGCTACCCGTTCGCCCCGGACGGCGAACGCACTGTCGCCCGCGGCTACACCAAGGTGATCAGACACGCCCGCCGGCTGATCTACCTGGAGGACCAGTACCTGTGGTCCACCGAGGTCGCCGAGCTGTTCGCGGACGCGCTCCGCGACAACCCGGACCTGCACCTGGTCGCGGTCGTGCCACGCCACCCGGACGTGGACGGCGCGCTCTCCCTCCCGCCGAACCTGGTCGGCCGCGCCCAGGCGATCTCCGTCTGCCAGCGGGCCGGCGGCGACCGGGTGCACATCTTCGACGTGGAGAACCACGCCGGCACCCCGGTCTACGTACACGCGAAGGTGTGCGTTGCCGACGACGTGTGGGCAAGCGTGGGCAGCGACAACTTCAACCGCCGCTCCTGGACCCACGACAGCGAGCTCTCCTGCGCGGTGCTCGACGAGACCGGCGCGTTCGCCAGGGACCTGCGGCTCACGCTGTGGCGCGAGCACCTGGACCGGGCGGACGGCGACGACGCGGACCTGGTCGACGCCGCGTCCGCGATCGAGGCGATCACCGCGTCCGCGCAGAAACTCGAGGACTGGCACACCGGCGGGCGGACCGGGCCGCGACCGCCGGGACGGCTGCGCCCGCACCGGCCGGAACAGCTGGGCCCGCTCACGAAGGCGTGGGCGCTCCCGGCGTACCGCCTGATCTACGACCCGGACGGACGGCCGATGCGGGATCGGCGCGCGAAGAGCTGGTGAGCTCATCGACTGCATCGCCACCGAGGAGTTCGCGGTGCGCAACCTACCCAAGATCGTCTGGGTCTTCCTCATCCTGCTCTTCTCCCCCATCGGCGCGATCATCTGGTTCGTGGCCGGCCGCCCGCAACACGCCTCGACCGGCGCCGGTGCCGCGTGGCGCCCGGGGAGCGGCTTCCCGGAGGCGGAGCGGCCGCGCCCGGCGCGCTCGCTCGCCCCGGACGACGATCCGGCCTTCCTCCGCAGCCTGGCCAAGACCCGGCGCGACGACGAGGACCTGCTGCGCGCCTGGGAAGCGGACCTCAAGCGCCGTGAGGAGGAACTGAAGAAGAAGTCGCCTCCGTCGGCGGCCGCGCCGGAGTGAGCACCCCGTGGTGCAGGACCAACCGCCTAGGGCTTCCTAGGAGGCTAGTGTAAAGGCGGCGGGCGCCCAGATCGGGCGTCCGGCGTCGCCGCCGAGGGCCAGCGCCACGGACCAGGCGCTCAGCGGTGGAGATCCGCAGCCCCGCCAGCGGCCGGCAAGCGCGGCCAGATCGTGCGCCAGACGCTCCGCGGCCGGGCCGGCCACCCGGATCCGGCCGTCCGGCAGGAATGCGGCCGCCGACACCGGCGGACCCGGTTCGTGGAGCGCGAACCCGCCGAGGCGCTCCCTGAACAACGCAGGTGCGGACGTGACGCGCCGGTCCCAGGCCGCCGCCGCGAACCACACATCCTGGTACTCCGCCGCGGACGCCCCGCCCCGGGACCCGCTGTCGGATGCGACACTGTCGCCGTCCTCAGGGCCGTCCAGCGGCGCCGCCACACCGGTCCCGGTTTCTTCCGGGGGCAGCACCATCGGTGGCGGATGGGACCCCGCGTGCCGCGCCGACAACGCACCGGCCGCCGTCATGAAGCCCGCCGCGCACACCGCCCGCGCTCGCCACTCGCCCGCCACCCGCCGCGCCGTCATCACCGGCTGGATGCCGCCGTGTGCGACAGGCGCCACGATCAGCCCGTCCGGTGCGAGTTGGTCCGCCCACGCCGCAGAGAGTCCGGAGACCCCGGCCGTCGCGATGATCCGGTCATACGGCGCTCCGTCCGGCGCGCCGTCGTACCCGTCAGCCAGCAGCACCCGCGCCGCGGTCACGCCGCACCGGGCGAGCGCGGACCCGGCCGCCGCGGCCACATCCTCCTGCACGTCGATGCTTGTCACGGACGCCCCGAGCGCGGCGAGCAGCGCCGCGTTGTAGCCGGTGCCCGCGCCGATCTCCAGCACCCGCATGCCGGGCGTGACCGCGAGCGCGGAGAGCATGGTGGCCATCAGCGACGGCTGGCTGGACGAGCTGACCGGCACGCCGTCCCGCACCTTCGTGACAAGCACCGTGTCGCGGTAGACCGCGTCCAGGAATCCGGGATCGCCTGACGCGACCCACCGCCCGCCGGGCCCGTGAAACCCCGAGGACAGAAAAATCTCCCGGGGTACGGCCCGGAACGCATCGGCCAGCGCCGCGCTGGTCAGCGCGCCCGCGGCTCGCAGCTCGTCGACGTACCGGTCGATCCCGGCCATCCCCTCACAGTAGGGCACGCGCGGCGTCAAGCCAGTACGGAACGTCCGCCGCGTGGAACCGATGCTCGGACCGCTCGATCCGGTCGAGGAACCCGGCGTAGACGGCCGCGTGCCGTAGCGCCGCCACCGGGCGGAGCAGCGCGATCGCATGCTCGGGGTCACAGCCGGGCACGCTTGACCGCCACCGCGCGGCCCACGACCCGATCAGCGACGCGTCCCCGTCGGCAAGCCGCAGGATGTCGAACGCGGGATGCCCGGCGAACGAGTCACCCCAGTCGATGATCATCCGGGCGTCCCGGGCGCCGATCGCGTTGCCGGGGTGCAGGTCGCCGTGGACGAGCGTGTCCGGCAGCCCGCACTCCGCGACTGCGGCAAGTCGCGCGTCCAGCCCGTCCGCGAGCGCGGTAAGCGCCGGATCGTCCGGCGCATGGGCGGCGATCACCGCGCGTATCCGGTCCGCGAGCCAGGGTGCGCGCAGGTCCGGCAGGCCGACGGCGATCAGCTGGTCCAGGTCCGGGACGGACCGCAGTTGCACGCGGTGCAGATCCCCGGCCAGCGCGTCGCGTTCCGCCGTGTCGGCCGCGTATCGCCCGTCACCCGGCACGTGTGCGAGCAGCAGGCGGCCGTGGGGGCCCGCGGCGAGCAGCTCGGGCGCGGTGCCGGGAAGCGTGTCACCGAGCCAGCGCAGCACCGCGGCCTCGTGCGCGAAGAACTGCGGCACCTGCTTCACCCAGACCGGCTCGCGTGCGATGTCGACCCGCTCGGGCATGTCCGCCGGGGCCGGGCCGCCCGCGGAGACCGTGTCCAGCCGCCAGATCGCGGAGAGGTTCCAGGCGCGCTGCTGCACCGGCCGGACCACCAGCCGCCCGCGCTCCGCAAGCCGTTCCGCAGCCCAGCCGAGCGTGGCGGCCGGCCCGCCGGGCTCGGCCCAGGGTGCCCGCCGCTCATCCGCCCCGGGCTGATCACGAGCGTCCACGCCCACCATGGACGGCGTTCCCGCCCCGCTCAGCTCCGCCAGGTACACCACCTCCCCGCCGTTCGGCGCGTCGCGCGAGGCCCGCAGCAGGCGCAGCACCGTGACGTCGACGCCGTAGTGCTGGCGGGCGCCGTCAACCACGTCGGCCACCTCCTGCCACCAGGGCATCGGGACCTCGTACGGCGGGAGCGCACCGAGCACCGCGCCGGAGCGATCGACCAGGACGAGCGTGACGCGGCGGGACATGATCGGTGAACCTATCAACATTGACGTGGCGGGCGATACCGTGAGCGCCGTGAACACCCCCGACGGCGGCAGTGTCGCCTGCACGCTCGAATACACAGTGGACACTACCTCCGAATTCGTGTTCCAGATCGCGGTGACGGCCGGCGGCCCGGTGCACGCGGACGAGGAGCTGTCAGTCACCCTTGACGGCGCGGAGATCGAGGCGGAGGTCATCCCGGCGTCGCATCACGGCGGCCGTCAGCACCTGGTCCGTGCCGAGCCGGGCGCGCTGCGCGTGCACTACGCCGCGACCGTGCGCCGTGACGCCGCGACGCCGCGCCGGGTGTCCGCGCCAGCCCGTGTGCAGGCGCTGCGCCCGAGCCGCTACTGCCCGTCGGACCGGATGGCCGGGTTCGCCGCGCGGCAGTTCGGCGGCACGGATGCCGAGATCGTCCGCGACGTGACCGACTTCGTGCGCGGCCACCTGCGCTACCGGCCGGTCAGCGACGCGTCAACTGACGCGGCGGACACGCTGCTTGCCGGCGCCGGCGTCTGCCGCGACTACGCGCACCTGGTGACCGCGCTGACCCGCGCGTCAGGCCTGCCGGCCCGGGTCGCCGCCGTCTACGCGCCGGGCCTGTCGCCGATGGACTTCCACCTGGTCAGCGAGGTGGCGGTGGACGGCGTGTGGCGGATCGTGGACGCGACAGGCCTGGCCCCGCGCGCCTCGATGATCAGGATCGCGACCGGCCGGGACGCGGCGGACGTGGCGTTCTCCACGCTGCTGACCGGCGGCGGCCTGACCATGACGCGGATGGAGATCCTGGCCGTGGCGGACGGCGACCTCCCCGGCGACGATCCGTCCGCGCAGGTCTCGCTCCGCTGAATAATCGAAGATCAAGACACGCCGGGGGTACGCCGTGCGGGTGGCGGGGCTGCCGGGGCCGCCTCATCTCCGGCACACTGTGTTCCGCGAGCCAGTCACCCAGTGAATGACACACACGCTCCGCCCTTCGGGGAGGGAGCGCGACATGCCGCGCAGAGAGAAAAATGGGACCGCGCTTTCGGGGGCGGTCCGGTGACCGGCAATCCGAGGCCCCGGCTCCGGCCGGGCGACGTGATCACGCTGAAGGATCAGGACTACAAATTCGGCGTGGGTCCGCTGTCGATCATCGTCGAGCAGATCCTGGAACGGGTGATGCTCGACGCCGAGCCCTGGGTGCGGGTGCGCGGGCTGTGCCGCCGCGCATCCACCGACGCGGGCGCGGTACGCGAGATCTATGTTCGCGAACGGGCCTTGCCGGCACGCAGATGACACGCAGTTGAGATGGCCCGCCCCCGATCCTTGCTCGGCGGGGGCGGCGCTCTCCTCCGTACCCCCGATGCTTCTCGGTCTGGTGTGAGCCGCGTCTCGGCGCGAGCGTGCCGGGCCGGAATACTCCGCGACCAACCCTGGTTACTTGCCGATGTAATAGTTAAGATTTGAAAGAATCATCGGTGTGACGGAGGCGGGACCAATGCCAATGCAGTTCGGGATCTTTTCCGTGGGTGACATGACCACCGACCCGACGACCGGGCGGACCCCCACGGAGAACGAGCGGATCAAGGCGATGATGCAGATCGCGTTGAAGGCGGAGGAGGTCGGGCTGGACGTGTTCGCGACCGGCGAGCACCACAACCCGCCGTTCGTGCCGTCGTCGCCGACCACAATGCTCGGCTGGATCGCCGCGAAGACCGAGAAGCTCATCCTCTCCACCGCGACCACGCTGATCACCACGAACGACCCGGTGAAGATCGCCGAGGACTACGCGATGTTGCAGCACCTGGCCGAGGGCCGGGTGGACCTGGTGATGGGCCGCGGCAACACCGGCCCGGTCTACCCGTGGTTCGGCAAGGACATCCGGGCCGGCATCCCGCTCGCCATCGAGAACTACGGGCTGCTGCGCCGGCTGTGGCGCGAGGACGTCGTCGACTGGGAGGGCAAGTTCCGCACGCCGCTGCAGGGCTTCACGTCCACGCCGCGGCCGCTTGACGACGTGCCGCCGTTCGTCTGGCACGGCTCGATCCGCAGCCCGGAGATCGCCGAGCAGGCCGCCTACTACGGGGACGGCTTCCTGCACAACGGCATCTTCTGGCCGTTCGACCACTCCAAGCGCATGATCGAGTTCTACCGCAAGCGCTTCGCGCACTACGGCCACGGCGCGGAGGACCAGGCGATCGTCGGCGTCGGCGGCCAGGTCTTCATGCGGAAGAACTCGCAGGACGCGGTGAACGAGTTCCGGCCGTACTTCGACAACGCGCCGGTCTACGGCCACGGCCCGACGCTCGAGGACTTCAGCCGGGAGACGCCGCTTGTCGTGGGCAGCCCGGAGCAGGTCATCGAGCGGCTGCTCAGCTACCGCACGCACTTCGGCGACTTCCAGCGGATGATGCTGCTGATCGACCACGCCGGCCTGCCGCTGAAGACCGTGCTGGAGCAGCTCGACCTGCTCGGCGAGGAGGTGCTGCCGGTGCTCCGCAGGGAGTTCGCGATCGGCCGCCCGGCGCACATCCCGGACGCGCCCACGCACGCCTCCCTGGTCGCAGCCGCGGCCGCCGCGAAGACCGACATCCTGGAAGACGTGAAGGCATGAACACCCGGAAACTCGTCGTGGTGAGCGCGGGGCTGAGCCAGCCCTCGTCCACCCGGCTGCTCGCCGACCACCTCGCCACCGCCGCCGTCCGCGAGCTGCGGGCGCGCGGCGAGGAGGCGGAGGTGCGCACGGTCGAGCTGCGCGACCACGCGCACGACGTCGTCAACAACACGCTTACCGGGTTCGCGCCGACCGGCCTCCGCGAGGTGCTCGACGCGATCGCGGCGGCGGACGGCCTGATCGTGGTCACGCCCACGTTCCGCGCGTCGTACAGCGGGCTGTTCAAGTCGTTCTTCGACGTGGTCGAGGAGGAGGCGCTGGCCGACAAGCCGGTTCTGATCGGCGCGACCGGCGGCACGCCCCGGCACTCGCTCGTGCTTGACCACGCGGTCCGGCCGCTCTTCGCCTACCTGCGGTCCGTGGTGGTGCCGACCGGCGTCTACGCGGCCTCGGAGGACTGGGGCACCGGCGGCGGCAAGGCGCACCAGGGCCTGGCCGCGCGCGTCGACCGCGCGGCCGCCGAGCTGGCGCTGCTGATCGCGGCCCGCGCGCCGGTCACGGTCACGGACCCGTTCGCGTCCGCGCCGTCGTTCGACCAGCTCCTGGGGTAGGGGTTCAGCCCCGAGTCGGGACATCGGGGGCGGATCGGGCGCTTCCCCGATGTCCCGGCACCCATCTCGGAGGACTCTTGAGTCAACCGGCAACCGCCCCAAGCCGGCGTGAACACTGATTCAAGGAGTGATCCGAGATGGCAAGCGTGCACACCACTCTCCGCAGCCAGGGCCTGGTCCGCCCGCGCCAGGGCCGTCTGCTCGCCGGCGTCTGCGCCGGGCTGGGACGGCGCTTCGGCCTGGACGCCAACGTCGCACGACTGCTCTTCGTGGTGGTCCTGCTGGTGATACCTGGCAGCCAGCTGCTGATCTACCCGATCCTCTGGCTCCTGATGCCAAGCGAGCCGGACGCGTACTACCAGGCCTGATCCCACCCGAGCGGCAGACGCCGCCCGCCCACACCCCCGCGCGCCGATGCGAAACGGGTGACGGGGCGGGCGGCGCCTTTGTCTACAGCGTGGGCTTGGCCATCAGCTCGTGCAGCACCTCGACGAGCGCGGTGTCGCCGCCGAAGCTCAGCCCGTCCGGGCCGCCGCGACGCCACAGCCAGAGCAGCACCGTCACCGGGTCGCCGGTCACCGTGGCCTCCCCGTCCCCACCGGCCTCGTCCGTGGTCACTGTCACCCCGTCCGGCGCGAGCCTGACCAGCCAGGAGCCGCCCGCGGTGGTGCTCACCCGGACCGCGCGGCCGTCCAGGCTCTCGAGCGCGTCGCCGAAGTCGTCCGGCCAGTTCCGGGAGCCGTGCTCCAGGAACCGGACCAGCACCTCGTCCACGCCGTCCACCGCCAGGTCCGCCGGGATCGGCGCCTGAGGAAGGCCGGCGGCCAGCTCGCCGTCCACCCGGTGGATCAGGGTCTCGTGCGCCATCCGGCGCGCCCAGAAGCCGACGGTCTGATCCGCCGGGTACCAGGACGGCACGGTCTCCGCCGGGTCGCGCGCGGCAAGCTCCTCCGCCAGCTCCGCGTACGCCCGGTCCAGCCCCACCCCGGCCGGCTCCCAATCCTCCCCCGGAAACGCGCCGGTGCGGATGATCTCCACCTTGTGCAGGTAGACGGTCGTCACATGATCGGCCAGGTCGGTCATGGTCCAGCCGGGGCAGGTCGGCACCGGCGCGGCCGGGGCGCCTGCGACGGCCTCCCGCAGGCGTGCCGCATCAGCGGCCAGGCACTCTCTCAAACGTTCTGTTCGCATAGACCGGAAACGCTATCAAGCAACGGCGAAAGCACACCGCCTTTACCTGGTCACGGTGCGTGGAGGTCACGGACGCGCGGTGCCCTTCGTCCGCACGGTGACGTACTCTTCTTTGCCGTGACGCTCTCTGCGCGGGCCCGGCGAAATCGAACCGCCACGCCCCCGACTCCGTAAGTCCAGGAAAGGCGGTCCCCACCGCCGTGAGGGCTTCCCAGCACGACGAGAGGAATCCGTTCTGATGACCCCACTCGGTCGTCGATGTGCCGCCGCAGCCGCGGCGGTCGCCACCGCGCTGGCGCTGCTGACCGCGCCGCTGTCACCCGCGAGCGCGGAGCCGAGCCCGGACGAGGGCGGCGACCAGACCCTGGGCGCCGTGCTGGAGTCGAGCGGCAAGCGGTACCTCGAGGCCAAGGCCGTGCTGGACAACTCGAAGAAGAAGCAAGCCGAGCTGCAGAAACAGCTGGACACGGCACAGGGCGCGCTGGACGGGCTGGCTACCCGGGTCGGCGAGATGGCCGCGGAGCAGTACCGGCAGGGCCGCCTCACCGGGCCGAGCCTGATGCTGGCCAGCTCCGACCCGTCCGGCTTCTTCGGGCGGATGACGTCGCTCAACGAGTTGTCCGAGCACAACGACGCACGGCTGCACGAGTACCTCGATGCTAAGGACACCATCGCGCGCGCCAAGAGCGAGCTCGACGCGGAGGTCGACGAGGAGCAGAAGGCGCTCTCCGTCATCGACAAGCAGAAGAAGGAAGCGGAGAAGGCGCTCGCGCTGGTCGGCGGCAACGTCACCACCAAGGGCCTGGTCACCGCGAACTCTCCGAAGGCCGCTCCGGCCCCGCGCACAAGCAGCGGCGGCTGGCCGGCCGAGTCCTGCACCGAGCAGGACCCGACCACCAGCGGGTGTCTCACACCGCGCACGCTTCACGCGTTCAACGAGGTGAAGAAGGCCGGGTTCAACCGCTTCGTCGGCTGCTTCCGGACCGGCGACATCTGGGAGCATCCGAAGGGCCGCGCCTGCGACTGGTCGCTGCAGACCAAGGGCTTCTCGGTCTGGGACACCGACGACGAGCTGAAGTACGGCAACGACGTGATGGCGTTCCTGGTACGGAACGCGAACGAGCTCGGCATCCTCTACGTGATCTGGAACAGGCAGGTGTGGTTCCCGGCGACCGGCTGGAGCCCGTACGTGGGCGACAGCACGCACGAGGACCACGTACACATGTCGATCGTCTAGATTTGCCTCCAGGGACGATCATGAGTACGTGAATGTGCTCGAACAACGTCTCTGGGATGCGTTCCCCACCGGCACACCCGTCACGGCGGACCCGGACGGGGAACGGGAGGTACGCGGCGAGGTCCTGACCCGGCTGCTGCTCGGTGCACAAGCGCCGGCGCCCGGGGCCAGGGCCTCGCTCCGTCTGTCCGGAGCGCGGATCACCGGCGAGTTCGCGCTGTGGTTCGCGCAGGTGGACGCGCCGATCCTGCTCGAGGAGTGCGAGTTCGAGCGCATGCCGGTGCTCTACTGGGCCCGGCTCGGCTTCACAAGCTTCGCCCGCTCCTCACTCCCCGGCCTGCACGCGTCGAACGTGACAGTGGACGGCCACCTGAAGCTCAAGGGCGCCAAGATCGACGGCGTGCTGCGGCTGGCCGGCGCGCGGATCAGCGGCGGTCTGGTGCTGACGGAGGCGCGGCTGCGATCGCCGGGCGTCGCGCTGCACGCGGAACGGATCACGCTCGGCGGTGACCTGGCCGCCGAGCGCGCGGACATCGAAGGCCTGGTGGTCATCGCCCAGGGGCGGATTGCGGGGGACGTGGCCCTGGACCGCGCCCGCCTCATCCGGCCGGCCGAGCCGGAGACGATCACCGGAGCGCACCACCTGGTCGCCGCGGACGGGGGCGTGCTGTCGGCGGCGAGCGTGGTGGTCGAGGGCGGCTTCTTCGCGCGCGGCGCCACCTTCGACGGCGAGGTGCGGATGTGGCACAGCCGGATCAGCGGCGTCGTCAGCCTCACCGAGACCACAATCAGCAATCCCGGCAAGGTGGCGCTGCGGTGCGACTCGGCCACGCTCGACGGCGGCCTGTTCCTCCCCCGCACGACAATAACCGGTCAGGTACGGTGCCGGCACGCGCAGATCAGCCGCACGTTCGCGCTCTGGGAAGCCCGGCTGTCGCACCCGGGCGCGCTTGCACTGCTCGGCGAGTCGCTCACCCTCAACGGCACGCTCGACGCCCGGGAGGCCACCGTCGAGGGCAGCGTCTGGCTTGAGAACGCGCAGCTCAACGGCGCGGTCGGGTTCCGGGGCGCCACGCTCTCCCACCCGGGCGAGATCGCGCTCTGCCTCAACAGCGTGACCGCGGGCAGCGTCGTACACCTGTGCAACGGTTTCTCCGCGAGCGGGCAGGTCGCGTTCGCCTGGGGCACCGTCGGCAGCCTGCTCTGCCTCAACGGGTCCGAGCTCGACGCGCCGCCCGAGGACAGCTCCGTGCTTCGCTTGTGGCGCCTGCAGGCCCCCGAGCTGCGGGTCCGGATGACGTCCCCGACCGGCCCGGTGGACCTCCGGCACGCACACGTGGGGCTGCTCCGCGACAACCCCGCCGCCTGGCCGGACGTACTGCACCTGACCGGTCTCACCTACGACACGCTGGAACCGCCGGCCACCGAGGTCGACCGGCGCGCCTGGCTCGCCCGCGACCCGGAACACGCCCCCCGCCAGCCCTACGAGCAGCTCGCCACAGTGCTCCGGGCGGCCGGCGACGACGACGCGGCCCGGTCCGTACTGCTCACCCGGCAGCGGGCGCGGACCCGTACCTCCGGCTGGCCGGCTCGCGTCTGGGGCGTGCTGCAGGACGCCACGGTCGGCTACGGCTACCGCCCGCTGCTCGCCGCGGTCTGGCTGGGAGTGCTGCTCGCCGCCGGCACGCTCGCCTACTCCACCCACCCACCGCGTGCGACCGAGCCGGAGAAGGCCCCCGAGTTCCACGCCGTGGTCTACACGCTCGACGTGCTCCTGCCCCTTGTCGACTTCGGCCAGCAGACCGCGTTCGTACCGTCCGGCCGCACGCTCTGGCTCTCCTACCTCCTGGTCGCCGCCGGCTGGATCCTGGCCACCACAATCGCCGCCGCCCTGACCCGCTCACTCCGCCGCAGCTGAGACCGCCCCGAGACACCCCTGGATCCACCCCAGCCCCTGCGGCGGCCCGGCCGGCGCTCCCGGCCTGTTGCCACGTCGGGCGGCTCGGCCATCGCGTGATCACACCGAGCCTCTGCCGGAAATATCAAGATAAATCCCTTGCCGCCGGTACGCTGCCGCTGCCATCAATCACCAACGCTCGATAGATCGACCGCCAGGTGAGGCGTGAGCACGTCATTCACCGCGAATAGCGTGCTCACGCCTCACCTGAGGCTCTCACCCCTGGCCACTTCTTCGCATTCCACCCATATCCCCACTGCGCCGTCCCACCCCGCCCCCGCCCCACCTGCCCCGCCTGCGCTCCCTACCCCGCGCGCCCCACCGCGCCTGCGCGCCTGCCCCGCGTGCCCCGCTGCGCCGTCCCACCCCGCCCGTCCCACCCCGCCCCGCCTGCGCGCCTGCCCGCCTACCCCACCCCGCCTGCCCGCCTGCCCCGCCCCTGCCCGCGTGCCCCGCCCGGCCCTGCCTTTGATCCTGTGTCGTGCGCGCAGCACAAAGGTGACCGCCTGGCTGCCCCGTCTGCCATCGACCCGCCCCACGGGGAGCAGATCATCGGCAGGGCCGCCACCAACGAACAGATATCAACACCGCCAAGCGCAACCAGAAACACGCGCCCACCCACGAGACCGCAGCCCGGCGCACCCAACGCGACCAGCAGACTCGTAAGACCCGATCAAGCCGCCGCCAACACCACCCAGCCTGGCGGCCCTGCCGATGATCTGCTCGGCTCTGCCCGGGTCGATGGCAGACGGGGCAGACAGGCCACACGAAACCCAGCCACCCCGGGTCAGAAGGCGAAGCCGCAAGCTCTTTCGGTCGCCCCGGAGCCGGAGCGCTCCCCCCGGAGGGCCGCCGGAGGCAAAAGAACCGCAGCCGACCCGCCCTACATCACCAACAGATTGAAGTGTCGGGGTAGACCGCGCACCGCCGCCGGTCCGCCTCGCCCCAGAGCCCGTCCCGCCACAGCGGCAAGAGCACGGCCGCCGCCGTTCGCGCCCAACGCCGGTTCTAGACCAGGCGAAGGCCGCACCCGCCCGGCAACCAACGGCTCACAGGAGGGCAACCGGTCGATTCGTCAGCCTCCGGCGTGGGCCGCCGAATGAACAGGTGTAAGCGAAACGCACCGACAGAGAAGAGACACTCTTGCGCAAGCTCGTTCGCCAGGCCGCCCTCGCCGTTCTTGCCCCCGCCGCCGCTATCGGCATGACGCTCGTCGCCCCCGCGACCGCCGCGTCCGCCGCTACGCCGACGACGACGCTCGAGTCGCAGGTCGTGTCGCTGACGAACGAGGCCCGCGTCCAGGCCGGCTGCGCGAAGCTGGCGGTGAACGCGCACCTGACCACGTCGGCGCGGTCGTTCAGCGCGGAGATGGCGAACAAGAAGTTCTTCAGCCACACCAGCCCGGACGGCAGCAACTTCGTCAAGCGCGACAAGCGGGCCGGCTTCACCGGCACCCCGATGGGCGAGAACATCGCGTGGGGCCAGAAGGACGCCAAGGCCGTCGTGCGTGCCTGGCTGAACAGCCCCGGCCACCGCAAGAACATCATGAACTGCAAGTCGACGCTTATCGGTGTCGGCGCGGCGCGTAACGCCAAGGGCGTCCTGTACTGGACCCAGGAGTTCGGCAAGTAACAGACGTGAAAGACCCCAGGGCGATGAGAGCCGCCCTGGGGTCTTTCGCCCATCAGTGCTTTTCAGAACCGGGCCACGGCGGAACCGCCGGCCCGCGGGAGCATGCGGGCCGCAACCACCCACCGAGTGGGTAAATCGGCGTTTTAGGCCTCTTCAGCCGACAGCGGACTCGACAGCGGAGCCGGCTCCGGGAAGCCGTATCGCGCCGCGTGCTCCGGGTTGGCCGGATCGACCAGGCGCAGACCCTCGGACGCGAGGCGCTCGTTGATCTTGTCGAGGTTGTCGCGGACCAGCTCCGCCTCCTCGTCGGTGGTCTTGCCGCGGTGCGGCTTGCCCGCGTGCTCAAGCGTGCCGTAGTCGAGCTTGTCGGCCGGCGCCTTGCGGGCGGCCTTCGGCGGCTTGACCCGCTCGGCGGTCTTGAGCACCTCGGCCATCGGCGTGCCGGTGGCGAGCGCGTCGAACTCGCTGGCGTTGAGCGTGACCCGCCGGGCCTCGCCGTCGCCGTGCGCGTCGAAGATGTCCACCACCACCACGTCCAGCGCGGCGTCGTCGATGCTCTCCACCTCCGCGCTGAGCGCTTCGAGCTGGACCGGCCCGGTCATCAGATCGGGGTGCTCGAGCACGACGATGCGAACCACGTCAGCGTCGTCGCCGATGACGGCGCCGCTGAAGTCGGACACGTGGACGGTCTTCTTACCCATAGGGTGAGCTGCTCCTTTAAAAAGGCCGCATGGAACGCGGACCCTGAGAACCTACCCGACAGGCGTACGAACGTCAGCAGTGCCGCTCCGCCAGCCGGCGCCGTTGCTTCTCCGACATGCTGCCCCACAGACGCAGCCGCGCCACGCCCCCGTCCGGGTACACGTCGAGTCGCACATGCGTCACCTTGGGCGCGTCGTTCACCGGAAAACGGTGCCGGGTGTCCGGCTGGGCGCGGGTCAGCGGCAGCAGGTCGGCCCACTCCGCGGGTGCGTCCAGCAGGCGTGGGTCGGGAATCCCGCGCAGCCGGAACTCGCCTGGCGCGTTGCCCTTGAAGTGCGAGGTGTCGATCTCGGCGAACTGCACCCTGCCCGGGACGCCGAGCTTCACGAGCACCCAGTCGTTGCCGTCGTCGCGGCGCCGGGACGTCTCCCAGCCCTCGCCCATCGACCGGGCCAGGCCGGGGAGCAGCATCTTCGGCGCGGAGCCGTAGAACATGTTGCTGCACGCGACCACGGTGCCGCCGTTCTCGGCCGCGGCCAGGTCGAAGACCTCGGGCAGCAGCGCCGGGTCCGGCACCGCCTCGCCGTGCACGCGCAGCCGGGCCACCCCGCCGTCCGGGTAGATGCGCAGCCGGACGTGGGTGAAGACGCGGTCGTCGCCGCCGATCTCGAACGTGTTCCGGGTGTCGCCCTTGAGCGCGGACCGGGTCAGGACCGGCGTCCAGTCCGCGTCGATCAGCTCCTGCGGCGACGGGTGGCCGGGCATCCGGCACGCCTCGACTGATGCGGCCGGCGGGTAGTTGCCGGTGAAGAACGCGGTGTCGATCACCAGGCCGCGGATCACGCCGGGCGCGCCGAGCCGCACGATCGCCAGGTCGTGGTCGTCGCCGGTGCCGCGCGGCCGGCGGCGGCGCGTCTCCCAGCCGTCGTAGACCTGGCCGCGCGCGCCGAAGCTCTGCGGCGTGAACGCGGGCGGATGGTCGTTGATCAGGTCTGCGGCGAACGCGAAGAACTCGTCGCTCGCGTACACGACGCCGCCGCCGAATGCGCGGGCGGCGAGGTCGGGCAGGTCGTTCATGCCACGCCTCCGGGGGTCAGCAGTCGGCCAGCCGGCTCGCCGACCGTGGGGACGCCGCGCAGCCAGCTGCCCAGCACCACGCCGGTCAAGGTTTTGTCGTGGTACGGCGAGACCGGGTTGCGGTGCTGCAGCCGGGCCCTGTCGACGCGCTGTCTGGCCTCCGGGTCGAAGACGACCAGGTCCGCGTCGGCGCCGGCGGTCAGGTGTCCCTTCGCCGTCAGTCCGGCCAGCGCGGCCGGGTTGGCCGACATCCACCGCACCACGTCACTGAGCGAGTGCCCCCGGGCGACGGCCTGGGTCCAGATGATCGGCAGGCCGAGCTGAAGCGACGCGATCCCGCCCCAGGCGGCCGCGAAGTCGCCGGTCTCCGCGTGCTTGAGCTCCGGCGTGCACGGCGAGTGGTCGGAGACGATCAGGTCGATGACGCCGTCCGCGAGCGCGGCCCAGAGCGCGTCCCGGTTCGCCGCGTCCCGGATGGGCGGGCAGCACTTGAACTGGGTGGCGCCGTCCGGCACGTCCTCCGCGACGAGCGACAGGTAGTGCGGGCAGGTCTCGGCCGTGATCCGGATCCCCTCGGCCTTTGCGGCCGCGATCAGCGGTACCGCCTCGGACGAGGAGAGGTGCAGGATGTGGGCGCGGGCGCCGGTCTTCCGGGCGGCCGCGACGACCCGGGCGATCGCGGTGTTCTCCGCGGCCCGCGGGCGGGAGGCCACGAAGTCCGCGTACCGAGCGGAGGAATCGTGCGCCAGGATCGACTCCGGGTCCTCCGCGTGCACCAGGAACAGCGCGTCGACCGCCCGGAACGCGTCCGTCAGTTCGGCCGGGCTCAGCGGTGGGAATTCCGGCACGCCGGAGTCGATCAGGAACGCCTTGAAGCCGAACACGCCGGCCCGGTGCAGCGGCGGCAGGTCGGCCAGGTTTCCGGGCACCGCGCCGCCCCAGAAGCCGACGTCCACCCGGGCCTGCCCGGCCGCGGCCTTCCGCTTGAGCTCAAGCGCGTCGACGGTGGTGGTCGGTGGCAGCGAGTTAAGCGGCATGTCGATGATCGTGGTGACGCCGCCCGCGGCCGCGGCCCGGGTGGCGCTGGCAAAGCCCTCCCACTCGGTGCGGCCGGGCTCGTTCACGTGCACATGCGTGTCCACCAGGCCGGGCAGCAGCGCGAGCCGGCCGAGATCCTCCTCGCGCACCGCGCTCAGCGGCGCGTCGTAGGCCGCTATCTCCGCGATCCTGCCGTCCCGTACCGCGATTGCGGCGGGCCGTTCACCATCCGGGGTGATCGTCCGCCGGGACCGGACCACCAGGTCGAAATCCGACAACTCCGCCTCCAACTGATCTCAGACCGGAGATCGGCGCTGATCCGGGTCACCTCAGGCTTCTTGACAGTTTCTCAGGTTCGTCGTGGATCACAGAGCGGTGAGCCGCTCTGCGGTGAAATCACCCAGTTCGTCCGCGTCGAGCGCGCCGCAGCGCAGGCCCCGCAGCAGGAACCCGGCGAGTGCGCGGGCGGTGGCCGGCTCGTCGAGGATGCCTGTCTCCCGCCGGTCCAGGTAGGCGGCGAGCCGGTCGTGCGCCGCCGCCGCGCCGTCCCGGAAGAACGCGTAGGTGGCCGCGTACCGGGTCGGCAGCTGTGCCGCGTGCAGGTCCCAGCCCTGGTAGAAGCCGCGTTCCAGCGAGCGCCGGACCAGTCGGGCGTGCAGCGCCCAGGCGTCCCGCACCTGCACGTCGGTGCCGACCGGGAGGATGTTCGTGGAGCCGTCGGAGAGCCGCACGCCGGTGCCCGCGGCCGCGACCTGCATGACCGCCTTCGCGTGGTCCGCGGCCGGATGGTCCATGCTCTGGTAGGCCGCGCCGATGCCGGCCGCGGCGCTGTAGTCGTAGGTGCCGTAGTGCAGCCCGGTGCACCGGCCGTCCGCCGCGGTGATCATCCGGGCGACCGTGGCGGTGCCGTCCGCGCCGAGGATCGCCGGCGGCGTCTCGATCTGGATCTCGAATCGCAGCTCACCGGCGGGAATCCCGTAGGACGCCTCCAGCCGCCCGCACACCATCGCGAACGCGGCCACCTGTGCCGGATCGCTCACCTTCGGAAGCGTGACCACGAAGTTCTCCGGCAGCGACGTCGCACCGCCGGAGAACCAGACCTCCAGAAAGCCGTCGAGGGTACGGAGTGAGCGCTTCCTGGTGTGCGCCTCCATCGACTTCACCCGGACGCCGATGAACGGCGGCACCACCTGTGCCAGGAGCAACGACCTGGCGGCGGCCTCGGCGGCGGCGTCCTCCTCGTCGTCCGGGCGGACGCCGTAGCCGTCCTCGAAGTCGATCCGCAGATCCTCGATCGGCTCGTGCGCCAGCTTCGCGGCCACCCGTGCGTGCAGGTCCCGCGCATACGGCAACTCGGGCGCGGCCTCCAGGGCGGCCAGCGCGGCCGCGCCCCACTCCGGCACCAGGTCGTAGTGCCAGCGGTCGGCCGGCACGTAGACCGTGTGCACCGGCTGCCGGCCCCCGGGATCGCCCGGATAACGGTTCCTCAGGTGCAGGTCCACCGCGGCGAGCCGCGCGTCGAGTTCGTCGTCGAGATCAGGATCGAGCCGGCTCACCGCGTACCCCCCGATGGTTCTTGATCTTTTAGTCGATCAGCTCGTAGGCGGGCAGCGTCAGGAAGTCCGCGAAGTCGTCCGCGAGCGCGACCTGCTCGAAGAGCCGCCGCGCGTCATCGAAGCGGCTGTCCTTGAAGCCGGCCTCACCCAGCTGCTCCGCGATGCCGGCCAGCACCTCGTCCTCCAGGCGGTGCACCAGCTCGGCCGTGATCGCGGTGCCCTCGGCGGTACGGGTGCCCTGGTGGATCCACTGCCAGATCTGCGAGCGGGAGATCTCCGCGGTGGCCGCGTCCTCCATCAGGTTGTGGATGCCGACCGCGCCGTTGCCGCGCAGCCAGGCCTCCAGGTAGCGGAGCGCCACCTCGACGTTGCCGCGCACGCCCGCGTCTGTCACCTCGCCGGGCGTGGCGGTCAGGTCGATCAGCTGGTCCGCGGTGACCGACACGTCCGGGCGCTGCCTGCCGAGCTGGTTCGGCGCGCCGGCGAGCGCGGCGTCGAAGATCTCGCGGCACACCTCGACCAGGTCCGGGTGGGCCACCCAGGAGCCGTCGAAGCCGTCCCGGGCCTCGCGCTCCTTGTCGTCGCGGACCTTGGCGAACGCCACCGCGTTGATCTCCGGGTCGCGGCGGCTCGGGATGAACGCGGCCATCCCGCCCATCGCGAACGCGCCGCGCTTGTGGCAGGTGGCAACCAGCAGCTCGGTGTACGCCCGCATGAACGGCGCGGTCATCGTCACCGCGGCCCGGTCCGGAAGCACGAACGCCTCGCCCGCGTCCCGGAAGTACTTGATGATGCTGAACAGGTAGTCCCACCGGCCCGCGTTCAGCCCGGAGGCGTGGTCGCGCAGCTCGTGCAGGATCTCGTCCATCTCGAACGCGGCCGGGATCGTCTCGATCAGCACTGTGGCCCGGATCGTGCCGCGCGGCACGCCCAGGTGGTCCTGCGCGTACTCGAACACGTCGTTCCAGAGGCGGGCCTCCAGATGCGACTCCATCTTGGGCAGGTAGAAGTACGGCCCGGAGCCGCGCTCGATCAGCTCCTGCGCGTTGTGGAAGAAGTACAGCCCGAAGTCGACGAGCGCGCCGACACCAGGCCTGCCGTCGTCCCGCGGGAAGCGGCGCTCGTCCAGGTGCCAGCCGCGCGGCCGGACCACGATCGTCGGGTACGGCCCCTCGCCGAGCGCGTAGTGCTTCCCCTCCGGCGAGTCGAACGAGATCGTCCGGCGTACCGCCTGGTAGAGGTTGACCTGTCCGCCGAGCACGTTGGCCCAGTGCGGCGTGTTCGCGTCCTCAAGGTCGGCCAGCCACACCTTCGCGCCGGAGTTGAGCGCGTTGATTGTCATCTTCCGCTCGGCCGGGCCGGTGATCTCCACGCGGCGGTCCACCAGGTCCGGCGGCGCGGCCGGCACTGTCCACGTGCCCTCGCGCACGTCCACGGTCTCCGGCAGGAAGTCCAGCCTCCCGGTCCGGGCCACCTCGGCCCGGCGCAACGCCCGCAGCGACAACAACTCGTCCCGGCGGTCCGCGAACTGCCGCTGCAGGTCCGCGACGAACGCCACGGCCTCCGGGGTGAGGATCTCGGTCATGACGCCTCCGATGTGGGCGGTGCCGACGGGTGACACTGTGGGCGGTGGTGCTGCTCCGGCCCCGGTCAACGGTATACCGAAATGATCACCGCGAGGACCGAGACGACGAGCGCGGCGACCGCGAACGCGATCAGCAGGTGCCGGCTGTCATCGCCGCGGCGCACCTCGGACGGCAGGTCGGACACCACTTCAACAAGATCACCGTGGGTACGGGCGGTGAGCGCGGCATCGACCCGGGAGGTGAACTCGTCGAGCGAGAGCCGCCCAGCGGCGGTGTGCCGCTCCAGGTCGGCGACCACGCGCTGCCGGTCCGCGTCCGAGGCACGCAGTAGGGGGTCCGTCACGCGCTCAGACTACGCAGAAACCGGCCCCCCACAACACGTCCCTTCGATGTAGCCTCAGCCAACCCGACGGTCGGGGCTAGGAGGTTTCAATGACGAACTCCCCCGGCGGCCTGCTGATCATCGAGCGGCTCCTGCGTGACCGGGACAGTGTGTGGCGGCAGATCATCGACGAGCGCGGTCTCGGCACGATGAGCCTTCAGATGCTTGCCAGCTCCTCGCTGAGCTTCGCGCTCTACGGCATCGTGCTCGGCGCGTCACACAGCTGGACGCAGGCGCTGTCCTCGTTCGTGAAGCTCCCCCTGCTGTTCCTGGCCACACTCGCCATCTGCCTGCCCACGCTGTACCTGTTCAACCTGGTCTTCGGCGCGCGGCTGTCGGTCATGCAGGCGGTCACGCTGATCCTGGTGCCGATCACCGTCACCGCGGTGCTGACGCTGGCGTTCGCGCCGATCAGCCTGTTCTTCCTGATCACGTCGAACAGCTACGCGTTCTTCAAGCTGCTCAACGTGGCGATCCTGCTGCTCACCGCGATCGTCGGGCTGCGGTTCCTGACCGCGGGCATGACCGCGTTCAACGCGCACCAGGTCGAGGCGGCCCGCGCGGTCACCCCGGCGGAGACGGTGCCCGCCGAGGTGAAGGAGCCCGCGCTCGTCGGCGCGCCGCCGGCTGAGGCCCCGCCGGCGAACGGTGTGCTGCCGCCCGGCGCCTGGGACCAGCAGCCGTACCCGGCGTACCCGTACCCGCGCCGGACCGAGCAGCAACTCCCGGCCGGGCAGCGGCCCGCAAGCATGACGCTGCTCTACATCTGGATCGGGCTGTTCGGCTTCGTCGGCACTCAGCTGGCCTGGACACTGCGGCCGTTCTTCGGCAGCCCGGAGGAGCCGTTCGCGCTCTTCCGCGACGTCAACGGCACGTTCTACGCCGACATCTTCACCACGATCGGTCACCTGCTCGGCGGCTGAACGAATCTTTCCCGCGCGACGATGAGCCGTTTCGCCTCCACTTCCGTATCTACCCCCGACGGGGTGGGACGAACCGCGGAGGCGTAAATGGCATCGTTGGGGCGAGACGACGAGTACGAACCTCGCTCCAGGGACGCGGACCGGCAGGACTGGCGGCGTCCCTCCCACGATTCCTACAGCGCTGCGCCGACGCCGCGGGCCGGGCGCCGGCGCGCGCCGGAGACGGACTACGACGACTACGAGCCGGCAGCGTCGGCCAGCGGCTCGTTCACCGCGTACGGCGCGACCGGCTCGTTCGCCAGGGTCAACGCGCCGCAGACGGACCCGTGGGCGGCCACCGCCCCGGCGTACCCGCCCGCCACCTCCGGTTACGCACCAGCGGCCCCCGCCTGGGAGCCCCCGCCGGACCCGTGGGCGCAGACCGGCGCCGGCTATCAGCCGCCCGCGCCGCGCGCCTCCCGGAACCGGGACACCGACTCCCCCCGCCGCGGCCCCCGGTTCATGGTGGTCGGCACGCTGATCGTGGCCGTCGCGGCCGGGGCCGGCACCGCCGGTGCCTGGTACGGCGCGACCCGCGCGGGCGCCGTCAACCGAGCCGACAACTCCGCGAACACGCAGCTTGTCGGCACGGACGGCGCGCAGCTGACCACCACCGCCGAGCAGGTGCTTGCCGGCGTGGTCCTGATCGAGGTGAACACTGAGGACGGCTCGTCGTCCGGCTCCGGCTTCATCATCGACGGCGAGCAGCACATCATCACGAACAACCACGTGGTCGAGGGCGCGGTCACCGTCACGGTCTCCGGCCAGGACGGCGAGTCGATCAAGGCGAACGTGATCGGCACCGACCCGAAGACCGACATCGCGGTGCTGCGGATCGCCCCCTCCGAGGCGCTCGAACCGCTCACCATCGGCAAGTCAAGCGAGCTGCGCGTCGGCGAGACCGTGCTTGCCGTGGGCGCGCCGCTCGGCCTCTCCGGAAGCGTCACCTCCGGCATCGTCAGCGCGGTCGACCGCCGCGTCCGCCTCGGCGGCGAGGGCGCCACCCGGCAGACCGCGGTCCAGACCGACGCGCCGATCAACCCCGGCAACTCCGGCGGCCCACTCGTCAACTCCACAGGCGAGGTCATCGGCGTCAACACCGCGATCGCCACGCTCGAGGGCGGCGGCTCGATCGGCATCGGTTTCGCCATCCCGATCGAGCGCGCCTCCGAGGTCGCGCAGGGCCTGATCTCCGCCGAGGGCTGACGCGACCACCCGCCCTCTGCACTACCGTCACGGTGTGACCGACTTCCGGCGGCGGATCCCCCGCACCGACACCGCGCTCGCCGATCCCCGTCTCACCGCCGCCGCCATCCACCTCGGCCGGGCTGCCGTGAAAGCCGTCATCGTCGAGGCACAGGACCGGGCCCGCCGCGGTGAGATCACCCCCGAGGAGGTGATCTCCTCCGCAGCCGCGAGTCTCCCGCCCGCCGGAATGCGCCAGGTGATCAACGCGACCGGCGTCATCGTGCACACAAACCTCGGCCGTGCTCCCCTCTCCGCCGACGCGGTCACCGCCGTCACCGAAGCCGCCGGGTACACAGATGTAGAGCTCGACCTGCACACCGGCCGCCGGGCCCGCCGCGGACGCACCGCGATGGCCGCGCTTGCCGCCGCCGTTCCCGAGGCCGAAGCCGTGCACGTGGTCAACAACGGCGCGGCGGCCCTGGCACTGGCCGCGACCGCGCTGGCAGCCGGGCGGGAGATCGTGGTCAGCCGCGGTGAGCTGGTCGAGATCGGCGACGGGTTCCGGCTGCCGGACCTCCTGGTCAGCACCGGCGCACGGCTACGCGAGGTGGGTACCACGAACCGGACGTCGATCACCGACTATGTGGACGCGATCGGCCCGGAGACCGGTTTTGTGCTGAAGGTGCACCCGTCCAACTTCGTGGTGTCCGGCTTCACCTCGGCCGTACCCGTGAATGATCTTGCGGGTCTGGGTGCGCCGGTGATCGTGGACATCGGATCGGGCCTGCTGACGCCGCACCCCGCACTGCCGGACGAGCCGGACGCCGCCTCCGCGCTGGCCGCCGGCGCCACGCTTGTCACGGCGAGCGGCGACAAGCTGCTCGGCGGCCCACAGGCCGGCCTACTGCTCGGCGACGCGGACCTGGTGGAGCGGCTGCGACGGCACCCGCTGGCCCGCGCACTGCGCGTCGACAAGCTCACGCTTGCGGCGCTGGAGGCCACACTGCACAGCCAGGACGTGCCGGTACGGCGCGCCCTCGACGCGGACCCGGACACGCTTCACGCACGGGCCGACGCCCTGGCCGAAGCGCTGCGGTCGGACGGGATCGACGCGGTCACCACGGAGACCGACGCGGTCGTCGGTGGTGGCGGCGCCCCGGGCCGCACGCTGCCGTCGTGGGCGGTCTCGCTTCCGGAGGAGTACGCCGCGCGCCTGCGCCTCGGCGATCCGGCGGTGCTCGGCCGGCTGGAGCGCGGGCGGCTGCTGCTCGACCTCCGCTGCGTGCCCGCCGCCCGCGACCCGGAGCTGCGTGCCGCATGCACGTCGTAGCGACCGCCGGGCACGTGGACCACGGCAAGTCCACACTGGTCCGCGCGCTGACCGGGATGGAGCCGGACCGCTGGGCCGAGGAGCGCCGCCGCGGCATGACAATCGATCTCGGCTTCGCCTGGACCGCGCTGCCGTCCGGTGACACAGTCGCGTTCGTCGACGTCCCCGGCCACGAGCGGTTCGTGCCGAACATGCTGGCCGGCGTCGGTGCGGTCCCGGCCGCCATGCTCGTGGTCGCCGCGGACGGCGGATGGATGCCGCAGTCCGAGGAGCACCTGACCGCGCTCGATGCGCTCGGCGTCCGGCACGGGTTGCTCGCCGTCACCCGCGCTGACCTGGCCCCGCCCGGCCCGGCCCGCGACCAGGCGCTCGACCGGATCGCCCGCACCTCCCTCGGGCGCATCCCGTCTGTCGCGGTCAGCGGCGCGACCGGCGCAGGCCTGCCGGAGCTGCGTCACGCGCTGGACGGCCTGGTCGCCTCGCTGCCCGCACCGGACCCCGGCGCGCCGGTCCGGCTGTGGGTGGACCGCGCGTTCACCGTCCGCGGCGCCGGAACCGTGGTGACCGGCACGCTCGGCGCCGGGCACCTGCGGACCGGCGACGAGCTGGAGTTGGACGGCCGCCCGGTCCGGATCCGCGGCCTCCAGTCGCTCGGCGAGACCACCGAGACGGTCGGCCCGGTCGCCCGCGTCGCAGTCAACCTGCGCGGCGTCGACCGGGACGCCGCGGGCCGGGGCACCGTGCTGCTCACCCCCGGCGTGTTCGTCCCCACCGACGAGCTGGACCTGCGCCTGGACGGCCTGCCGGTCGCGGAGCTGCCACCCTCGGTCACTGTCCACGTCGGTTCCGCCGCGGTGGTGGCCCGAATCCGCCCGCTCGGCCCGGACACGCTGCGACTCCGACTGGCCCGCCCGCTCCCGCTGCACCTCGGCGACCGGGTCCTGCTCCGCGACCCCGGCCGCGCCGGCCCGCGCGTGCTGGGCGGCGCGACAGTGCTCGACGTCCGTCCCCCCGCGCTGGGCCGGCGGGGCGCGGCCGCGGCCCGCGCCACCACGCTGAGCGCCATGACAGGCGTCCCGGACGTGCACGACGAGCTGCGCCGCCGCGGCCTGATCCGGCGGGGCGACCTCGCGCGGATGGGCGTGCCCGTCACCGTCGCGCCGGTGGCCGGCGAGTGGCTTGCCGATCCCGGGCACTGGTCCGCGCTGCGCGCCCGGCTCACGGACGCGGCGACCGCGTACGCGAAGGAGCACCCGCTGGAGCCGGGCGCGCCCGCCGAGGCGCTGCGCCATCTGCTCGGCCTTCCGGACATCGCGCTTGTCGAGGCACTTGTGACAGCGCCGCTCTCCTACCGGGACGGCCGCATCCTGCCCGGCGACGCCGGTGTGCCACCGGCGCTGGCCCGTGCGGTAGCGGCCGTGCGCGCCGACCTCAGCGACACCCCGTTCGCCGCCCCGGACGCGGCCCGGCTCGCCGAGCTGGGCCTGGGCCGCCGCGAGTCCGCCGCCGCGGTCCGCGCGGGCCTGCTGCTCCGCGTAGCCGAGGGCGTCCTCCTGCTACCCGACGCCATTCCCGAGGCCGCGCGCCGGCTGGCCGCGCTCTCCTCCCCGTTCACTGTCAGCGAGGCCCGCCAGGCTCTCGGCTGCAGCCGCCGCGTCGCCGTCCCGCTCCTCGAGCTCCTCGACACCCACGGCACAACCCGCCGCCTCCCCACCGACGAAAACCGCCGCGAGCTGCTCTGATGCCATGAGGCGAAGTCTGTTCGCCGCCTGATCGAGAATGACGGCACCGCGGGCCCGGCAAGCAGCTCCCTCATCGCCGAGCCTCCGCGCGGATTACACCTGCAAGAGCTGATGTCTCTTTTTGATCGCTCATGTTCGGCGCGAACAAGAGCCGGGATTCATGCCGCCTTTGCGTCCGACGCTCACATTAAAGAAAACTTTCAGTTGACAGCACAAGCATTGGGTACGACGTATCGCTGATCACAATTCATTTCGCACACATGTCCGACCTGGACCGTCGTTTAGCGTGGGGACTACACTGGCCGACCGAGCCCAGAGCTTGATCAATCGGCATCCCTCCGAATCGAGGCTGACGCGTGGCACCACCAGGCGGAGATGACCTCTGGCACGGCCCCAAAGCCAAGTGGCCGAACGACAGCGATCTTCACCCAGCCATGAAGAGGGCACTGAAGAGCGCGCGGCAAGCCGGATGGCATCTCCGTGAAAGCCTCGGACACGGATACGGCCGAGCTTTCTGCCGCCGCGTGGAACGGGGCGCCCCGGTATGCAAGATCATTGTTGATACGACACCGAAGAATCCCCAAGACCGCGCGAAGGATCTGGTACGGGCGATCCGCGACTGTCCGCACCATTTCGCCGACGTGTCGGTTGATCTCTCCCATGCCGGAGATCTTTTGGCGGGCGCCGAAAAGCTCCTGGACGCGGCAGAGGACTTCCTCGACGCCGAGGAAGCACAAAGCATGGCGGCCGATGCGTGGCAACGCGCTCAGGATCTGCTGGATACCGCGGTGGACAACGCCGAAGAAGTCGAGCACATCATGGCCACCGCCCAGGAATTCGACGACGAAGCTCGCCAGCTCACGCGAAGCGGCTGGGTCCGCGGATCCGAGGTGGCCGGCCCAGGCGGTTCACCGGGCGTGTACGTGGCCGGCGCGGAGGAGCGCGTCGACGAGGCTTCCGGCGTTGTGGCAGAGGTTCCCGATCCGGAGAATCCCATCCTTATCGCACTGAAGAGTCGGCTCGACATCGCGCGCAGGCGCATCGCCGACGTTCGGCTGCGTCTTGGGCACAGAGGACCGTAACGTGTTGGCAAGTGCCAACGTTGGCTATAGCATCGCGAGACAGCCGCGCACCGGGAGGACACCCTTGTACCGGATCGCCCTGCGTGTCACTGGCGTAGACCTTGACGACGACCGAGTGTTCGGCGCAGTCCTCGATCATCTCACCGATATGACGTGGATGGAGATCGATGGGCGAACCATCGCGATCATCCATGCGCCGGGCAATCCCGTCGGGGCCGCGTCGCAGGCCGCCCGTCAGATCGCGGCCTCGCTGCCAGGTGCCCGAGTGGTGGAGGTCGATCAGGACATCGTCGGCGTGTCGGACATCGCGAAACGCGTCGGAGTCACACGGGAGGCCGTTCGCCTGTGGGTGGACGGCAGGCGAGGTCCCGGCAATTTCCCGGCCCCCATCGCTTCCGCCGGTGGCGGCGAGCGCGGCTCGATGCGACTGTGGCAATGGGCCGCCGTGAACGATTGGCTTCGCCACTATCAGCTACATGACGACGAAGAGAACCTGTCTGCGATTCAGGTGGCCGAGATCAACGCATCTCTGCACCGCGTCATCGGACCTGTCGATCGCGAGTGGCAACAGGCCGCCAGCAGCGTCCACGTTTCTATGAGAATGCTTGAAAACAATCATGCAACGTCGGGAACGGCGCCCGATGACCGCTTGAGCAGCCTGCGTGCGACATATCTAGATCCAGTGGCCTGGCATGAACGTAGATCGGTGAATGCGAGCGACACCAAATGACTGAAACCGCGAGCCCTCCAGCTGAGGTCGATACAGACTTGTGGGACGTCGTCCAGGGCGTCGAGCTGATCGACATTCGCGTGGTCCGCTGGAACAGTGAACTGCTGGACTATGCGTCCAACTCAGTCGGGAAATTCGATCCGGTCCTGGACGTCGACTTCCGCCGAGACGACGAGACGATGCAACTTCGCTGGTCGTTCGATTCCACACTCAGTTCAGCGACCGGCCAGGAGGTGGCCACGCTCGGCCTCACACTGGTGCAGACCTTCGCGTTCACCGACGCCATCGCGAACGTGGAGCTGAGCAGGGAGCTGGTACAGAGGTTCATCGCGAAGACGGCGGTCATCTCCATCATTCCGTTCGTGCGGGAAGCCGTGCAGACGATGACCGTCCGCCTCGGCCTCCCCGCCGTCACCCTCGGTCTGGTGCGAGCCGGCGAAACCGGGCCGCAGGTCTTCAGTGTTCGCGGGGAACAGCGGTAGAGACCGGGTGCCAGGGCTCGGCGACGGGGATCAAGATGCCTGACCGAGATCCCCGGGGACACCGATTGGACGACAGGGGTGAAAGCCCCGCCCGCATGCGGTTTCAGAGCCAGCTCAGAACGTGTAGCGGGTCTGGGTGTAGGGCGCCTTTGTGAAGGCCAGGATCTTCGTGGGGGTCAGGGCGTAGACCGGGGCGACGTTGCCGTGGCCCGGGTCGCGGAAGGCGCCGTCGTGGACCTCGAACTGCCAGTCGAGCTTCGACTGCCAGAGGGCGGCAAGCCGGTGCAGCAGCTCCGGGTCACGGGTGACGGCGGCGGTGCCCTCGACGATCACGTCGAGGCCGGCCCGGTACGTATTGGTGCCGGTGGTCAGCACGCAGGCGGGTTGGGAGGCGAGGTTGCGTGCCTTCTGCTCGTGCGCGCCGGTGCAGAAGTACGCGCGTCCATCCACCCACATGGCGGGCAGCGGGGCCACGTGCGGGCGGCCGTCGGCGCGGACCGTGGAGAGCCAGAACATCTCCGCGTCGATGAGGACGCGCTCGGCGTCGGGCCAGGGCAGGGCGGGGGAGCCGGGTTCGCTGAACTCGGTGATGTGCGTGGCGACGGGTGTCATGAACAGGTTCTACCGGAGAAGGGGTGGTTAGCGCGCGATCGACGGGGTAGACAGGGCGCAGGGAGGTGAGCGCCGTGGGGATGAAGACCTTCATCGAGGGCTGGCCCGTGTGGCGGCAGCTCACCGGCACCGACCCGCTCGGGCGGGGTGCGGCGGCGCAGTCCGCGCGGTCGAAGGGCCTGACCGCGCGCACCGAGACCGCCGACTCCGTGGCGAAGTCCGTGTGCCCCTACTGCGCGGTCGGCTGCGGCCAGCGCGTCTACGTGAGGGACGGCGCGGTCACCCAGATCGAGGGCGACCCGGACAGCCCGATCTCGCGCGGGCGGCTCTGCCCGAAGGGGTCGGCCAGCAAGAGCCTGGTCACCAGCCCGTCCCGGGTGACGAAGGTCCGCTACCGGCGGCCGTTCGGCACCGACTGGGAGGAGTTGGACCTGGACACGGCGATGGAGATGATCGCCGACCGGGTGGTGGCCGCGCGCGAGCAGACCTGGGAGGACAGCGACGCGCACGGCCGGCCGCTGAATCGCACGCTCGGCATCGCGAGCCTTGGCGGCGCCACGCTCGACAACGAAGAGAACTATCTGATCAAGAAGCTCTTCACCGCGATGGGCGCGATCCAGATCGAGAACCAGGCGCGCATTTGACACTCCGCCACCGTTCCCGGTCTGGGGACTTCTTTCGGCCGTGGCGGGGCCACCGGGTTCCAGCAGGACCTGGCTAACGCGGACTGCATCATCATCCAGGGTTCCAACATGGCCGAGGCGCACCCGGTCGGGTTCCAGTGGGTGATGGAGGCGAAGAAGCGCGGCGCGACGATCATCCATGTCGACCCGCGGTTCACCCGGACCAGCGCGATGGCGCACAGGCACGTCCCGATCCGGGCCGGTGCGGACATCGCGTTCCTCGGCGGCATCGTGCGCTACATCCTGGACAACGAGCTGGACTTCCGGGAGTACGTGCTTGCGTATACGAACGCGGCCACGATCATCGATGAGGACTTCCGGGACACCGAGGATCTGGACGGGCTCTTCTCCGGCTACGACCCGGAGAAGAACGTCTACGACCAGGGCAGCTGGAACTACGCGGGGCACCAGGAGCGGACCGAGGACAGCGAGGAGGAGTCGCACGCGCAGCGGGAGACCGCGGCCGGCCTTCAGCAGGAGTCCCACGGGCCGCCGATCCCGGCGGAGACACAGCGGGACGAGACGCTCCAGGACCCGCGCTGCGTCTACCAGATCCTCAAGCGTCACTTCGCCCGCTACACGCCGGAGCTGGTCGAGAGCCTCACCGGCGTACCCGCTGATGAGTTCGTGAAGGTCTGTGAGGCCTGGACGCGGAACTCCGGCCGGGAGCGGACCACGGCGCTTGTCTACTCGGTGGGCTGGACGCAGCACAGCGTCGGGGTGCAGTACATCCGGACCGGCGCGATCATCCAGCTGCTGCTCGGCAACATGGGGCGGCCGGGCGGCGGGATCATGGCGCTGCGCGGGCACGCGAGCATTCAGGGCTCCACCGACATCCCCACGCTGTTCAACCTGCTGCCGGGGTACCTGCCGATGCCGACGGCCGGGCGGCACGACACGTTCGACGAGTGGGTGGACAGCATCCGGCACCCGGGGCAGAAAGGGTTCTGGGCGCACGCGCGCGCCTACGCGATCAACCTGCTCAAGGCCTACTGGGGCGACAGTGCCACCCCGGAGAACGACTGGGGGTACGGGTGGCTGCCGCGACTGACCGGCGACCACGGCACGTACCAGCAGGTCCTGAACATGATCGACGGGAAGATCAAGGGGTACTTCCTGCTCGGGCAGAACCCGGCTGTCGGCTCCGCGCACGGCAAGGCGCAGCGGCTCGGCATGGCGAACCTGGACTGGCTGGTGGTGCGCGACCTCTACGAGATCGAGAGCGCCACGTTCTGGAAGAACGGGCCGGAGGTGGAGACCGGGGAGATCACGCCGGAGACCTGCCGGACCGAGGTGTTCCTGCTTCCGGCCGCGAGCCACGTGGAGAAGGAGGGCACGTTCACCCAGACGCAGCGGCTGTTGCAGTGGCGGGAGAAGGCCGTCGAGCCGCCGCAGGACTGCCGCTCCGAGCTGTGGTTCTTCTACCACCTGGGCCGCATGGTGCGTGCGCGTCTGTCGGGCTCGACACTGCCGCGTGACCGGGCGGTGCTGGATCTCGCCTGGGACTATCCGGTGCACGGGGAGCACGACGAGCCGAGCGCTGAGTCGGTCCTCAAGGAGATCAACGGGTACGAGACGGCGACCGGCCGCCCGCTGTCCGCGTTCACGGAGATGCGCGACGACGGGAGCACGCTCGGCGGCTGCTGGATCTACACCGGCGTGTTCAAGGACGGCGTCAACCAGGCGGCCCGGCGCAAGCCCCGCGACGAGCAGGACGAGGTCGCGACCGAGTGGGGCTGGGCCTGGCCGGCGAACCGCCGCACGCTCTACAACCGGGCATCTGCCGACCCGGACGGCCGGCCCTGGTCTGCGCGCAAGGCCTACGTCTGGTGGGACGAGGAGGCCGGCGAGTGGACCGGCAAGGACGTGCCGGACTTCGAGAAGACCAAGCCGCCGTCGTACCGGCCGCCGGAGGGAGCGAGCGGGCCGGAGGCGATCGCGGGCGACGACGCGTTCATCATGCAGGGCGACGGGAAGGGCTGGCTGTACGTGCCGAGCGGGCTGATCGACGGCCCGATGCCGACACACTACGAGCCGGCCGAGTCGCCGATCCGCAACCCGCTCTACACCCAGCAGGCGAACCCGACGCGGAAGATCTACGTGCGCGCGGACAACGTGATCAACCCGAGCCCGCCGGAGCCGCACAGCGAGGTCTTCCCGTACATCTTCACGGTCAGCCGGCTCACCGAGCACCACACGGCCGGCGGGATGAGCCGCACGCTGCCGTACCTGGCGGAGCTGCAACCGGGGCTGTTCGTCGAGGTGTCGCCGCAGCTGGCCGCGGAGCTGGGGCTGGCACACATGGACTGGGCGCACCTGGTGACCGGGCGGTCCGCCGTGGAGGCCCGCGTCTTCGTCACCGAACGGATGCGGCCGCTGCGCGTGGAGGGGCGGGTCGTGCACCAGATCTGGCTGCCGTACCACTTCGGCGCGAACGGCCTGGTCACCGGCGACTCCACAAACGACCTGTTCGGCCTCACGCTCGACCCGAACACGCTCATCCAGGAGAGCAAGATCGGCACCTGTGACCTGGTGCCGGGGCGGCGGCCTCGCGGTCCCGAGCTGCTGTCCTACGTGGCCGCCTACCGGCGGCGTGCGGGACTGACCGATGACCATGTAACGCCGATTCTGACCGGGGATGACGATGGGTAGCCTCTACGGTCCGCTCGATCCCGCGCCGGACGCCGGATACACCGACGCGCCGCCCCGGATGGGCTTCTTCACCGACACCAGCGTGTGCATCGGCTGCAAGGCCTGCGAGGTCGCCTGCAAAGAGTGGAACGGAGTGCCCGCGGACGGGTACGACCTGCTCGGCCAGTCCTTCGACAACACCGGCGGGCTGTCGGCGAACTCGTGGCGGGCGGTGGAGTTCATCGAGCAGTCGGCGCCGGCGGGCGGCTGTGGCGCGGGGGCCGCACCCGCGGTCGGCCTCGGCATGCCCGGCATGGGACCCCCACCGGGCGAGAGCCGGCCGGACTTCCGCTGGCTGATGATGTCCAACGTGTGCAAGCACTGCACGCACGCGGCCTGCCTGGACGTCTGCCCGACCGGCGCGCTGTTCCGGACCGAGTTCGGCACTGTCGTGGTGCAGGAGGACGTCTGCAACGGGTGCGGCTACTGCATTCCGGCCTGCCCGTACGGCGTGGTCGACCAGCGTAAGGACGACGGCCGGGCCTGGAAGTGCACGCTCTGCTACGACCGGATCGGCGACGGTCTCACCCCCGCCTGCGCCAAGGCCTGCCCGACCGAGTCCATCCAGTACGGCGAGCTGTCCGAGCTGCGGGAACGCGCCTCCGAGCGGGTGGACGCGCTCCGCGCCGCGGGCGAGACCACGGCCCGGCTCTACGGGCACGACGAGAACGACGGGGTGGGCGGCGACGGCGCGTTCTTCCTGCTCCTGGACGAGCCCGAGGTCTACGGGCTGCCGCCGGACCCGATCGTGACCACCCGGGACCTGCCGTCGATGTGGAAGCATGCGGGCATGGCGGCGCTGACGATGGCGGGCGTGGTGGCGGCCTCGTTCCTCGGCGGCCGGCGATGAGCGCGGGCGGCACCACAGGCGCCGCACCGGGGCCGGGCAAGGACGGCCTGCCGGTGGCCCGGAGCGCCGAGCGGGACGTGCGTCGCGGTCGCGGTCGCGGCAGGTCACGTGAGGAGCTGATGGTCCCGGAGGCCGAGTTCCGCAGCTACTACGGCCGCCCTGTCGTCAAGGCGCCGGTGTGGACGCACGACGTGGCCGCCTACCTGTTCACCGGCGGGCTCGCGGCCGGGTCCGCGCTGCTCGGCGCCGGCGGCGACCTGACCGGGCGGCCCGCGCTGCGCCGTGCCGGGCGGCTGACCGCGCTCGGCGCGCTCGGGGCAAGCACGTACTTCCTGATCGCGGACCTCGGCCGGCCGGCCCGCTTCCACCACATGCTTCGCGTCGCCAAGCCGACCTCGCCGATGTCGATGGGCACCTGGATCCTGTCCGCGTTCGGCGGCGCGGCAGCTGTCGCCGCGGCGGCCGAGCTCGGGCCCGCGCTGCTCCCGGACCGCGGCCCGCTTCGCCTGGTCCGGCGTGCGCTGCCGGTCACCGGGCGCGCGGCAGGTCTCGCCGCCGCGGCCGCCGCGCCCGCGCTCGCCACCTACACCGCGGTGCTGCTTGCGGACACCGCCACGCCGTCCTGGCACGAGGCCTACCCGGAACTCCCGTTCGTCTTCGGTGGCAGCGCACTGGCCAGCGGCGCCGCGGTCGGCCTGATCGCCGCTCCGACAACCCAGAACCAGCCGGCGGTACGGATGGCGGTGGCCGGCGCCGCGCTGGAGATCGCCGCCTCGCAGCGGATGGAGCACCGGCTCGGGCTGCTCAGCGAGCCCTACCGGCAGGGCTGGGCGGGACGGCTGCTGCGTCTCAGCCGGGTGCTCACCGTCGCGGGCGCGGCCGGTGCGGTGCTCGGGCGGCGCAGCCGGGTGCTGTCCGCGCTCGCCGGGGCCGCGCTGCTGGCCGGCTCCGCCGCGACCCGGTTCGGTGTCTTCGACGGCGGGGTGGCCTCGGCGAAGGACCCGAAGTACACGGTGGTGCCGCAGCGCGCGCGGGTGGCGGCCCGGGCCGGGATCGCTGCCGCCGACGGAGGCACCGCAACGCCCAGCAGCACCGCGACGCCGAGCAGCGCTGTGGCGCCGAGCAGCGCTGTGGCGCTCGGCAGCACCGCGACGCCGAGCAGCACCGCCACGCCCAGCAGCACCGCCACGCCCAGCAGCACCGCCACGCCCAACAGCACCGCCACGCCCAACAGCACCGCCACGCCCAGCAGCGCCGCGACGTCGAGCAGCGCTGTGGCGCTCGGCAGCAGCACCGCGACGCCCGATGACGATGTGGTCGCCGGGGGTGGGCCGGAGCTCGGCGGCCGCCGTCCTGCCGCGGAGCACGAGCACAAGCACCGCGACCCGACCGCATGACCACGTCGTTCGCGCTTGTCGGCTTCGGCTTCCGGGCGGCGACGCTGCACCGCGTCTCCACCGCGCTTGACGACCTGGACTGTGTCGGCGCGGTCGTCCGGTCGCCGCGCGCACTCCCCGTACCCTCATATCCGTCTTTATCGGCTCTTTTTGACCGAGCGCGGCCGGACTTCGTGGTCACCGCGGTGCCACCGGCGGAGAACCCGGCCCTGATCCGGGCATGTGTCGCGCGCGGTATGCCGGTGCTGGCCGAGACGCCCCCGGCGCCGGACCTCGATGCGCTGCGCGCGCTCTGGGCCGACGCCGGCGACAGCGGGCTGGTGCAGGTCGCGGAGCAGTACCCGTTGATGCCGTCGCACGCGGCCCGCGCTGCCGCGGTCCGGGCCGGGCTCATCGGCACGCCCACCCAGGTGCAGGTCTCGTCCACACAGCTCTACCACGCGGTCGCGCTGATCCGCGGGCTGCTCGGGGCCGGGCACGCGCCTGCGGTGGTGCGGGCGAGCCGGACCGAGGCGCCGCTGCTGCACCCGCTGGACCGGGGCGGCTGGACCGGCGAGACGACGCCGCGCACCGCGGTCACCACGATCGCCACGCTCGACTTCGGCGCGGCCGGGTCGGGGCTCTACGACTTCACCACCGGGCAGACGCGCAATCAGCTGCGGTTCCGGCGGCTGCTGGTCCGGGGCACCCACGGCGAGCTGCGGGACGACGAGATCACCCACCTGACCGGGCCGCGCGGGATCGCCCGCACACCGCTTATCCGCCGGCAGACCGGGCACGACCTGGACCTCAACGGGTACGACACGTCGGCGATCACGTTCGGCGCCGAGGTGCTGTGGAGCAATCCCGACGAGGGGCGGCGCTGGAACGACGACGAGATCGCCACGGCAGCGCTGCTCTCCTCGACGGCCGCGTGGGTGCGCGGGGACGGGCCGCCGCCGTATCCCCTGGCCGAGGCGGCCCAGGACCACCTGATCGGGCTAGCGATCGAGGAGTCCGCCACGCGCGACCGGCCGGTCATGACGACCGCGGAGGCCTGGTCACGGTCCGGCTGACCGGGGCGCCGGTGGGCTTCGATCCGGCGCCCCGGCTCACTCAGCGCCGGTCCGTCTCGATCCGCTCCTTACGGACGCGGCCGTTGACCGTCTCCTCCTCCTCGACCGTCTCGGTGCCGAGCCGCACCCGTTCGACCGGGACCGCCTCGGTGCGGACCACCGGGCGTTCGGCGTGCAGCGTGACCTCGTGCTCGGCCTCGCCGATGTCCGGGCCGGAGTAGGCGTCGTCCCGGTTCGCGTCGGTGATCGGCTCGCGCTCCAGGCGGATCTTCTCCCGCTGCACCGGCACCGTGGTCCTCACATCCTCGGTGACCACGTACTTGCGCAGCCGGGCGGTTCCGGTCGCGTGCCGTTCGGTGCCGACGTCGAGCCGCTCCTCCGAGCGGGTCATCGCGTCGTCGTCACCGCTCTCGTGGTGCCGGCCGGTGGCGGCGTAGTACTCGTAGACCTGCTGCACGCCCTCGGCGTCGAGCGGCTCGTCGTCCTCGGTCTCGATCCGCGGCGCCGACGTGATCGTGGACTTGTCGTAGGGCACGAACAGCGCGCCGTCCCGCAGATCGGCGGCGGCGAGCGGGACGAGCGTGTCATGCAGGCCGAAGAAGCCGGTGCGGACGCTGATCCACTCGGCCTCGGTACCGTTCCGGCCGGACCACACCTGCCGGACGGTGCCGACCCGGTCCCCGTCGCGGTCGTAGACGGTCCGGTCGGGCAGGGAACTCCAGTGCTCGGACGCGATGCTCACGGCTGCTCCTCACTGTGTCTCAAAAATGCGGACAACGAGGCGATACCCGGGTTGCGCAGCGTGAACTGTCCGGACACGAAAGGTGACATGAGTGAGTGCCGTTCAGGCGCCTAGACGACGACGAGCGTGCGGCCGTCCTCCGCCGCGCGCAGCTCGCCGATCACCGGGTAGCCCGGCACCTCGCCCGCGACAAGCAGCCCGCCCGAGGTCTGCGCGTCCGCGAGCAGCAGCAACTCGTCCTCGGACACGCCGTCCGCGGCCAGGTGCGGGCGTACCCACTCAAGGTTGCGGCGGGTGCCCCCGCTGACGAAGCCGTCCGCAAGCGCAGCCCGGGCCCCGTCCAGGTACGACACGGCGGACGAGTCCACGAACGCGGTGACGCCGCTGGCCCGGGCCAGCTTGTGCAGGTGGCCGAGCAGTCCGAACCCGGTCACGTCCGTCGCGCAGACCGCCCCCGCCGCTACCGCTGCCTCAGCCGCGTCCCGGTTCAGCGTGGTCATCGTGGCCACCGCCTGCGGGAACGGCTCACCTGTCGACTTGTGCCGGCTGTTGAGCACGCCGAGCCCGAGCGGCTTGGTAAGCGTCAGCGGCACGCCGGGCCGCCCCGCGTCGTTGCGCAGCAGGCGGGCCGGGTCGACCAGGCCGGTGACCGCCATGCCGTACTTCGGCTCCGGGTCGTCCACGCTGTGCCCGCCCGCCACCGGACAGCCGGCCCCGCGCGCCACGTCCAGGCCGCCGCGCAGCACCTCCGCCGCCAGCTCCATCGGCAGCAGGTCCCGCGGCCAGGCCAGCAGATTGATCGCCACGATCGGCGTGCCGCCCATCGCATAGACGTCGGACAGCGCGTTGGCGGCCGCGATCCGCCCCCAGTCGTAGGCGTCGTCGACCACCGGCGTGAAGAAGTCAGCGGTCGACACCACCGCGCGATCAGGCCCGATCCGTACCACCGCCGCGTCGTCCCCGTCGTCCAGCCCGACGATCAGGTCGCGCTCCGCCTCGCCCGGCCCGCCCCACAGCCCCGCAACGACCGCCTCCAACTCACCCGGCGGAATCTTGCAGGCGCAGCCGCCGCCGTGCGCATACCCGGTAAGCCGTCCCTGCTTGGTCGTCGTCATCCGTCCGACTCTGCCACGCCTCCCGCCGGACCGCCCGGTTCAGCTTGCTAGGGTGCCGGAGAAGGCGATCGAGTGGCTGGTGCCCTCCCCGATCTTCAAAATCGGTGTGACCGAGTCTCTCGGTCAGGCGGGTTCGATTCCCGTCCGCCTTCGCTCCCCCTCCCGAAGATCACATTCTTCGAGCAGGTCTTCCCACTTCCGCGGTGGTCGCGGCCCGCACGCTCCCGCGGGCTCCGGTTCCGCGGCGGTTCCGCCCAGAGCCGAACCCGGCGCGCGACGCCTTTCGGCGGGCAGGGCGAGGTCAGGCGGTTTTGGTGCGGGTGCGGATGAACCAGGTGGACGCGAAGCCGAAGAGCGTGGTGACCAGGAGCGCGGTCCAGGCGAAGTCCTTGAGGTAGCGCTCGGCGGCCTCGCCGACCCAGACGATGAAGAAGACGGTGCCGAACGCCCAGACCAGGCCGCCGGCGCCGTTCGCGATCAGGAAGCGGCCGTAGGGCACGTGAAGCGCGCCGGCGAGCGGGCCGGCCAGGATGCGCAGCAGCGCGATGAAACGGCCGAAGAACACGGCCCAGACGCCCCATCGGGCGAAGACCTGTTCCGCGCGGGCCAGGTGCGGCGGGCCGAGGTGTTTGGGAAAGCGGCGGCCGAGGCGGATCAGCAGCGGGCGCCCGCCGCGGCGGCCGATGCCGTAGCCGATCGAGTCGCCGATGATCGCGCCGGTCGCCGCGCCGACAGCGATGTACCACGGGCTGAAGCCGGCGCTTACCGAGAGCAGCGACGCGGAGATCAGCGCCAGTTCGCCGGGGAGCGGGATACCCATGCTCTCGCCGCCGATGATCAGCAACACGACGGCGGCGATCGCGGCGGGTGGCAGCGTCGACAGCCAGTCAACGAGATCGTGCACGACTGCCGACGCTACCCGTTCCACAGGGTCAACTTTGCGTGATCACCACATCGTCGACGGCCGCCTCGACCAGGCTGGCCGTGGACGCGTCGGCCGCATCGATGAGGATCCGGACCGACTGGCCGGCGAACGCGGAGATGTTCACGCTCGCGGCGGACCAGGAGGCGGCCCGGTCGGACGCGGCGCCGGACACGGTGAGCACGGTGCTCGTGGTGCTGCCGGCCACCCGTACCCGCAGGTAGTCAGCACTGCTGGAGTTGCTCAGGTGCGACAGGTAGTACGAGAACGACAGCGTCAGCGTGCCGGACGACGGCAGCGTGATCGCGGGCGACCGGACGCTTGTGATGCCGCCGTCGACATCGTTCGCACCCGCACTACTGCCCGCCGCCGCGCCGGTGACCAGGTCATATCCGCCGGTACGCGCCGCGAGCTGGGTCGCCACGCCGGAGCTGGTAGTGCCGGGCGTGCCGCGCTCCCACACACCGGCGGTGGCGGTGTCGGACCCGTCCGGGTTGACGGTCCAGCCGATCGCGGTCTCCAGGCCGTCCGCCCAGACCTGCGTTCCAGGGGTTCCACCCCCGGAGGCGAGCGTCCAGATCGAGTGCGCGATCGCGTCCGCGTTCCGGTCCAGCGCGGTGTCGTTGATGTTGGCCGTGGTGTCGCAGGACGCGTGGTAGCACGGGTCGAAGCGCGCGCCCGAGGTGCCGCCCCAGAGCGTGGCCTGTGCGCTGGTCTTGGTGCCCTCCGCGCCGGTGAACGTGCCACCAGCGGGAATCCCGACCGCGATGAACGGCCCGTAGTCGCTGCGCCCGTCGAAGTCGGTACCGCGGGTGGGTACGCCGATCCCGGCGAAGTAGCCCTCGATCACGTCCTCGATCTCCGCGCTTCCGGCCGGGCCGGGGCCGGAACCGGTGCCGTCCGAGTTGTCGCCGTCGTAGACGAAGTAGCCCGGGTTCGGCGACCCGACCATGTCGAAGTTGAGGTATCCGGTGATCTGCGCCCGCGCGGCCGCGGACAGGTTGTTCACGTAGTACGTCGAGCCGCGCAGTCCCTGCTCCTCCGCGCCCCACCAGCCGAAACGCAGGTGCCGGTCCGGCGTGAAGCCGGTCTGCGCCACCGCGAGCGCGCTCTGCAGGATCGCCGCCGAGCCGCTGCCGTTGTCGTTGATGCCCGGCCCGGCGGTCACGCTGTCCAGGTGCGCGCCGGTCATCAGCACGTCGCTGGTGTCGCCACCCGGCCAGTCCGCGATCAGGTTGTAGCCGGTGGACCCGCCGTAGGTGAACGACTGCACGACAGTGGTGTAGCCGACCGCGTCCAGCTGGCCCTTGACGTAATTGATCGAGGCGAGGAAGCCGGGGCGGCCGTGCGCGCGATTCCCGCCGTTGGCGGTCGCGATCGACTGCAGCTGGGTGAGGTGCGCCTTCACCGCGGTGACCGAGATGTCCGGCGCCGCCGCGTCGTCCGCGGGCGCCTGGAACGCGCCGGCCGGCATGATCAGCAACGCGGCGGCGGCCGCTACGTGCCGTCTTTCGAGGTGCAGCAAGTGGATCTCCCCGGGGGTGTAGGGATTGCGGAGCGCCGGTGGGCGCTCCCGCGAGGCTCCCCACTCCCCCGGGCGTTATCAATAGCGGTGCATCAATTCCTTCAGATGCCGCTCATTCCCCCGTCGACCAGGGAAAACACATCATGCGTGGATGATGGGCGCGACGTTATCGACTGCCGCGGAGCGGTGCCGGCCTTCTGCCGCGGTCCGGTTTGATTCCGGCGAAGACTTAAGGAAACCCACAACCCCCGCGGGGGTACGAGATCAGCGCGCGAACAGCCCGGACGCGGCGAGCAGATCCGCCAGGTCCTCGATCATGTCCGCCTCGACCGCGCCCTCGTCGCGCAGGCCCGCCGCGGCCAGCCTGCGCTCCGCCTCCGCTTGCTCCACGCCCAGCGCCAGGCACACCGCCCGCGCCGCCGCCCGCGCGCTCCGCCCGTTGCCCGCGAGCCAGGCGAACACGTCGCGCACGTCAGACCCGCGGGCCAGCTCCCGGCGCGCGAACGCCACCGACGCGTCCCCAAGCGCGCGCGGCGTCATGCGGGGTCCCGCAGCACCGTGCCCTCGATCAGGCCGTACGGCCGGTCGTCCGCATGGAACACCTCGGCCGCCGCGTCCAGGCCGAACGGCGTGCAGTCCACGACGAAATGGTGCTTGTTCGGCAGTCGCAGCCGGACCTCCACCAGGTCGGGGCAGGCCTCAAGCACGGCCGTACCCATCGCGTAGAGCGTCTGCTGCAGCGAGTGGCTGTAGGTGCCCACGAACGCCGCGACAAGCGCGTCCCGGGCGGCGACGTGGACCGCGTTGAAGTCCGCCTCGGCCGCGGCGAAGCGCCAGGTGGCGTCCACCGCGGTGGCCAGGATCCGGTCCGACGTCTCGGCAAGCGTCGTGTAGTCGTCCACGATGAACCCGGTGAACTCCGAGTCTGTGGAGTTGAGAAGCGTCAGCCCGGCCAGGCCACCGGTGATCTCGGTGCTCCCGGAGGACACCACCACCGCGGCGGTACGCACGGCGGACCCGTCCCGGGAGAACGAGTGCGGCCCAAGCCGGTTCCACGGGTACTCCTCGATCTCCACCCGTGCGGTGCCGATCGTGGGCTGCGACGACGTGAAATGCCGCGCCAGCAGCAGCGCGAACGCCTCCGGCGAGGCCACGCCGTGCCGCTTCGCGAACGCGTACACCGTGTTCTTCTGGGTGTCGGTCGGCAGCACGTTGGCGTTGTCGCCGGTCAGGTGCGTGGCGGAGAGGTCACCGGAGAGCGCGACGCTGACGTTCAGGTCGGTGATCGTGTGGGTGCCGCCGTCGCGGACCACCCGTACGACCCGGGTCTCGGCCTTGCCGTACCTGTTCGGCCCGAGCACGATCGCCACGGTCAGCTCCCTCGGTAGGTGGTGTAGCCGTACGGGCTGAGCAGCAACGGCACGTGGTAGTGCCGGTGCGGGTCATGGACGTGGAACGCGATGGTGATCTCCGGGAAGAACGCGTTCCCCCCGAGGTACGGCTCGACGTAGAAGACCAGCCGGAACCCGCCCACCTGCCACGCGTTGACCGGCGCCCACTCGCGCAGCCGCCCGTCGTCGTCCGTGCGTCCCTCCGCGATCTGCGCCCAGCCGTCCGCGTCCCGCCGCTCCAGCCGCACGTAGACGCCGCGGGCCGGCTCACCGGAGACGGTGTCCAGAATGTGCGTGGAGATGCTCGCGTACTCGGTCATCCGAACAGCCTCTCCAGCCGCAGCCGCACGATCTTCGTCAGCTCACCGTGCACCACGCGACGCTCGGCCGCTTCGTCGTTGCCGAGCCGTTCCCGCGCCGCGGCAAGCATCTCCACGTCGGACCGGCCGCTCGCGAAGATCAGGAACACGTGCCCGAACCGCTCCTCGTAGTCCGCGTTCGCCTCGGCCAGCGCGGCGCGTACGTCATCGGGGGAATCGTCCATCCCGGACTGTTCGCGCCGCGACCAGGCGCTTTCCCGGTCCCCGCCGGTCACCCGCTGCCCGATCCGCGGGTGGGCGGCGAGCGCCTCAAGCACGTCGTCCCAGGTCAGCACGGCCAGCACGGCATCGCTGACGCTCAACAGGGGATCAATCCCGGGGTACGGCCGGCGCGCCGCCACCTCGGTCGCCCAGCGGGTCGAGGCGCAGCAGGTGCGCAGCTCCTCGCGCGCCTGTTCCACCGGGAGCTGGTTGAAGTCGGCGAGCGTCACCCGGACAGTCAACCAGCCAAGCCATCGATCATGAAGCTCTTTGATCACCATTTTGCGCGCCGGAAACGAACGCTTCGGTTGTGCACAACTAAATTGTGGGCTACCTTTGCCGGGTGACGGATGATCGGGCGATCGGCATGGGTGTGCGGTACCAGCTCTGCTTCGCGCTCTACTCCGCGTCCCGCGCGGTGACCGACCTCTACCGGCCGATCCTCGACCGTGTCGGCCTCACCTACCCGCAATACCTGGTGCTGCTCGTGCTCTGGGAACACCCGGACGAGCCGGTCACCGTCAAGGAACTCGGCGCCACGCTACGGCTGGACTCCGGCACCCTCTCCCCGATGCTCAAGCGCGTCGAAGCCGCCGGCCTGATCCGGCGCGAGCGGCGCGCCGCCGACGAGCGCGTGGTCGAGGTCCGGCTCACCGACACCGGCCGTGAGCTGCGCACCGAGTGCGCGGCCATCCCGATGACGATCGCCGGCAGCCTGGGCATCTCCCTGGAGGAGTACGCCCAGTTGCATCAGACACTCAACAAGATCACCAACACCATCCACGGTACGAAGGAGTGATACAGATGTCCGCCATCTACACAGCCGAGGTCACGTCGTCCGGCGACGGGCGCAACGGCGCCGTCAAGTCCAGCGACGGCCTGATCGACTTCCCGGTCGCCGCCCCCAAGGAGCTCGGCGGCGCGGGCGGCGCCACCAACCCGGAGCAACTGTTCGCCGCCGGCTTCGCCGCATGCTTCCACTCCGCGCTGCGCATGATCGCCCGCCGGGACAAGCTAGACCTGGGCGCATCCACAGTCACCGCGAAGGTGGGCCTCGGCCGCGCCGAGGGCACGCCCGCGCTGGGCCTGTCCGTGATCCTCGAGGTCGCCCTGCCTACCGTCGACGAGACCGCCGCCAAGGCCCTCACCGACGCCGCCGAGCAGGCCTGCCCCTACTCCAACGCCACCCGCGGCAACATCGACGTCCAGATCATCCACATCTGATGCGCACCGGCTACAGCGTCCGCCAGCAGGGCCAGACCACGCTCCAGCCCTGCTGCGGGCTGTAGCGCGGCATATCGGTCACGGGAGCGCCCGATCGTCGCCGGCACCACCTCTGACCCCAAGACCTCAGCAGTCGACGCCATCCGCAACGACCGTCACCGGGAATCGCAACGCCCACCACCAGCACGACGACCAAGACGGCCGACCCCGAGAAACGCGCCCCGGACGCCAGTGCGCCAGTGCGCCAGCCTAGAGCGGCCGACCCCGGGAATCGCGACGCCAACCGCAGGCACAACGACCAGCGCCCAGAAACGCGCTCCCGCCGCCAGTGCGCCGGCCCGGGGCGGCCGACGCCGGCACAACGACCAGCGCCCAGAATGCGCTCCCGCCGCTCGTGCGCCGGCCCGGGCGGCCGACGCCGTGAAACGCGACGCCAACCGCCAGCATGACGACCAAGTCGCCAAAGCCGAGGAACTCGCCCCCGGACGTCAGTGCGCCAGCCTAGGGCGGCCGACCCCGAGAATCGCAATGCCATCCGCTGGCACAACGACCCGGACGGCCAACGCCCAGAAACGCGACGCCGGTCGCCGATCAGGGCGGCCGGCGCCGGAAACTGCGACGCCAACCGCGGGCGCGACGGCCAAGACGACCAACACTGGGCGGCGGGATCTGGTCGCCATCGCCCGACTGATCGCGTGTCTTCGCTGACCAGGGCGGGACCGGCTCGGATGCGCAGCAGCAAGCGACGCGAAGCGGAGTCTCGATGGGCAGCGAGGTTTGCCCGCAGGAGCGACTCTGTTGCCCATTCGCGTCCGGCCGTCTCGGCCCCCGGTCGAAAGGGTGGGTCTTGGTGAGTCGTTCCGGCTGGTCGTTGTACTTGCGGAGCGCGAAAGCCGCACGGCCGTCGTCTCAGCGGCTGCGAGTCGAGGCGACTGCGGCTTGGGCGGGCGCAAGGACCGGCACCGAGGCACCACGGTCCACAAGTGTGCGGGCCGGTCGCGGCAATCGGCAGGCCTCAGGGCCGGGCACCAACGCGGAACCACATCGGATCCGAATACGTCAATGCTCACGACCCGCCTCATGCAGGTTCTCGGTCAGGAGGCGCTGCCCGCCCGACATTTCGTCATGACGACGCCCCCTGGAAGCGCAAACTCGGACGAACCGGTACCGCTTTACGCGTTCATCCTGACGCCGAAAGATCAGTAAGGCCCACGTCAAGATCCTTGCGGCTCTGGTGGCCCCTATCGCGCTCGAATAAGGGCCACCAGAGCCGCAAGGATCTTGCATCCCATCAGATGGACGCGGAATCCCCAAAAAACGAACCAATTTCGCCCAAGCTGCCGTGGCCCCGGCGCGGCGGCACACGAGAGCCGAGATCGACTGGCTTTCGGCAGCTCCCGGCTTCGGTGCCGGCCCTTGCGATCACCCGAGCCGAGGCCAACCGGCGCGGTGCGGCCCGAGGTCTTGCTATGTGCTGCTCGGCGGCGGTGCGCGCTCAGCCCGACACTTCAATCTGTTGGTGACGTGAGAAGGGTTGGCTGCGGTTTCTTTGCCTCCGGCGGCCCTCCGGGAGGAGCACTCCGGCTCCGGGGCAACCGAAAACGCAGCCAGCTTCGCTGCTAAAGCCTGTCTGTGGTTGGGTTTCGTGTGGCCTGTCTGCCCCGTCTGCCATCGACCCGGGCAGAGCCGAGCAGATCATCGGCAGGGCCGCCAGGCTGGGTGGTGTTGGCGCCGTCTTGATCGGTTCTTACGAGTCTGCTGGTCACGCTGGGTTCGCCGGGTTCCGGCCCGTTGGTGAGCGCGTGCCGTTGGTTGCGCTGGGTGGTGTTGGTGCGGCTCGTTGGTGGCGGCCCTGCCGATGATCTGCTCCCCGAAGGGCGGGTCGATGGCAGACGGGGCAGCCAGGCGGTCACCTTTGTGTGCTGCGCACACCACACAGGATCAAAGGCAAGGCAGGGCAAGGGCGGGGGCAGGCGGCGCGGGATGGCGGGGTAGGCGGCGCGGGGCGGCACGGCACGGCACGGGGCGGCACGGCACGGGGCGGCACGGGGCGGCACGGCACGGGCAGACGCGAGGCGGCACGGGCAGACGCCAGGCGGCACGGTAGACGCCAGGCGGCACGGTACACGCCAGGCGGCACGGGCGGGAAATGGGTGAAATGCGGAGAAGTGGTGAGGGGCGAGGCGTCAGGTGAGGGGTGAGCACGTTATTTGGCGCGGATGACGTGCACAAGCCACACCTGGCCGCTGATCTATCGACTGTTGGAGAGTGATGGCGGCGGCCTCGTACCGGCAGGGGGATTTATCTTGATATTTCGCGCAAGCGTTGGGTCTGGTCAAGGGAAAGCTGAGCCGCACCGGCATGCGCACCGGAGTCGGGAGGAACGGTGCCGCACTGCGTCGGAAGTGGGACAGCACGAACTTGAAACTTCGGTTTTGGTGTTTGGGAGTCGGCCGTGGCTCAGCTGAGAGGGACCGGGGCACCGTAGAGGTAGCCCTGGCCGAGCGGGCATCCCAGATCGGCGAGCGCCGCTGCCTGTGGCTCCCTTTCGATGCCCTCGGCTATCACTGAGGCGCCCATCTCGCGGCAGATCGTCAGCACCGACCGGATCAGCGTGCGGGAACGGTCGTCCGCCGTGGTCAGCGTTGCGTCCAGCTTCACGATGGTGACCGGGAGCGCGTGCAGTTGGGCGAGCGTGTTGAAGCCGGTGCCGAAGTCGTCGAGCGCGAGCCGAACGCCGAGCGCGGTCAGCCGCTCGGCTGCTGCCACCGCCGCGGACAGGTCCGCGATCCGGCTGGTCTCGGTGATCTCCAGGATCAGGCGCTCCGGCGGCAGGTCGTGGCGGTGCAGCGCGTCCCGCACGGCGGACTCCAGCTCCGGGCGGCCGAGCCGGCCGGCGGACACGTTGACGTGTACGGCCACGTCGCCGCCGTACAGCGCGGCCAGGCCGCGGGCGTCCCGGCACGCGGTGTCAAGAACGAAGTCGTCGAGTGCGGCGACCAGGCCGGCCCGCTCGGCGACCGAGACGAACACGTCGGGGCCGATCACGCCGAGGTCCGGGTGCGTCCACCGGGCGAGCGCCTCGACGGCCAGCACGGTGCCGCCGTTCCGGAGATCGACGATCGGCTGGTAGTGCACGGCGAAGCCGGAGGACGCCGGCTCGGCCGCGAGCGCCTCGGCGAGCAGGCCGGGCAGGTCCGCGTCGCCGCCGCCGTCGCGGGTGCCGGCGTACCGGACCATCATGTTCTTGCCGGCGCGCTTGCCCGCGTACATGGCGGCGTCCGCCCGACGCAGCAGTGCGTCGCCGGTGAGGCCGATGTCGTACGGCTCCGGCGCGACCACGCCCACGCTCGCCGCGATCGTGACCGGCTTCCCGTCCACAGGCACCGGTTCGCGGAGCGCGGCCAGGATCCGTTCCCCCACCAGGCCGGGCGCGCCCGGGTCCGCCTCGAGCAGCACCGCGAACTCGTCGCCGCCCAGCCGGGCCACCGTGTCGTCGCGGCGTACGCAGCGCTGCAGCCGGGCCGCGATCTCCTGGAGCATCCGGTCGCCTGCCGCATGCCCGAAGCTGTCGTTGACGAACTTGAAGTCGTCCAGGTCCACGAAGATCAACGCGATCGGCCGGCCCTCCTCCCGGTGCGCGTCGACGGCAGCGGTCAGCCGCTTGTTGAACAGCTCACGGTTGGCCAGACCGGTCAGTGGATCGTGCGCGGCCTGGTGCGCGAGCCGGCGCCGCGCCTCCGCCACCGAGATCAGCAGCGCCCGGTTGTCCACGATGGTCATCAGCTGGCGCGCGATCACCAGCAGCAGGCCGAGCCAGCCGAGCGCCACCTCCGGCCAGGTCAGCGGGTGCCCGACAAGCGTGCGGATCGCGATCGTGACGCCTGTCGCGACCACCGGCAGCAGCGGGAGCAGCAGGAACACCCCGTCGGTGTCGCCGGTGCTGGACGCCCGGTCGTCCGGCGGCGTGTGCGCCAGCGCGGCGAGCGCGATCAGCGCCGGTCCGAGGATCCAGCCCGCGCTGTGCAGCGGAAGCATCCGGTCCGCGTCCGCTGACACCAGGTAGGCGTAGAAGCCGTCCGCGATGGTGAGCGCGACCAGTCCGCCGCCGAGCAGCAGCATCTGCGGGCGCAGCGGACGGGGCGGCTGCCGGACCGCGAGCAGCAGCGCCAGCAGCACGCCGAGCAACGCGTCCATCACCAGGTGGGCGACGCCGGCCACGACCGCGCTGGGCAGCCCGTCCGCGGTGTGCAGCAGCGCCCGGACCGGCGCCCAGGAGAGCATGACCACGGAGCCGAGCACGATGACCACGTCGAGCATCGCGGTCAGCCGGGCCCGCCGGGACGGGCCGAGCACGCGGCGCGGCGTGGCGGCCGCGACTGTCAGCAGCGCCCAGAGCGCGAAGACCGGCAGCGACAGGTAGCCCAGCTCGGCCGTTGCCGGGCCGGGCAGATAGTCGCCGCCGGACAGCTGGTCGAGCGTCCAGATCAGCTGGCCCGCGGACCAGCCGGCCATGCCGAGGCCGATCAGCAGCCGCCAGGTGCGCGCGGCACCGGTCGCACCACGCGCGGTGACCAGGCAGCAGACCGCCGCCACCACGCCGGCGACCAGCTGTGCCAGGTTGTCAAGCGCGACGCCGGCCGGGCCGGGCAGCACGCCTGTTGCGTTCACGGCGACGACGAGCGCGACCGTGAGCAGCGTGGCGGTGGCCACGACCCCGAACCGGGCGCGCGGTCGCGCGGGGGCGTCGGCGAGGGGCAGCATCGCGGTCGCGAGGCGCGTAGAGGTCATCACACTCACCGGGCATCGAAAGGCCGCAGGTCAACGACCGGTGAGTAACCTACCGCAGGTCTCGCCGCGGCGCGATTCGGCGCCGCCTCACCCGTTACGCGGCCTGCTCGGCCGGGGCCGACTCGGCCGGCTCGGCCGCGCAGGTGGCGCCCTGCGGGTCGGGCTCGGCGGCACCGTCGACCAGGTCGACGAGCACCACAGTGATGTTGTCCGGGCCGCCGGCGCGCAGCGCGAGATCGATCAGCCGCTTCGCGCACTCCTGCATGTCCGGGAAGTCGGTGAGCGTCTCCGCCATGGTCTCAAGCGTCACCACGCCGGAGAGCCCGTCCGAGCAGAGCAGCCAGCGGTCACCGGCCTCCGGCGGGATCTTCGCGTAGGCCGGCGCGACCGCCTCGCCCTGCAGCGCCTGGGTGACCACGGACCGGCGCGGGTGCACGGTCGCCTCGTCCTCGGTGATCACGCCTTCGTCCACAAGCATCTGCACGTACGTGTCGTCGCGCGTCAGCTGGACGAGCTTGCCGTCCCGCAGCAGGTACGCCCGGGAGTCGCCCACGTGCACGAGCGCGAACTGGGTGCCGGAGTAGAGCAGCGCGGTGAGCGTGGTGCCCATGCCCTGCAGCGTCGGGTTCGCCACGACGTGCTCGTGGATGCGCGCGTTCGCCGCCTCCACCATCGCGTGCAGCGCCTCGACCTGCTGCTCGTCGGAGATCTGCGAGTCGAACGGCGCGACGGCCTCGATGGTGAGCTGGCTCGCCACCTCGCCGGCGGCCATCCCGCCCATGCCGTCGGCCACGGCCGCCAGGTACCGCCCGGCGTAGGCGCAGTCCTGGTTCCCGCTCCGGATGAGGCCGCGGTCGGTGACCGCCGCGGATCGCAGCTGCAAGGTCATGGCGGAAGCCTGCCAAATCGTCGTCGGCCTGTCTCCAGGCGGTGGTATCCCATCATGGTCCGCCAACCGAACGCGTCGTGCGCCGGGTTCGGCGGCAGAATCATTCGGTCCGCACCGGGCGTCCCTGACATCGCGGGTCCGGTGCGGTACGTCGCTGCTTCGGCGCCATCCACTCCAGTGCGGTGTCCTCCGCATACCATCCCTGCACGTAGACCGAGCTGGATGGCACCTGCTCCGCCTCGGGACACAGCGTACGGGACCGTACAGCGGACGACGGGATGAACCGGACCCGGCCGTCGGCATCCATGAGTGTGATCATGCTGTCGTCCACGGTGATCAGCCGGCCGAGCCACACCTCGTACCCCCGGCCGGAATTTTCAGTTGATTTTTCCCCTCCAGGAGTGATCACCTCGGCCGCCTCGGGGAGGATCAACGCGCCGGCCGTCGCCTCGATCGCGGTGTTCGGCAGTATCGGCGCGCGCATGAAGAGCACGCCGACCGCGAACGGCGCCACAAGCGACGCGGCGACCGCGGCCCAGTGCGTGCCGAGGCGGGCGACGCCGGGCGGGATCGGGCCGGAGAGCAGCGGCGCCACCGCGGGCGGTACGGCCAGCAGCAGGCCGGTGATGACCTCCCCGGCCCGGAAGGCCTGCACGATCGCGGGGCCGAGCCAGACGTAGGCAAGCGCCGCAAGCACACCGGGCACCACCACGGTCATGATCAGCAGGACGATCGGGTCGTCGCGGCGGCGCAGCCAGGTGGTCAGCCCGACGATCAGCAGGACGAGCATCAGCAGCGTGGGCAGGAAGCGCATCTGCCAGGTGATCGCCGCGAGCAGCACCGCGACCACGACCGCCCAGTCCGGCATGCGCAGCGTGATCACCGCGAGCAGCGAGCGGCAGGCGTCGTCCCGGCTGGGCGCGCTGATCAGCAGCAGCGTGCCGAACGCGCGGATCAGCAGCACCACGGCCGGGACCACCCAGACAAGCGTGATGGTGAGCGAGGTGACGAGGCCGAGCGGGCTGACGTACTGGACCAGCAGCAGCATGGTCGCGAGGTCCTGCCGGCTGAGGTACCACAGCCGCAGCACAAGCAGGACCAGCGGGAACGCGGGGAGCAGCGACAGCAGCCACTGTTGCTGCGCCCGCGTGCTGACCGGGGGCCGGGCGGACCCGTCCTCCGGTGCGGTCACCCGAGGCCCCCGGAGAACCACTCGCGGACCTCCGGCTTGGGCGCCACCTGCGGCTGCTCGGGCCGGGCCAGCGGGACACCGGGGTTGAGCGGGATGTTCACCCGGATGTTCCGGTCGAACGCGTCCTCCCACCTGTCGTCGTCCGGGTCCTCGCGGGAGTGCCACAGGCTGAGGTTGACGAGGGTGAGCAGCGCCGCGTTCTCGCCGACGTTGATGCCGTACGCCTCGTTGTTCGTCAGCCCGATGTCCCAGTGCGCCAAGTCCGGATTTTTCGCCTTTATCCCGCCGAGGATTGTGGCGTCCGTGCTGATCGCCTCCACCTCGCCGGACCGCAGCGCCGCCACGCACTCGCTGATCGTCAGCTTGGACCGCACCAGATTGCCGGCCGCAAACGCCGCTGTCGCGCTCGACGACGTGGCCAGGCTGCACACGTTCTTGCCGCGCAGGTCCTCGAGCGTGGCGACCGGCGGGTGATCCCCGAGCGTGAGAACTGACTGCTCGGTGTAGAGGTAGGCCGCGGAGAACGCGACTCCGGGCGTCTTCGCCCGGTCATCGGTGATGCTGAAACTCGCGACCACCAGGTCCACGATCACCACGTTCGCCCCGTCGGGCGTCTGCGCCTGCATGCGTTCGCGATCTTCGCTCTGGATCTGGTAGAACTCGATTTCGTTGCGGCGAAATCCGAGATCCTCCGCGACCAGGTATGCGATCTCAATATCAAAACCGCTGAACGTGCCGTCCGGCTGACGCTCGGCAATCCCGGGCTGGTCGAACTTCACGCCGATTCGCAGTGTCTGTTTACCGTTGAGTCCGGCTTGATCGCGTAACTCGTCCACCGACGGGGTACGACTGATGAAGACGAAACTGGCCGCCACCACCACAACGAGCACCGACAGTCCCACCAGGATCACGAAGCGGAAGCGCATCCACAGCTCATGCGGTCCCACTGTCGGCTTTTCGTCATCACTCTTCGCAACCGACTCGCCCGCCCCGGAGTCTTTCTCATCGGACACGTCCCACCCCCGTAAGAACCCCGTACCCCGTGCCGAATCAATGGAGCGTTCATGTTCTCCTAAGACGCGGCACGACGACAGACCACAATCCGGACGAGTGCCCCGCCCCCGGGTCACCGTAGGACACGAATGATCACGGCACGCAAACAGGAATGTACGTGCTGTAAGACCATCCGTCACTGGCAGCTGCCTGTGACTTCCGCCCGCGGAGTAGCCATCCGCACTTCGGGGCGGGACGCTTGACGACGCTCGACTCCACTGACGAGGGGATCCTTCCCGCAATGCAGGTACCGGCTAAACCGCCCGTCCCGGAGACCCCCCCGGCGACCGCGGCCCCCGGCAAGGCACGCACCACGCTCTCCATAGCCCGCAAGGTGCTCACCCTGGCGATGCTCGGCCTGGTGGGCGGCGCAGTGGTGGCCGGGGCCGCCCTGCCCGCGAGCGCCACTGCGGGCCTTGCGGCGAAGCTGGCCAGCGACTCGTTCGAGGACCTGCCGAGCGCCCTGCAGACGCCGCCGACCGCCCAGACGTCGTACGTCTACGCGAACGACGGCAAGACCGTGATCACGCAGTTCTACGAGGAGAACCGGACCGACCTCGACGCGGACGACATCGCGAAGGTCATGAAGGACGCGATCGTCGCGGCCGAGGACACCCGCTTCTACGTGCACGGCGGCGTGGACGTGAAGGGCCTGGTCCGCGCCTTCGTGTCGAACGCGCAGGGCGGCGAGGTCTCCCAGGGCGCGTCCACGCTCACCATGCAGTACGTCCGTAACGTGCTCAAGAACGACCCGAGCATCACCGAGGAGGAGCGGCAGGCCGCGCTTGAGCAGACCACCGGCCGCAAGCTGCAGGAGATCCGGTTCGCGGTCACGATCGAGGACTCGCTCGAGAAGCCGGAGATCCTCCGCCGCTATCTCAACATCGCGTACTTCGGCAACAAGGCGTACGGCATCTCCGCCGCCGCGAACGCGTACTTCTCCACCACCGCGGACAAGCTCACGCTCGGCCAGGCCGCGATGATCGCGGGCCTCGTCCAGTCCCCGGACGAGTACAACCCGGTCGGCGAGAACGGTGAGGCCGAGGCGCTCAACCGCCGCAACTACGTGCTCGGCGCGATGGTCGGCACCAAGGCGATCACCCAGGCCGAGGCGGACGCGGCGATCGCCGAGCCGCTGAACCTCAAGCCGAGCCGCGCGCCGAGCAACTGCACAGCGGTCTCCGAGGCGCACAACAGCTGGGGCTTCTTCTGCGACTACTTCGTCTCCTGGTGGCAGGAGCAGGAGGAGTTCGGCTCCACGCCTGCAGCGCGGTACGACGCGCTGAAGAAGGGCGGCTTCCGGGTCGTCACCTCGATGGACGCGAACATCCAGAACCGGCTGGCCGACGAGGCGAAGAAGATCTACGACTTCAACAACCCGAAGGCCGCGCCGTTCGCCGCGATCGAGCCGAACACCGGCAAGGTCAAGGCGCTCGCGATCAACAGGCACTACAGCATCGCGGACAACCCGGGCGGCAAGAAGTACCCGAACACGGTGAACCAGCTGGTCGCCGGCTCCGAGGACTCGGCGGGCTACCAGTTCGGCTCGACGTTCAAGATGTTCGTCATGCTTGCCGCGCTTGAGAACGGCATCGCGCTTGACAAGGGCTTCACCACGAAGTCGCCGTACAAGTCGATCTACCCGATCAGCGGCGACCCCAGCTGTGCCGGCATGTGGTGCCCGAGCAACGCGAACTCGAGCTACCAGGACGGCTACCAGAATATGTGGACCGGCTTCGGCAAGTCCTCGAACACGTTCTTCGTGAAGCTCGAGGAGACGGTCGGCGCGGACAAGGCCGTCGAGATGGCGCAGCGGCTCGGCATCAAGTTCCGGAACAACGACGCGCAGTACACCTCGCCGGACCGGGCCAGGACCTGGGGCACGTTCACGCTCGGCGTCTCCAGCACCACCCCGCTCGACATGGCGAACGCATACGCCACGGTCGCCGCCGAGGGCAAGTACTGCGCACCCACGCCTGTCGTCTCGATCATCGACACCACCGGCGCGGCAAGCGAGGCGGCCGCGAAGGCCGCCCAGGCCGACTGCAAGCAGGTCATCGACAAGGACGTGGCCCGTGCCGCCACCGACGCGGCCCGCTGCCCGCTCGGCCAGCAGCCGCAGCAGGGTTCCTGCACCAACGGCACCTCGGTCCAGGTGCGGGACATGATCGACCGCCCGATGGCCGGCAAGACCGGTAGCTCCTCGGCCAACGAGACGGAGTCGTTCATCGGCTTCACCCCGCAGCTGGCCATCGCCGGCATCGCGGTGAACCCGGACAGCCCTCGCGACGCCGTCGGCGCCGAGGTGCAGAAGGAGGTCATCGCGGCGGTCGCGAAGACCATGCGCGACGTGCTGAAGGGCCAGGAGAAGAAGAACTTCAACGCCCCCAGCGCGAAGATCGCCTTCAAGTCCGGCAACCCGTCCCGGCCGGAGACCGCCCCGGCCCCGGCCAAGTCGACGCCGCCCGGCAACGGTGGCGGCGGGCGGGGCAACAACGGCCCGCGCTGACCTCTGACGATCAACACATAAACCCATCCGGGGGTACGCCACGCGCTGGCGTACCCCCGGATGGGTTTTCTGGTCCGACTCCCCCGTAGTTGACCCGATAGGCGGCTTATAGGCGTTTATCCTGAGCCGGTGCCGACTCCACGATCGCTGACGTTCGCCACCGCCGCCGTGTTCGCCGCGCCCGCGCTGGCCTGGCCGTTCCTCGCGGCCGCGCCCGCCGCCGCCGCGCCCGCCGGTGCCACCGAGATCGCACCGGTCTGGCAGCCGCACACATCGTCCGCGGCCGGGCTGGTCAAGCAGCAGATCACGCTTGCACTGCCGGCCGGCTGGACCATGCAGCTGGCGGACCGGCACCCGGACTACACCGACTGCGTGGTCGTCACGAACGGCTTCTACGCGCGCGAGTCGGCGACCACGATCAGCTACACGCCCACGCTTGGCTTCCTCGGCGCGGCGGACCCGGTAACGATCGAGCTCACCGACCCGGCCGGCGAGAAGCACACCACCACGTACACGCCGACCGTGACCCGCCCGGCGCCGCCCTCGCTCACGGACCTGACCAGCACCGGGCGCCCCGGCATCGAGCAGAGCGTCCAGGTGCCGCTGCCGCCCGGCGGCGGGATCGGCTACGTCGACGCGGACGGCAAGGAGCTCGCGTCCCCGTCCTCCCCGCACGGCGAGTACTCGCTGGCCGCCATCTCCGGCGTGGCCGCCGAGGAGGGCCGGCCGTTCGACCCGACACTCATCTCCGCGGCCGGGTTCGTGACCTTCACGCCCGCACGCGGCACCGCACCCGGCCCGGTCCCGCCGATCCGCTACCGGGTCACCGACGCGTACGGGCAGACCACGATCGCCACCTACGCACCGTCCGTCATCGGCTACCAAGCGAAGTAGGAGCCGCCCGCGCGTCGCGGGGGTGGCACACGGCCCGTAGGGTGCCGGTCATGGCGGGAATTCTGCGGGCAATCCTCAACTGGCTGACCGGACGTACCTCCGAGGCTCCTCCTCCGGCCCCGGCTCCGAAGGCGCCCGCACCCCGGCCCTCCCCAGCGCCGCCGAAGGCTCCGCCGGCTTCCACGGCCAAGCCCTCCCCGCCCCCGCAGCGGGGCAGCATCCGGGAGAACGCGGGCCGCCTGCGCCGGCGTGTCTCCGGCCGTCCCGGTACCGGCCGCGAGGGCAGCCCCGCGCGCCCCACGCCCGCCACCGCGCGCATCCGCAAGGGCCGCCAGCTCGCCTACGCGCCGGAGCTCGACGGCCAGGCCGACCCGGGTGAGATCGTCTGGACGTGGGTCGCCTACGAGGAGGACCCCTCGCAGGGCAAGGACCGCCCGGTGCTTGTCGTCGGCCGTGACGGCAAGCTGCTTCTCGGCCTGATGCTCTCCAGCCAGAGCGAGCGCCAGGGTCAGCGACACTGGCTCGCGCTCGGCCCCGGCGAGTGGGACCGGGAGAAGCGGCCCAGCTTCGTCCGCCTCGACCGCGTCATCCAGGTCGACGAAGCAGGCATCCGCCGTGAGGGCGCGGTCCTCGACCGGGCCCGCTTCGACCGGATCGCCGACGTGCTCCGCCACACGTACAACTGGGCCTGAGCCGTCTCACAGCCAGTCCTCAGCCGGGTACCCAGCCGGGTCTCAGGAAATTACCGCACTCTTGGGTGACGTACCCAGGAGGTAACCATGTTCGCCCTGATCAGCGCGGTCCTGACAGTGTTTCAGTTCGTGCTCATCGCACGCGCGCTCCTCGACTGGAGCACGGTGCTGGCCGGGCCTTCCATGCCGGGTTCCTTCCGTGCCCGCGCGATCACAGTGGTCTACGCCGTGACCGAGCCCGTCCTCGCGCCGGTCCGGAAGATCCTGCCGCCGGTCCGGTTCGGCGCGGTCGGCATCGACCTGTCCTTCATCGTCGTCTTCGCGGTGGTGCTCCTGCTGCAGGCCATCATCTGATCCAGACGTTCTCCGGGGTTGGGTAGCCCGGGGTGGAGCCCTCGGCTCCGCCCCGGGCTTTACGTATCGGTGGCATATCGGCGCCGTGTCGGTGGGCCCGCGCAGTCTCGGAGCCATGAACGACACCTCGATCACCATCATCGGCGCCGGCCTCGGCGGTCTCACGCTCGCCCGGGTCCTGCACGTGCACGGCATCCCGTCCACCGTCTACGAGGCGGACGCCTCGGCGACCGCCCGCGGCCAGGGCGGCATGCTCGACATCCACGACTACAACGGCCAGCCCGCACTCGAGGCGGCCGGGCTGATCGACGAGTTCCGCGCGATCGTCCTGGAGGGCCGCGAGGCCATGCGGGTCCTCGACCGGGACGGCACGATCCTGTTCGACCGGGCCGACGGCGGCGGAAGCCCTGAGGCACAACGCGGCGCGCTACGGCAGATGCTTCTCGACTCGCTCCCGGCCGGCACCGTCCGGTGGGGCCACCGGGTCACCGGCGTGCGCGCGCTCGGCGGCGGCCGCCACGAGGTCGCCTTCGACAACGGCACGACCACGACCACCGGCCTGCTGATCGGCGCGGACGGCGCCTGGTCGCGGGTCCGGCCGCTGCTGTCGGACACCACGCCCACCTGGGCCGGCAACTCCTCAGTCGAGACGTTCCTGGTCGACGGCGTCAACCGCCACCCGGCCACCGCGAAGGCGGTCGGCGGCGGGTCGCTGTTCGTGTTCGACGCCGACGTGAGCGGCAAGGTCCTCCTGGTCCACCGCGAGGCCGACGGGAACCTGCACGCCTACCTGTGGCTGTCCCGGCCGCTTGAGTGGTTCGCCGCTATCGACTTCGCCGACCCGGCCGCGGCGACCGCGCGGATCGCCCGGGAACTCGACGGCTGGGCGCCCGAACTGACCGCGCTGATCACCGACAGCGACACCGCCCCGGTCTACCGCCCCCACTACGGGCTGCCTGCCGACTTCCGCTGGGACCGGGTGCCGGGCGTGACACTTCTCGGCGACGCCGCCCACGTGCAGCCGCCGAACGGCGAGGGCGCCAACCTGGCGATGGAGGACGGCGCAGAGCTCGGCGCGGCGATCGCGGCCCACCCGGGCGACGTGGAGGCGGCACTCACCGCCTACGAGCTGGCGATGTTCCCGCGCAGCGCCGCCGCGAACGCGGAGGGGGCGGGCACCGCCGAGATCCTGCTGGGCGAGAACGCGGCCGAAGAGCTGATCCGCCTCTTCTCCTGACCCGGCCCTACGGTCCCAGGGCCAACAGGCCGTCCATCAGCTCGCGGATGCGGTGATGGAGGGCGGTCCCGGTCAGCGCGCCGGCCGCCGTGCGGAACGGCTCGCGGCTCTCCTGGTCGCCCAGGACCGCCGCGAGCCGGGCGCCGTGTCCCGGCGGGGAGAACCGGCTGACGTTCGCGCCGACCCGCGTACCAAGCGCCCACAGCTCGCGCGCTGTCCTCCCGTCGCCGCGGAAGGCGGCCAGCTCCGCGCCGCCCATCGCCCACGCGCCGAGCAGCGGACGGTCGCCGGCGGCCAGCACCTCGGCGCGGGACTGCCGCAGCGCATCGGTGGCCCATGTCTCGGCGCCGCTCGCCGGGTGCGCCTCGGCGACCCACAGGTGGAGGACGGCGACCGCGATCCGGAACACGGCCGGCGACGGCAGCGCCGCGAGCATCCCCGACAGCGCGTCCGCGTGGGTCAGGGCCTCGTCGAACCGCCCACGGCGCAAGGCCAGCTGAGCCAGGGCGAGCCGGGCCTGATGGGCGTCGGTCTCGTCGGACCCCGGCCGGCCGGTCTCGCCCGGCCGGCCCGAGTCAGCCACCGCACGCAGCCGGCGCTCGGCCTCCGCGTCGTCCGCGAGCGCCAGCCGGGTGTCGAGCAGCACCCGGGTGGACCGGGCGTCCTGGGCGGCCCCGACCAGCTTCAGGTGACGCTCACCGCGGCGCAGCCACTCGTCCGCGCGCGGCCCGGCGCCGGTCGCGTGCCCTGCGGCATGGGCGGCCATCCCCATCCCCCAGTGGTCACCGACCGCCTCGAACCGGCGGTAGGCGGCCTCGGCGTCGGCGCTCCGGGCCAGGACCGCCCGGAAGAAGAAGCCCATCCCCTGGACGTACGGGTCCTCGTGCGCGATCAGGGTCGCCGCGTCCGCAAGACTCCGGTCTGGGTCCGCCCGCGCCAGTCCCGGCAGCGCTGCCGCAAGCGCGGTGATCCGTGCCGAGACCTCCCCCGGGCGCTCCCGGATCACCGTCCGCAGCGCACGGCGGGCCAGCGCGATGAGCCGCATCGCGCCGGCACTTCCCGCGTTGACGGCGATCAGCACGCAGAGCCACGCGAGCCGGTCCGCGTGCGGCAGCGGGCGGCCACTGGCCCGGCCGTGCAGGATGCCCGACCGGTGCCGGGCCGAGGGCGCGTCCAGGTGCAGCAACGTTCCCGCCCACCGCCCGGCCTCGAGGTGCCGCCCGTGCACGGTCCACAGCTGGACGAGCGCGAGGGCGATGTCGACCGCCGCCGGTTCGTCGTCGTGGTCCCACGCCCAGCGCAGGCCGGCGACCAGGTTGTCCTGGTCGGACGCGCACGCGACCAGCGCATCGACCTGCGCCGGGCCGATGAAGTCCGCGGCCAGCGCCACCGCCCGCTCGCCGGCCCACCTGACCAGCCCGGCCAGGGCGATCGCGCGCCCGTCCGGGTCCAATCCGGCCTCGCCGTACTCACGGACCGTCTCAAGCATCCGGTACCGGCCCTCGTCCAGCTGGAGCAGCGACTGCTCGACCAGGATCGACAGGCCACGACGCGCGTCGGCGCCGCCCGCTACCGCCTGCGCGAGGTCAGCGGTGAACCGGCCTGGCAGGACGGCCAGCCGTTCCAGCAGACGCCGCTCGGCAGGGGCAAGCAGCGCACAGCTCCAGTCCACGAGCGCCCACAGGCCGGCGTGCCGTTCCGGCAGCCCGCGCAGCGCGTCGTCGAGCAGCGCGAACCGGTCGCCGAGCCCGGCCAGCACGTCGTCGAGCGGCAGGTGCCGCAGCCGGGCGGCGGCCAGCTCCACTGCGAGCGGCAGGTTGTCGAGCCGGCGCACGAGCGTCAGCGCCCGGTCCCGCGGCCAGTCCGGCGCCGTTCCCCCAGCCCGGACCCGCGCGTCGAGCAGCGCGAGCGCCTCGTCGTCGGGCAGCGCGGGCAGCCGGTGGACCACCTCGCCGATCAGGCCGAGCGGCGCCCGGCTGGTGGCGAGCACGCTGACCGCGGGCGACGCCACGGCCAGCAGGTCGGCCACCACGGCCGCCACCGCGTCGAGGACGTGTTCGCAGTTGTCGAGCACGAGCAGCCCGTCCAGCGCGGAACCGAGGGCCCGCAGCCGTTCCGTATGCGAACCCGCGCCATGTGGGCCCGCGCCATGTGGGCCCGCATCGTGCAGGACCGCGAGCACCGCGGGCAGCACCTCGTCCGGCGCGCGCAGACCTGCCAGCTCGACGACGCGGACCGGCCCGGAGCGATGGGCCGATCGGGCGATCTCGGCAGCGAGCCGGGTCTTGCCCGCACCACCGGCGGCGACGACGGTCACCACCGGGGCGGCCCGGAGCGCCTCACCGACGGCGGCGAGATCCGTGGCACGGCCCACAAGCGGGGTCGCTACCCGGTGCCAGGTCGCGGGCAACGCGGGGCGGACGGCCACCAACTGCCCGCGTAACAGCGCCACCTGGGTCTCCGCGAGCACAGGTGACGGATCCGCGCCGTAGCGGTCAGCGAGATCGGTGCGCACCCGCTCGACCAGGTCGAGGGCTTCGGCGTCGCGTCCCTGGGCCGCGAGGACCCGTACGAGCAGCGCGGCGGCCGGTTCGTCGGGCGGTGTGCGGGTGGCCAGCCGTCGCAGGTCCGTCTCGTCGATCGCGCCACCACCGGCCAGTGCGGCCTCCGCCCGGAGGTTCACGACGTCGCCGAACAGCCGGTCGCCGAGCTCCGGCGCCTCCGGGAACAGTGCCCGCGCCCGGTCCGCATGCTCCCGTGCACCGGCCGTATCCCCCGCCGCCAGCGCCTGCCGGCCGCGGTCCACCAGCCCCCGGGCCGTGACCGCGTCGATCTCCACCGCGTCGGCCGGGACCCGGTAGCCGCCGGGCCCCGTGCGCACCGGCACGCCGAGTCGGCGTACCCGCCCGATCAGGGCCTGCACCGCCCCCGGGGCGTCGTCGGGCGGCTCCTCCGGCCAGACCGCGTCGATCAGGGCGCCGGTGGAGACCGAGCCACCCCTGGCGTCGAGAAGCTCCCTGATCACGGCCGCCAGCCGGTCACCACGGACCGGCCGCCCATCCACCGCCAGGACGCCGAGCGTCGTGATCCGCACCCGGTAATCATCGCGCGCCCGGGAACGCTCTACAGACGTGCCATCAACAGTGCGGAGACCAGCAGGCAGGCCCAGTGCAGGGACTGGTCGGCCACGTACATCCCGCAGACCGGCGAGGTCTGATCGGCGAACTCGCGCGAGCCGGTGTGCTGCAACACCAGCCGCACGACCGCCCGCCGGTCCAGGATCGCGTGCGTGACCACGCTGAACAGCAGACCGGCGACGACGCCGAGCCAGGTCAGCTGCAGGTGCATCGCCCAGGCCGTGACGGCGAGCACGGCCCCGACCGTCAGGTGATAGGCGGCGAGGTGCCCGGCCATGGCGCCGGCGGCGGTACGGCCCTTGCCTGCCTTGTTGGCCGCCTGGTGGTCGGTCTGCATGACGTGGTCGCCGAGCTGATGGCCCACGATCAGCGCCAGCAGTGTGATGACGAAGGTCAGCTGCTGGGCGATGAGCGGGTGCTCGATCATGGAGGGCCTTTCCGCCGGTTATCCACATCGTCCGTGCTCTGGACCGTCACCGCTGCGCACCATCCGACACTCGGGACAAATGTGGTGAACATCGCGTAATGCCCCGGATGGAGGCACCGTGACGTTTCAGCCGGATTTCGTCGAGGGTATAGAGGGCCGCCCATTTCCGCAGCGCGAAAGGGAGCCTCCGTGACCGACAACGCAGCCGGCCGATTCCCGGCACGTCACCTCCCCGGAGTCGTGGTCCGGGATCTCCCCGCACCACCCACCTCGGTCCGAAAGGTGATCGGCCCCGGCGTGGTGGCAGCGGGCGTCGGCCTCGCCTCCGGCGAGTTCGTGCTCTACCCATATATAGCCTCGCAGGTGGGCCTGGTCTTCCTCTGGGCCGCCGCTGTCGGCATCGTGACGCAGTGGTTCCTCAACATGGAGATCGAGCGCTACACGCTCGCCACCGGAGAAACCGCGCTCACCGGCTTCTCCCGCTTCTGGCGCCACTGGGGACTCGTCTTCGCGATCATGGTCTACTTCGCGAACCTCTGGCCCGGCTGGGCCACCAGCTCCGCCACCATGGTCACCTACCTGTTCGGCGGCAGCCCCACCTGGATCGCCATCGGCATGCTGATCCTGATCGGCGTCACCCTCACCCTCGCGCCGGTCATCTACACAGCGCTCGAACGCATCGAAAGCCTCAAAGTCATCCTGGTCACCCTCTTCATCGTGGTCGCCATCGCCTTCGCCATCACCGCCGACGCCTGGGCCGAACTCCCCACCGCCGTCACCGCCCCCGCCTTCCCCACCGAACTCGGCTTCGCCCTCATGCTCTCCGCCCTCGTCTTCGCCGGCGCCGGCGGCGGCCAGAACCTCGTCCAGTCAAACTGGATCCGCGACAAGGGCTACGGCATGGGCGCCTACGTCCCCCGCCTCGTCAGCCCCGTCACCGGCGCCGAAGAAGCAGCCCCCTCCACCGGCTTCATCTTCGAACCCACCCGGGAAAACCTGAACCACTGGCGCCGCTGGTGGAAACTCGCCAACCAGGAACAGGCCCTCACCTTCGCCCTCATCTCCTTCGTCACCATCGCCCTGATGTCCCTCCTCTCCTACTCCACCGTCTACGGCACCCCCGGCCTCGCCAACAGCGTCGAATTCCTCCGCATCGAAGGCCAAACCCTCAAAACCACAATCGGCCCCTGGTTCGGCACCCTCTTCTGGACAATCGGCGCCTTCTCCCTCTTCGCCGCCGCCCTCGGCATCGTCGACTACACAAGCCGCCTCGCCGCCGACGTCCTCAAAACCAGCTACCTCCCCTCCCGCTCCGAAAACCGCATCTACTTCACCCTCGTCTGGGGCCTCGTCACCATCGGCATAATCGTCCTGCTCGCGGGGCTCAATCAGCCTCTACCCCTCCTTGTCATCGCGGCCTGCGTGGGCGGCCTCATGATGTTCATCTATTCGGCTCTCCTTCTCCTCCTCAACCGCCGCGTGCTTCCGCCCGAGATCCGTCCCCGCCTTTGGCGGATCGTCGCGCTCGTGTGGTCGGTGCTTCTGTTCGGCGTCTTCTCGGTGCTTACGATCTGGCAACAAGGGGGGAAGCTCGTCGATTGGCTCGGGTAGGAGACTCAAGATCTCGAAACTATTTACCCGCTTTCGCTGTGGTCGGGGTTCGCTTGCTCCCGCGGGCCGTCTGGTCCGTGGGGCTTGCGTTTAGAGCTTCGCTCTTTTCGCTGCTTCTGACCTTTGTCTCGCGGGTTGCGCTGGGTGGGGTGTCGGGGGGGGGGGGGGGGCATATTTGGGGGGGGGGGGGAATAAAAAAAAAAAGAACAGCACCACCCACCA
>NZ_JBITDX010000002.1:528383-763860 GCF_044454585.1 Catenuloplanes sp. NPDC051500
GTCGGGGGCGGGGCGTTTTAGTGGGGGCGGTTTGTTTTTTCCATGCCCCCCGCCCCCCCCCCCCGACACCCTCCGATGGGCACGCTTGGTGGGGCGGTGGCAGTCTGCTTTTCTGGCTTGGTGTAGCGGCCACGCAGTGCTTATACGGGAGCACTGTCGGGGTGTTTTGAGCCGAGAGTAAGAATGCTGCTCATGGCTCCGTCGCAGGTGCGGTTGCGTCACGTCGTGGTACAGGGATTATCGGGGGCGATTTCAGACCTGCATGGAAAAGCTGAACGCTCGGTGGGTCATCTCCCGAGGTGCGGGACATAAGTCATCTGGTGACGCTACGCGACGGTTTAATAGGTCGCGTCGGATTGATCGGTCCTGCGAGAAAGAATGGTCATCCGTCGAATGTACTGGGGAGTGGTTTTGCGGGCTGGATAACCACTCCCCAGTACATTCGACGGATGATCTCTGGGGGGTGGGTTTGCGGGCTGGCATCTTTATGGTGAAATTTCGGGCGGGCAGTGCTTGGGTGCCGGTTGCGCTCCGCGGTGGCCGCTTCCGGTCTTGACCATGGCGAGTGTCGGCGTGGGTCTGGCCCTCGGGAAGGCCGGGCAGGGGCCGACTACCCGCCACTGACGCGGTTCCCCTCGCCTCGATGCCGTTCTTGATCTCCACCGGCACGCCAATCTCGCGGCACACCGCAATTCCAGGCCGCCACGCCACCTCGCGGCGCACCGCGATTCCAGCGCACCGCAAAACTCGCGGCACACCGCCAACCGGGCGGCCACGCCGATCACGCGGCGGACCGTGATCCTGGCGGTCCGCTGCCGGTCGTTCCAGGCCGGTATCGATATGTGGTCAAAGCGAGGCGCGGTACCTCGACAAAGCTCTACCAGCGAAGCTGACCTGCGCTTCCGGTTGCCCCGGAGCCGGAGCGCTCCCCCCGGAGGGCCGACGGAGGCTCCCCCGGAAGGGCCGCCGGAGGCCCCCGCCAACAGGGCTCGCGCCGGAGGCCCACCCAAGCCCGACAGAGACCGAGAGACCCGGCGGCGACCCTGACGGATGGCCGCCGGAGGCAAGACCGACGCCACCCAGCGCGACCACCCGCCCGCAAGAACAGGCCTACACCGACAACGGGCTGTGTCCCACCGGCACCGTCTCAGCTGTGGAAGGCGCCCCCGGAGGCGTCCCGTCCCCGAACGGCCGCCCGCCCAGCGACTCCCGCCCGTGCTCCGAAAGCCATCCGGACAACTCCGGCCCGGCCGGGACGATCCCGGTCGGGTTGATGTCCCGATGCACCTCGTAATAGTGGCTCTTGATGTGTACGAAGTCCGTTGTGTCCCCGAAACCCGGCGTCTGGAAGAGGTCGCGGGCGTAGGACCAGAGCACCGGCATCTCGGACAGCTTTGACCTGTTGCACTTGAAGTGGCCGTGGTAGACGGCGTCGAAGCGGGCCAGGGTGGTGAACAGGCGGACGTCTGCCTCGGTGATCGTGTCGCCTACCAGGTAGCGCTGGGTCTCGAGTCGGGCGGACAACCAGTCAAGTGTGTCGAACAGCCGCCCGTACGCCGACTCGTAGGCGGCCTGCGTCCCGGCGAAACCGCACCTGTAGACGCCGTTGTTCACCTCGGTGAAGACCCGCTTGTTCACAGTGTCGATCTCGGCGCGCAGGGGCTCCGGGTACAGCTCCGGCGCGCCCTCCCGGTGGAACTCGGTCCACTCCAGGGACAGATCGAGGGTGATCTGGGCGAAGTCGTTCGTCACCACCTGGCCGGATGGCACGTCCACAAGCGCGGGCACGGTGATGCCGCGCGGGTAGCCGGGTTCGCGCTTGAAGAACGCGTCCTGCAGGCGGGGGATGCCGAGTACCGGGTCCACGCCGCCCGGGTCGAGATCGAACGTCCAGCTGCGCTCGTCGTGGGTGGGTCCGGCGATCCCCATGGAGATCGCGTCCTCGAGGCCCAGCAACCGCCGTACGATGATCGCCCGATTGGCCCATGGGCATGCCCGGCTGACGATCAGGCGGTAGCGGCCGGCCTCGACCGGCCAGCCTTCACGACCGTCCCGTGTGATGCGCGTGGTGATGTATCGCTGGTCCCGGCTGAACTCGCCGGTCGGGTTGACGTAGACGCCCTGCTGTGACTCGGTTGCCATGAGTGCCATCTTGCCCGCTCGGCCGACGATCGGCGCGGCCTCGCACGGAGACCGCGACCGGGCCGCGTCAAGATCACGTCGGAGAGCGCTCCCCGGGATTGACATCGAACTATTGACACAAACCGGTGAACGGCGTCACAGTACCAGCTAAGAGAGCGCTCTCCTGACACGGCTTCGTAACCCCACCGACATGCCGCAAGGGAGAGCGCTCTCTAGATCCGCCCCCACCCCGAGGAGCCCCACATGTCCCCACCCCGATGGCGCAGCGCGGGAGCGGCCGTCGCCCTGCTCGGCGCCTACCTCGTCATAACGGCAGGCGCGGCCGACGCGGCCGAGACGCTGCTCTCCCAGGGGCGCCCGGTCACCGCCTCCTCCACCGAGTCGGGCGCGTTCCCGGCCACCTCAGCGGTGGACGGTGACGGCGGGACCCGCTGGTCGTCCGCGGCCGCGGACCCGCAGTGGCTGCGCGTGGACCTCGGCGCGTCCGCGTCGGTCAGCCGCGTCGCGCTGAACTGGGAGGCCGCCTACGCCACGGCGTTCCAGCTGCAGACCAGCGCGGACGGCAACACCTGGACCACAATCCACACCGCGACGCAGCAGACCGGCGGCAACCAGAGCATCACTGTCAACGGCACCGGTCGCTACCTGCGGCTGTACACCACGGCGCGGGCCACCCAGTACGGCGTCTCGCTGTGGGAGTTCCAGGTCTTCGGGGGCGGCGGTGGCACGCCCGGCACCGGCGGACTGCTCTCCTACGGGAAGCCCGGCACCGCGTCGACAAGCCAGAGTGACGGCAGCTGCTGGGAATGCACGCCGGCCAAGGCGTTCGACTCGGATCCGGCCAGCCGCTGGGCGACGAGCAACGTGAACGGCTGGGTGGACCCGGGCTGGATCGCGGTCGACCTGGGCGCCACCGCGCAGATCCAGCGGGTGGTCCTGCAGTGGGACCCGGCGTACGCCACGGCGTACCAGATCCAGGTGTCGAACGACGGCAACGCCTGGACAAGCATCTACTCGACCACGGCGGGGCGCGGCTTCAAGGAGACGCTCACCGTGAGCGGCACCGGCCGGTACGTGCGCATGTACGGCACCGCCCGGTCGAACGGCTACGGCTACTCGCTCTACGAGTTCCAGGTCTACGGCACCGGTGGAAACCCGACGCCGCCTCCGGCCCAGCCCGCGGACCCGGTGTTCCCGGCCACCCGCCTGGTCTGGAACGACGAGTTCACCGGCGCGGCCGGCGGCAAGCCTGACGCGTCGAAGTGGACGATCGACCCGGGCACCGGCCAGAACAACGAGGTGCAGTACTACACGAACAACGACAACGCGAACCTGGACGGCAACGGCGCGCTGGTGATCGAGGCGCGGAAGCAGACCTCGAACGGCCGGGACTACACGTCGCACCGGATGAACACGAGCAACAAGTTCAGCGTGCAGTACGGCCGGGTCGAGGCCCGGATCAAGGTGCCGAAGGGCAACGGCCTCTGGCCCGCGTTCTGGATGATGGGCGCCGACTTCCTCGAGGGCCGCCCGTGGCCGTACAACGGCGAGATCGACATCATGGAGGTCCTCGGCCGGAACACAAGCGAGGCGTACTCCACGCTTCACGCCCCGGCCTACAACGGCGCGGCCGGTTACGGCCAGAAGTACGCCACTGTCGACCTCTCGCAGGACTTCCACGTCTGGGCCGCGGAGTGGGACAGCAAGGGCATCCGCTTCTTCCTGGACGGCCGGCTGGTCTTCACCGCGGACAAGGCGACAGTGGAGTCCACCCGCGGGCCCTGGGTGTTCGACCACAAGTTCTACCTGATCCTCAACCTCGCGGTCGGCGGTGACTTCCCCGGCCCGGTGGACGCCACCACGCCGCTCCCGTCCCGGATGTACGTCGACTACGTCCGCGTCTACCAGTAAGGAGGCACCATGAAACGTCTGCTCACGCTCGGGGTCGCGCTGCTGGGCCTGCTGAGCACCTACCTGATCGTCAGCTCGGCCACCGCGAGCGCGGCGGAGGCGCTGATCTCCCAGGGCCGCACGGCCGCGGCGTCGTCCACCGAGTCCGCCACGTTCCCGGCGAGCTCCGCGGTGGACGGCAACGGCGGCACCCGCTGGTCGTCCGCGGCCGCGGACCCGCAGTGGCTGCGCGTCGACCTCGGCGCGTCCGCAACTGTCACCCGGGTCGCGCTGAACTGGGAGGCGGCGTATGCCCGCGCGTTCCAGATCCAGACCAGCGCGGACGGCAACACCTGGACCACGATCCACACCGCCACGAACGCGACAGGCGGCAACCAGAGCATCGCGGTGAACGGGACCGGGCGCTACGTCCGGCTCTACACCACGGCGCGGGCCACTGCCTACGGCGTGTCGCTCTGGGAGTTCGAGATCTACGGCGCGGGTGGCGCACCGGCCACCTCGCTCCCGCCGAACGTGGTGCGGGTGTCGGAGTTCCTCGCCGACTGCCCGTACACGCACCGGCTCCCGGACGACCCGATCATCTTCCCCGGGCTGCCCGGCGCGTCGCACATGCACAGCTTCTTCGGCGCCACTGTCACGAACGCGATGACCAACCTGTCCGACCTGCTCAACTCGCAGACCACCTGCAACCCGCGCGAGGACACCAGCTCGTACTGGGTGCCGACGCTCTACCAGGACAACGTGCCGGTCGAGCCGACAATCGTCACGTTCTACTACCTGGGTGAGGGCGTGCGTGACGACATCATCGCCACCACCCAGCCGATCCCGCAGGGCCTGCGGATCGTGGCCGGTAACGCCAAGGCCACCGGCCCGAACGACAACACGATCTCCCGCTGGTCCTGTCTGCACGCCGGGCAGGTCGGCTCGTCGCACGACTTCGTAAACTGCCCGGCCGGCACCATGCTGGAGTCCTACCTGGACTTCCCGCAGTGCTGGAACGGCCGTGACCTGGACTCCTCCGACCACAAGTCGCACATGGCGTACCCGGTGAACCAGGCCTGCCCGTCGACCCACCCGGTGCCGGTGCCGAAGCTGCGCCAGGTGCTGCGGTACCCGGTCAGCGGCGACCCCGGGCGGCTGCGCCTGGCGTCCGGCGGCGGCTTCACGATGCACGGCGACTTCTTCAACGCCTGGCCGGTCGAGGAGATGGCCCGGCGCGTGAACGACTGCATCCGCCCGATCATCAAGTGCGGCGCCAACGGCCGCCCCTGACCGGAAAACGCGCTCCCATCCGTACCCCCGGAAGATCTTTCAACTGCTTTTGGGGGTACGGATGGGAGCGCATCGCCGGTGTATAAAGGCCAACATGTCCTCCCGGCCGCCGCGTGATTCCCGCCCACCCACCCTCGAGGCGGTCGCGGAGGCGGCCGGCGTCTCCCGCGCCACGGTCTCCCGGGTGATCAACGCGGTCCCGACGGTGGACCCGCGGATCCGGGCGTCGGTGGAGCGCGCGATCGCCGAGATCGGCTACGTGCCGAACCTGGCCGCACGCTCGCTCGTCACCCGCAGTACGAACTCGATCGCGCTTGTCATCTCCGAGCCGGACCGCGAGTACGAGGCGCCGTTCCTCAACCGCGTCTTCACCGACCCGTTCTTCGGGCGGGTGACCGCGGGCGCGCAGGAGGTGCTGCGGCCGCGCGGCATCCACCTGGTGATCATCCCGGCCGACCCGCCCGCGCATCACCTGGTGGTCCGCTACCTGCGGCAGGGCCACGTGGACGGCGTGCTGCTGATCTCCAGCCACAGCGAGGACCCGATCCCGCGTCAGCTCTCCGACCTGTGCATCCCCACGGTCATGTCGGCCCGCCCTGGCTATCCCGTCCCGCTCAGCCACACGGACGTGGACCAGCGCGCCGGCGCCCATCTCGCGGTCGCCCATCTGCGCTCGCTCGGCCGGACCCGAATCGGCACGGTCAGCGGCCCGCTCGACACCCAGGCGGGGCACGACCGGCACGACGGCTTCCTGGCCGCCGCGGGCCCGGACGCGCCGTTCGCGGAGGGCGACTTCACCCGCGCACAGGCCGAACGCGTCACCCGCGCGCTGCTCACCGCGCATCCGGATCTGGACGGGCTCTTCGTGGCCAGCGACGTGATGGCCGAGGGAGCGCTTGCCGCGCTGCACGAGCTGGGCCTGCGCGTGCCGGACGACATCGCGGTGGTCGGCTTCGACGACAGCAGCGCGGCCATCGCCTGCCGCCCGCGCCTGACCACGGTCCGCCAGCCGGTCGAGGAGATGTCCGCCGAGATGGCCCGCCTCCTGCTCGCCACCATCGACGACCCGTCCCGGCTGCCACGCTCCGTCATCTTCCAGCCCACCCTTGTCATCCGCGACTCGGCTTAGCGCTAGCCCGGCACGGTGAAGTAGCGGGTGCGGGCCGTTCCCGGCGTGAGCGGGCCGGGCTTCTCCGAGGCCGAGCGCCAGGTCTGCACCACGGCATAGCGGCGGCCGCGAGGCACCGCCGCGTCGAACCCACCGCAGGCGTGCTGGATCTCGTCCCGGGTGAACGTCATCGTCGGGCAGTCGAAAGGCCCCGCCACGGTACGGCCGGAGGACTCCTCCACCAGGTGCAGCGTCACGTCGACGGTCGCGCCCGGCAGCGCCGAGATGATGCCGCTGAGCTTGACCGCCGGGCCGGTCGCGTAACAGGTCTGGATCACCGCGGGCCGGCTTGTCGCCCACTGCATCACCGAATCGCACCTGGTCGGACCCCAGGTGTAGGTCACCGTCTCCGGCGTGGCGGCCGGAGCGGGAGGCCGGGCCGCGGCCGTGGTCTGCGCGACCGGGCGCGCCGGGACGCTTGCCGACGCGCCGGTGGCCGGAGTCGGTGGTACGGCGGCCGAGGCCTCGGCCGCCGGGAGCGGCGCGTGAACCACGGGGGCGGGGCTCCGTCCGCCCGGGTCCGCGAGCGGGCTGGGCGTGTGGGTGCCGGACGGGGCAGCGGAGGCACTGCGGTGGTCCGCGGCCACGCCGTGCCGGACCGCGAGCGTGGCGGCGCCGGCCAGGACTCCGAGCGCGGCAAGCGCGGCGATCGGGCTGAGTACGCGATGGCGGGCGGCGCTGACCTCTTCGGCGGTGCGTTTGCGTCGCCGGCGGGTACGACGGGCCGCGGGCATGACTGGGGCAGCATCCGCGCCCGACCCGCCGGTGCCCGATCCGTCCGCGCCCGGCCCGTCGGTGCCCGACCCGGCCGCGCCCGATCCCCCGGTGGTCGATCCGGCCGCGCCCGGCCCGTCGATGCCCGGCCCCACCGTGCCCGCACCCGGCCCCGCCGCCCCACCGGCCGTGCCCGTCTCGGCGACGGCACCGGAATTCGCCACGGCGCCGGACGTGAGGGCTGCTACGACCGCTTGTGGACCTGCGACGGGCGCCCCGAAGGGTAAGCCCGGCACGCTGCCCTGCGGCGGAATGAAGACCGGGACCGGGAACAGGTCGCCGGTCAGCGACGCGTCGAGCGCGTCCCGGGCCGGCACGCCCTCGGTCGTCTCGGCGAGCAGCCGGAAGCGGTCGATCAGCTCGGCCGCGGTCGGGCGCCGCAGCGGGTCGGACACCAGGCAGGTCTCGATGATCTGCCAGGCCTCGGGCGGCACGCCGTCCGGGCGGTCCCGCGAGAAGCCGTTCAGCGCGGCATAGGGCGTCAGCCCGGAGAACGGCGGCCGCCCCAGCAGCAGCTCGAACAGCACCACGCCGAGCGCGTAGACGTCCGCCGCCGGGGTCGGCCGCCCGCCGGAGATCACTTCGGGCGACAGGTAGCTGGGCGTGCCGATCACCGCGCCGGTGGTGGTGATCCGCGGGCTGTGCAGCACCCGGGCCACGCCGAAGTCGGTCAGCCGGACCGTGGGGTCGGCCGCGCCGGGCGCGGTGAGCAGGATGTTGTCCGGCTTCAGGTCGCGGTGCACGACGCCGCGGCGGTGGGCGTGGCTGAGCGCGGCCGCGGTCTGGCCGAGGATCACCGCGGCCTCGGCGGGCGGTAGCGTGCCGGCCTCGCGCAGCCGGCGGCGGAGGCTGCCACCGGGGATCAGGTCCATCACCAGGCCGAGCGACGGCCCGACGGTGAGCAGCTCACGGACCGGGACGATGTGCGGGTGGCGGAGCATGCGCAGGATGGCGCGCTCCTGGACGAACCGCATCACTGTCTTCGGCTCCGCGGCCAGCTCGTCGCGGAGCAGCTTGATCGCGACCTGTTCGCCGCTTGAGGAGTCGAGCGCGCGCCAGACCGTGCCGGTGGCGCCGCCGCCGATCTCCTCCTGCAGCGCGTAGGCGCCGCCGATCTGCCGGGGCGCCGGCGCCCCGGCCGGGTCGGTGACCGGGGCGTCGGCGGGTCGGTCTGAGGGGCGCATCGGCGGGCTCCTTCGTACGGGGAGAATCAGGGAGACGCGGAGTGGAGTCGCGTCGTTGCGCCCGGTATTCCTAACCCGTGGGAAAGGCTCACGCAACCGACACATCCGGCATATCGCCAACATGCGCCCGTAACGGTGAATTGCCCGCCACTAAATCGTCATAAATGCGACTTTAGGAAAGCTGAGGCAGCACCTTCTCCCCGAACGTGTCGATGAATCCGCCGAGGTCTTGGCCGACGTGGTGCAGGTAGATCTCGTCGAAGCCCAGGTCCGCGTAGCCGCGCAGCAGGTCACGATGCTCGCCGAGGTCCGAGGAGATGTTCACCGACCCGCGTACCTGATCGATGCCGACCTGCTCGGAGACCACGTCGAACGCCTCCGCGGAGTCCAGGTCCCAGCACACCGGCGGCGCGAACACGTTGCTGCGCCACTGGTCGAGCGCGATCGCCTCGGCCTTCTCCTCGGACGGGTCCCAGCTCAGGTGCACCTGGAGGTGAAGCGCGCCCTTGCCGCCCGCCTCCCGGTACGCGTCGATCATGCGGCGCAGGTGCTCGTGCGGCGCGTTCACGGTGATCAGCCCGTCCGCCCACTCCGCGCACCAGCGGGCGGTCTCCACGCTCACCGCGGCGCCGACCAGCTTCGGGGTGATCTCCGGGCGCGTCCACAGCCGGGCGCGGTCCACGGTCACCAGGCCGTCGTGGCTTACCTCCTCGCCGGCCAGCAGCGCGCGGATCACGTCCACGCACTCGCGGAGCCGGGCCGTGCGGATCTCCTTGCGCGGCCACCCACCGCCGGTGATGTGCTCGTTGCTGGCCTCGCCGGTGCCGAGCGCGGCCCAGAATCGGCCGGGGAACATCGCGCCGAGCGTGCCGATCGCCTGCGCGATGATCGCCGGGTGGTAGCGCTGGCCCGGCGCGTTGACGATTCCGAACGGCAGCGAGGTGGCCTGCATCGCCGCGCCCAGCCAGGACCAGGCGAACGCGGACTCGCCCTGCCGCGCGCTCCACGGCGAGAAGTGGTCGGAGGACATCGCGGCCGCGAAACCGGCCGACTCAGCCCTGGTGACGGCGTCAAGGAGGGCCGCGGGCCCGATCTGCTCATGCGAGTTGTGGATTCCGTAGAGAGTCACGGCCTCCTTCGTACCCACGGAGGTTTTTGATCATTCTTTCCGAAAAGCGCATTATCAGGGCGTGAACGGGGTAACAAGAACAACACGCGAACGTGCTGGTCGTCACCCCGGCGGTCACGCGTTCTGCGAGCGGCCCGGAGCGGCGGTACCGTAGTTGCGTGCCATTCGTCTTCAGCTCCGCCCGACTCCCACAGGTGGGTCTCACCTGGGTGAGCCGGCGCACGCTGCGTCTGGCCGGGGCTTTCGCGCTTTTCGTGCTCGCCTTCACCGGTGGGTGGACATCCACCACCTCGGATTCCCCACCGGCCGACCGGATCGTCGCCACCAGCACGGCCGGAGGCATCGATCTGGTGCCGGCCGGAGCCGACCGGACCGGGATCAGCCCGGCAGGCTCCGCCGTCGACATCGTCCAGGCGCCGGGCCCGGGTGATCCCGAACCGGCGTTGCCGGGCGCGCTGCCGCTGCTCGCGGCCGCGGTGCTGCTGCTTGCCACGTTTCCGGAGTGCCGCCGGCCCCTCGCCCGCAGTTCCCTCGGCGGGCCGCGGGGTGATCGGGCCCCTCCCCTGAGACACGCCTGATCTTTGCGACCGGTCACCGGCTGTGACCGCCACTGCACCCTCACATGATCGCGTCGCCGTCCTACGGTGATGCCACCTGCCCTCCCCGGCTCACCGCCTATCCTCACTGATGAGGTTCATGACATGGACGGCTTCTTCCAGCAGGCCAACATCGACGAGATCCTTCAGCTCAGTCGTACGGCCACGCTGAGCTGGCTGGCCTTCTTCGCCTTCGCCATGCTCGCGCTCGCGGGCCTCTCGCTGCTCAACCGTGACCGTGAGGCGGTCGCGGAACTGCGCGAGTACCGGCGTCACCGCCGTCGCTACCGCCGGCGGCTGCGTGCCGCCCGCGCGACCGCGGCCCGGATCGGTACCACCACGGACGCGGTCATCTCGAAGCCGCTGCCGTCCGAGCGGCATGTGCCCACGCTCGCGGAGATCAAGCGGTACGCGGCCGAGATCGCCACCGCCGCGCTGCACGCGGAGCAGACCGCCGCCCGGTCCCGCACCGAGTGGGAGGCGGCCGAGCGCGTCCAGCAGTCCGCCTGGCGCGCGCTGCAGATCGCGACGGACGCGGCTGAGCGGGCGAACCGCGCCTCCGCGTTCGCATCGGTGGTGGACGAGATCGAGGAGTCCACAAGCACCGAGCTGGACCGGTCCGAGCTGGAGGAGCGGCGCGCGCACCTGCGCCGGTCCGCCACCCGCGCGTTCCACCGTGGAGAGATCCGCTACGACCAGCTCAGCACCGTGCTCACGTTCGAGGGCGAGTGGTCGCCGAGCGTGTCCCCCCTGGAGCACCAGCGGTCGCTGCTGCGCCTGGCGCAGGAACGGCTGAACGCGGCGTACCAGGAGGCGACCCGGATCGAGCGTCGCGCCTGGGACATGGCCGTGACCGCGTCCGCCGCGAAGACCAGCCTGGCCCACGAGGCGACCGAGGCGGAGCTGACCGCCGCGCAGGCCGTCGCCGAGGCCACCGCGCCGAAGGGCGTCGCGGCGGTGTTCGCCAAGGTCGGCGCGGTCCGGCTGTCGCGCCGGGCCAAGCCGGCCGGCGTCACGCGGATAAGCCGCATCGTCCTCACCGAGCCGGCACTGATCGCCGCGCCGGCGCCTGTCGCACCGGCCGAGGACATCGAGGCGACCACGGACCTCACCGCGATCACCGCGAGCGCTCAGGCCATGGAGGTCGTCGAGGTCGTCGAGACCAGCGGCATCGTGGAGGACATCGAGGCCACTGTCACGATCCCGACCGGCGAGGCTGCGGTCTCGGCGTCCGCCGCCGAGGCGGACGCGGACGCGGAGTGGCAGATCGAGGCGAGTGCGGTCGTCGCGGCCGCGCAGGCCGAGATCGAGGCGGCCGCGTCGCGCACCGAGGTCGCGTCGCCCGAGGACGCGGCCGCGCTGGCCCCGGCCGCGTTGCCGGTCATGGGCATCGCGCGGGTGCCGCTGCGCGGGATCCCGGCGCCGCGCACCGTGGCGGACACCGAGGCGCCGACCGTCTCGGCCCGGGCCGCGGTGACCGCGCCGGGCGCGGTGGTCGCCGGGCGCGCGTCGGTCAAGCCGCGCGTGGTCGCTGTGGTGGGCAAGAAGGACGCCAAGCCGGAGCGTGACGACGACGATCCGACAAGCACCACAGTCACGGTGCTGGCCTCACGGTAGGCAGGCAGACGAGAGAACGGCCGCGCGGATCGCTCCGCGCGGCCGTTCTTCGTTGTGCGGGTCAGAGTGAGACGACGACCGCGCTCTCCGGCGGCAGCTCGACCACGTCGCGGGTGAGGATCGTGCCCGGCTCGGTGGCCAGCAGCACGCTGCGCGGCACCGCCCGCAGGCTGATCCGCTGCGAGACCGGCGCCAGGTTCGCCGCGATCACGCAGTCGCCGCGGCGCATCACCACGAACTGGTTGCCGTGCCACACCTGCACCCGGTCCAGCCGCGGCTCGGACAGGTCGGCCCGGGACTTCCGCAGCGCGATCAGCTTCCGGTAGACGTCGAGCATCTCGCGGTGCGCGGGCTTGCCCGGCTCGGCCCAGTCGAGCTTGGAGCGCTGGAACGTCTCCGGGTCCTGCGGGTCCGGGATGTCGCTCTCCGCCCAGCCGTGACTTGCGAACTCGCGCCGCCGGCCGTTCTGCACCGCGAGCGCCAGCTCCGGCTCCGGGTGGCTGGTGAAGTACTGCCAGGGCGCGGACGCGGCCCACTCCTCCCCCATGAAGAGCATCGGCGTGTACGGCGAGGTGAGCAGCAGCGTCGCCCCGACCTTCAGCAGACCCGGGGAGAGCGTGCTGGAGAGCCGGTCACCGATCGCCCGGTTGCCGATCTGGTCGTGGTTCTGCAGGTAGGCCACGAACCGGTGGCCCGGCACCGTGCTCCGGTCGACCGGCCGCCCGTGCCGCCGCTGCCGGAAGCTGGAGAACGTGCCGGCGTGGTAGAACGCGCCGGTAAGCACCGCGGCGAGGCAGTCGAGCGAGCCGAAGTCCGCGTAGTAGCCCTGGCGCTCGCCGGTGAGAAGCGTGTGCAGCGCGTGATGCACGTCGTCGTCCCACTGGGCGTGCAACCCGTACCCCCCGGCCTCCCGTGGGGTGATCATGCGCGGGTCGTTGAGGTCGGACTCGGCGAGCAGGGTGAGCGGCCGGCCGACGTGCGTGGAGAGCGACTCGACCTCCGCACCCATCTCCTCGAGCAGGTGCACGGCGCCGCGGTCGAGCAGCGCGTGCACCGCGTCCAGCCGGAGGCCGTCCAGGTGGTAGTCGCGCAGCCACATGACCACGCTGTCGATGATGTAGCGGCGGACCTCGTCGGAGCCCGGCCCGTCTATGTTGACGGCGTTGCCCCACGGGGTCTGGGTGCCTTCGAGCAGGTACGGCGCGAACATCGGCGCGTAGGCCCCGGACGGGCCGAAATGGTTGTAGACAACGTCCAGGACCACCCCCAGGCCGCGCTGGTGGGCGGCGTCGACAAGGCGCTTCAGCCCGTCGGGGCCGCCGTAGCTCTCCTGCGGGGCGAACCAGCAGACGCCGTCGTACCCCCAGTTGTGGTCGCCGTTGAACGCCGCGACCGGGAGCAGCTCGATGATGTCGACGCCCAGCTCGACCAGGTGGTCGAGGCGGGTGATCGCGGCGTCGAACGTGCCCTCCGGCGTGAACGTGCCGACGTGCAGCTCGTAGAGGACGCTGCCGGGCAGCTGACGGCCGGTCCAGGACGTGTCCGACCAGGTGAACGCGGAGTGGTCGTAGACGCGACTGGGACCGTGCACGCCGGCCGGCTGCCAGGCGGACCGCGGGTCGGGCAGCTCCTGCGCGGAGTCGCCGAGCAGGAACGTGTAGTCGGTGCCGGGGCCGGCCTCGGGGACGTCGACACGCCACCAGCCGTCCTCGGCCTTCTGCATCTCCCGCACGTCACCGCCGGGGAGACTGAGTCGGACGTGGGAGCCGGGCGCCCACACAGCGAAATTCGTCATTGAATCAACAGCTTTCAGCGCCTGATCAGAAGTGCCACGGGATATGTGTCGAGCACCTCGGCGAGCGGCAATCGAGCACCACTGTAGTCGCGGCCCGTGAACGAATCGATGTATTCGCGGTCCGGAAGTTTCAGTGTTGTTTCACCCCAGCCGCCTTGACGTGCGAGTCCCATCGGGAGCCGGGTCGCGACGACGCATGCGCCACCGCGGTCGAATGCGATCGCGTGCGCCGCGGCCGGGCCCTCGATCTCCAGCGGCGTGTAGCCGGTGAACAGGTCGGACCGGTCCCGGCGTGCGCGAAGTGTACGGCTGGTGACAAGCAGTTTCGCCGCGCCGGAGCTGTCGATCCCGGGCAGTTCACCACCGTCGATGCGGGCCAGCAGCTCACGCCGGGCCGCGAAGTCGACAGGCCTGCGGTTGTCCGGGTCGACAAGCGAGTTGTCCCACAGCTCAGTGCCCTGGTACACGTCGGGAATCCCGGGCATCGCCAACTGCACGACCTTCTGGCCGAGCGAGTTGACCCATCCGGAAAAGGTGATCGATTCCGCGAACTCACTGATCTCAGTGCACAACTCCGAGTCGTCGTAGACGCGATCGACCAAAGCGGCAAGCGCGCTTTCGAATTCGGTGTTCGGATCTGTCCAGCTCGTCGAGGTTCCCGCCTCGCGCGCGGCCTTTTCCACATACGCCTTGAGCCGCTCGCGCTCGATCGGCCACGCGCCGACAGCCGTCTGCCACAGCAGGTGCGCAAGCGCCGGGTCGCCGAACCCGGACGCCTCGGTCCACCGCTTCACCCGCGACGCCCACTCGTGCGGCACCTCGGACAGCACGGCCAGCCGGGCCCGCACGTCCTCGGAGCGCTTGGTGTCGTGCGTGGAGAGCGCGGTCATGCTCTCCGGCGCCCGGGCCGCGCTCGCCGCGTGGAACTCGGACGCACGCACGCCGAACCGGTCCGGATCGCCGCCGACCTCGTTGAGCGCGGCGAACCGCGTCCACCTGTAGTAGGCGGTGTCCTCCACGCCCTTCGCCATCACCGCGCCGGTGAACTGCTGGAACCGCACGGCCAACTCGTCCACCGGGTTGCGCAGCCGGGCGGTGAGCGCGTCCAGGCCGCGGCCCATCCCGGGACGGCGGCGGCCGGCCTCGGCACGCGCCTTGGCCAGGTGCCGGGCGCCCTCCGGCAGGTAGGACCGGTAGACCGGGAAGTCCGCGGCCAGCTCGGCCAGGCCCTGCTTCGCGCCGGCCACCTCGCCGGCCAGCGTGGCCAGCCGGTTCAGCTCCGCGGCGAGCATCTTCGTCGCGGCCGCGTACTTGGTGCCGTGGGTCAGCTCGGCCCAGGACACCCGCTTGCCGGTCAGATAGTGGTCGAGCGCGGTGAACGCGCTTGCGGCGGCCGGATCGAGGAACAGGCCGCAGACCTCCCGCATGGCGTCGTAGCCGGTGGTGCCCGCGACCGGCCAGTCCGGCAGCTGCTCCCCGGTCTCCAGGATCTTCTCCACGACGATCCACGCGTCCGGCGCGGCCCGGCGCAGGCGGCGCAGGTAGTCGCCGGGGTCGCGCAGGCCGTCCGGGTGGTCGACGCGGATGCCGTCCAGCTCGCCGGCCGCGTACCAGCGGAGGATCTCCGCGTGGGTGGCCTCGAAGACGGCCGGCTCCTCGACCCGCAGCCCGGCCAGCGTGGTGATCGCGAAGAACCGCCTGTAGTTCAGGTCCGTGTCGCCGCGCCGCCAGTCGACAAGCTCGTAGTGCTGCCGGTCGTGGATCTCCTGCGGCGTCCCCTCCCCGGTCCCCGGCGCGACCGGGAACCGGTGCTCGAAGTAGTGCAGGTCGCCGTCCTTGAACTCCAGGTCCTTCAGCGCGTCCGCCTCGCCGAGCACCGGGACCACCAGGCGGCCACGGTTCCAGTCGATGTCGAACCAGGTGGCGTACGCCGAGTCGCGCCCGAGCTTGAGCACGTCCCACCACGCGGGATTGGCGGACGGGACCGCGATTCCGGCGTGGTTCGGCACGATGTCGACGACAAGCCCGAGGCCGTACTCGCGCAGTGCGGCGACGAGCCGCTGCCGGCCCTCCTCGCCGCCCAGCTCCGGGTTGACCTTGGTGTGGTCCGCGACGTCGTACCCGTGCGCCGAGCCCGGCACGGCGGCCAGCAGCGGCGCGGTGTAGCAGTGACTGACCCCGAGATCGGCGAGGTATCCGGCGAGTTCGGCGGTTGCGGAAAGGTCGAAACCGGGGCGGACCTGCACCCGGTACGTGGCGGCGGGCGTCTTCATCCGTCAGACCGTCCTGTCCAAGACGACGATTGAGCGATCCGGCACCCAGAAGCTGCCGCCGGCCTCGGCGACGACCGGGTTGTCGGGTGACGGTTCGGCGGTCTCTATGACCTTCTCCCACTTCTGCCCGTACTCGGCGGGCGGAAGCGTGAATTCGAGGGGCGCGTCGTGCGCGTTGAAGCAGAGCAGGAACGACTGGTCCTGGTGCCGCTGACCGTACTGGCCGCGCTCCTTGATCCCGTCGCCGTTGACGAACAGCGCGACCGCGCGGCCGAAGTCGTTGCCCCAGTCGCCGTCGTTCATCTCACGCCCGTCCGGCGTGAACCAGGCCAGGTCCTGCAGCGCCTCGTTGTCGCCCCGGCCACCCACCGGCAGGCCGGTGAAGAACCGCCGCCGGCGGAAGACCTGGTGCTTCTTCCTGAAGGCCACGAGGGTACGGGTGAAGTCGAGCATCTGCTCGTCGACGTTCTCCCAGTCGATCCAGGCGATCTCGCTGTCCTGGCAGTAGGCGTTGTTGTTGCCGTGCTGGGTGCGCCCCAGCTCGTCGCCGTGCCCGATCATCGGCACGCCCTGGGACAACATCAGCGTGGCCATGAAGTTCCGCCGCTGCTTCGCGCGGGTCTCCAGCACCGCCGGGTCGTCGGTCGGGCCCTCCACGCCTGAGTTCCACGACCGGTTGTGGCTCTCGCCGTCCCGGTTGTCCTCGCCGTTCGCCTCGTTGTGCTTGTCGTTGTACGACACCAGGTCGTTGAGCGTGAAGCCGTCGTGGCAGGTGACGAAGTTGATGCTGTGGAACGGGCGCCGGCCGTCGTCCTGGTACAGGTCGGCCGAGCCGGTGAGCCGGGACGCGAACTCCGCGATCGTGGCCGGCTCGCCGCGCCAGAAGTCCCGCGCGGTGTCCCGGAACTTTCCGTTCCACTCCGTCCAGACCGGCGGGAAGTTGCCGACCTGGTAGCCGCCGGGGCCCACGTCCCACGGCTCCGCGATCAGCTTCACCTGGCTGATGATCGGGTCCTGCTGGACCACCTCGAAGAACGTGGAGAGCCGGTCCACCTCGTAGAACTCGCGGGCCAGCGTGGCCGCGAGGTCGAAGCGGAAGCCGTCCACGTGCATCTCCTGCACCCAGTACCGCAGCGAGTCCATGATCAGCTGGAGCGTCTGCGGCCCGCGCATGTTCATGCTGTTGCCGGTGCCGGTGAAGTCCACGTAGTACTGCCGGTCCTCCTCGGAGAGCCGGTAGTAGGCCGCGTTGTCCACGCCCTTCATCGACATGGTCGGGCCGAGGTGGTTGCCCTCCGCGGTGTGGTTGTAGACCACGTCCAGGATGACCTCGATGCCCGCGGAGTGAAGCGCCTTCACCATGCCGCGGAACTCCTGCACCTGCTGGCCGAGATAACCCAGAGCCGAATATCCGTGGTACGGCGCGAAGAAGCTGATCGTGTTGTAGCCCCAGTAGTTCTTCAGGCCCAGGTCGTTGAGCCGGTGATCGTGCACGAACTGGTGCACGGGCATCAGCTCGATCGCGGTGATGCCCAGCTTGAGCAGGTGCTCGATCATGGCGGGGTGCGCGATGCCGGCATACGTGCCGCGCAGCTCCTGCGGAATCTCCGGGTGCTTCTTCGTCAGGCCCTTCACGTGCGCCTCGTAGATCACCGAGTGGTGGTACGGGGTGCGCGGCGGCCGGTCGTTGCCCCAGTCGAAGTACGGGTTCACCACCACGCCCTTGGGCATGTACGGCGCCGAGTTGATCTCCGACATCCGGCTCGGGTCGTCCATCTGGTACCCGTAGAGCGCCGGGTGCCACTGCACGTCCCCGTCGACCGCCTTCGCGTACGGGTCGAGCAGCAGCTTGTGCGGGTTGCACCGGGCGCCGCTGCCGGACGGGTCGTACGGGCCGTAGACGCGGTAGCCGTACCGCTGTCCCGGCTGCACGCCCGGCAGGTACGCGTGCCAGACGAACGCGTCCACCTCCGTCAGCTCGATCCGCTGCTCCGCACCGATGTCCCACTCGTCGAACAGGCACAACTCCACCGAGTCCGCGACCTCGGAGAAGATCGCGAAGTTGGTACCTGTGCCGTCGTACGTGGCACCCAGGGGATACCGCCGTCCTGGCCACGTCTGCATGTAAAAGCTCCCCCTTTAGTTCGCGGACGTCCGCGTCCCAATCCTCGCCGGACCGGCCCCGCACCGCCGCCACGCCACGCGACGGTGATCCCGGACACCCGTACCCCCGCCCGCCCGTAGGGACGCGCGAAGGGCGAGGCGCATATGCCCCGAGAGTCACCGGCTTAATCCCCCGCGTATCCACGGCCCGGCGGAGCGTCGATTTCGCCCGCCGTACCGCTGAATTTCGTCATCGGCCGGACCCAAAATCTTGCCGGGAAGCTGCTAACGTCGAGCGCATCGCCTGCTTATTTTCCAGGGATTCCGCCGCTCCAGGGACGTCGCCGCACTCGGCACGTCGCCGGACGGTGCGGCCCTCGATGTGTCTTGTCAAGATTCTTTCAATCACAGAGGGCCCGTGCTGTTGAACGCACCGCTGATCTTCGGTCCCCAGGTCTGCGCCTCCCTCTCGGAGGGAGCGGGCGCGTCCCGCGAATGGCTGGTGCCCGACGGCGTCGGCGGGTACGCGATGGGGACGGTCTCCGGCCTCCGCACCCGGCGGTACCACGCGCTGCTGGCGATCGCCGACTCCGCGCTCACCGAACGCCACGTCGCGCTCGCCGCGCTCGACGCCACGCTCACGCTCCCGTCCGGGGCGAAGGTGCAGCTCTACACGCATGAGTGGAGCTCCGGCGCGATCGCGCCCAACGGCCACGCGTACCTGGAGCTGTTCGAGCTGCTCGACGGCCTGCCGCGCTGGCGCTGGCGGGTCGGCGACGTGGTGCTCGAGCGCGAGCTGGCGATGGCGCACGGCCAGTCGTCCCTCGGCGTCGTGCACCGCCTGATCTCCGCGCCCGGCCCGGTGAAGCTGTCCCTTGCCGCCATGTGCACCTGGCGGGACGCGCACGGTGAGCGCCGCGCCGACGGCCCGCCGCTCTCCGTGGCGAACGTGGCGGACGGCGTCGTGGTCGAGGACGCGTACCGGCTGGCCGGCCCCGGCTGGACCGCCGGCGGCGAGTGGCACCTGGACGCGTACACCCGCGCCGAGGCCGAGCGGGGGCTCAACCCGGCCGAGGACCTCTGGCACGCCGGCTCCTTCTCCGCCACGCTCGACATCGGCCAGGCACTTGAGGTGTCCGCCTGGTCCGGCGACCTGGGCGAGCGGCCGCCGCCCGCCGAGATCATCGTCGCGGCCGCCCGGGACCGCGCACACAAGCTGATCACCGGCGCCGACCCGGCCGACTCGGTGGCCGCCTCGCTGGCGCTGGCCGCCGACGCCTTCATCGTCGACACGGCGAACGGGCCGGACGTCGTGTCCGGATACCCGTGGTTCAACGCGTACCTCGGCGACACCATGACCGCGTACGAGGGCCTGTTCCTCGACACCGGCCGGGTCGCGGACGGCGCCGCGCTGTTGCAGGCGCGCGTCACAGCGGCGATCGAGGCCGCGGACGCCGGGCTGCTTCACGACCCGGTGGACGGCCCGCTCTGGCTGGTCCACGCGGTCGAGCGGCACGTCACCCGGACCGGTGACACCGACCTGGCCGCCGCGCTCGCCGACCCGCTTACCGACCTGCTGCTCCGGCACGTCGGCCTCGGGCCGGCCACCCGCCCGGCGCCCCGCGAGCAGAAGCCGGACGTGGCGAGGTCCGCGCTGGCCGCGATGCTCCAGACGCCGACCCAGGCGCTCATGCCGATCACGCCCGCCACCCGCCAGGCCCCGGTGCTGCTCGTCGGCGACTCGGACGGCCTGCTCCGCCACGACTCCGACCGCAACGCGCTGACCTGGATGAACGCGCGGCTCAACGGCGTCGCGGTCACGCCGCGCACAGGCAAGCCGGTCGAGGTCAACGCGCTCTGGGTCAACGCGCTGGCCGGGCTGCTCTCGCTGCTGCGCGCCTCCGGCCGGGAGAACGCGGACCTGGCCAAGACGCACGACACCGCGCTGGCCTCGTTCCAACGGCGGTTCATCGCGCCCGACGGCTGGCTCTACGACGTGGTCGACGCGCCCCCGGCGCTCTACCCGCTCGGTGGCGGCACCCACCACGACGACGCAAGCCTCCGGCCGAACCAGCTGCTGGCGTTCAGCCTGCCGCACGCGCCGCTGCGTGCGGAGGCCACGCCACGGCCGGTCCGCGCCGCCGGGTCCGCGCTGCTCACCCCGATGGGCGTGCGGTCGCTGGCGCCTGGCGAGTTCGGCTACATGGGCACCCACCGCGGCAACCGGATCGTGCGCGACGCGGCGTACCACCAGGGTGTGGTCTGGCCCTGGCTCATCGGCCCCTACCTGGACGCGTGCATCGCGGCCGGGCTGCCCACCGACGGCGTGCTGACCGGCCTCGAGTCGCACCTCGGCGAGTGGGGTCTCGGCTCGGTGAGCGAGACCGCGGAAGGCGACGCCCCGCACGCGGCCACCGGCTGCCCGTTCTCCGCCCGCTCGGTCGCAGAGCTGAACCGGATCCGGCACCGCCTCTAGATCATCCGTCGAGGCGCCATCCCGAGCGGGATGGCGCCTCGAACTGTCCGTTCCTGTATTTCGCGCGTTGACGCCCCGTGCTGAACTGCACATTTGAGTTCCCCTACTCATACCGGGAGGGGCGGGGCTGCGAGAGGCTACGGCGCATGATCATGACTCGGGTGGGCATCACCGCGGCGGCATCGGCGCTCCCGGACCGCGAGGTGGAAACCGCGGACCTGCAGCGCCAGGTGGCCACGGCAAGCGGACTGCGCCTGCCGGACGGGATGTTCGAGCAGCTCACCGGCGTGCAAAGGCGCCGGATCGCCGGCGACGACGAATACGCGTCCACGCTCGCGGTCACCGCCGCCCGCCGCGCGCTCGACGAAGCCGGCCTCGACCCGCTCGACGTGGACCTGCTGCTCTTCGCGTCCGCCAGCCGCGACATGGTCGAACCGGCCACCGCGCACATCGTGCAGGCCGCGCTCGGCTCCCGCGCCCACGCGCTCGACGTCACGAACGCCTGCAACAGCTTCATCAACGGCATCGACCTGGCCCGGTCGATGATCATCGCGGGCCGGGCCGGGCGAGTGCTCGTCGTCACCGGCGAGACGCCCACCCGCGCGATGCGCCGCACGCTCAGCGGGATGCAGCAGGTCCGGGACGCGTTCGCCGGATACACGTTCGGTGACGGCGGCGCGGCAGTGCTTCTCGAACAGGTAAACACCGGCGGCATCCTCGACATAGACACCGAAACGCACTCCGAACACTGGCAGGTCGGCGGCATCCCCGGCGGCGGCTCCCGGCACCCGCGCGGCGACGAGCACACCTGGTTCAGCGGCGAAGGGCACACGCTCCGCGCGGTCTTCGAGAAGGTCGGCGCCGGGATCATCGAACGCGTCAGCGCCCGCACCGGCCTCGACTGGGACGACTACCGGCACGTGCTCGTGCACCAGGTCACCGGGCCGTACCTGGAACGATTCACGGAGATCACCGGCGTGCCGTCGGACAAGCTCGTACACACGCTCCCGTCGCTCGGAAACCTGGCGAGCGCCAGCCTCGGCGTACAGCTGACCCGGATCTTCCCCGATCTCCAGACCGGCGACCGGGTGCTGCTCGTCGGCCTCGGCGGCGGCATCAGCATGATGACCATGGTGTGGGAGAAGGCCTGATGCTCGACCGGCTCCGCACCGTACTCGCCCACGACACCGACCGCCCGGCCATCCTCGGCACCACCCGCGCCGGCCGCCCCCGCACCCGCGCCACCCGCGGACAACTACACGACCTCACCGAGGGGTACGCCCGCGCGCTTCACCACCGCGGCCTGCGCGCCGGCGACACACTCGGCGTCGCCGCGATCCCCGGCCCGGCCGCGCTCGCGCTGATGCTCGCCGCACACCGGCTCGGGCTGCGCACCGCAATCCTCGACCCGCAGGCCGGCCCGGACGTGCTCCTCGCCCGCCTCCGCCTCGCCACCCCCGCGCTCGTCGTCGCGGACGGCGCCGCCCAGGCGCTCGCCTCCTGGGCCGCGCCGCTGGCCCGCCGCGTCCACCTCGCACTCCCGCCACTCGGCGACCTCGCCCCGGTCGCCACGCTCGGCCGCCGCTGGCCGGGTGCGGCCCCCGCGCTGGAGATCCCGGGTGGCCCGCCGCCGCCGGTCTACGAGGGCGACGGCGACGCGGTCATCGTGTTCACGTCCGGCACCACAAGCAGCCCGCGCGCGGTCGTACACAGCCGGGCCGGTCTGGACGCCGGCATGCAGGCGGTCACCGACCTGGTCCGCCCGGACGCGGAGTCACCGGTCGCCGGCGGCACGTTCTTCGTGCTCGCACCCGCCCTGGTCGCCGGCGCGCCGGTGGCCATGCCGGCCGGACGCCCACACACCCTCGCCCGGCAGCTCGCCCACCTGCACCCGCAGGCCACCTACCTGACACCGCCGGAACTGCGGGCCGCACTTGACGCGGGCACCCGCTTCTCCGGCCGGGTCTACAGCGGCTCCGCGCCGGTCTCCGCCGCACTGCTCGGCCGGGTCCGCGACGCCGGCGCCACCGAGGCCTGGGGCGTCTACGCACTGACCGAGGTCTTCCCGGCCGCCGCCGTCGAATCCCGCGAGAAGATCGCCTTCGACGGCGGCGGCGACCTGCTCGGCGCGCTGCTCCCCGGCGTCTCCGCACGCCTGGACGCCGCCGGAGTGCTGGAACTGCGCGCACCCCAGATGTGCGACAGATACCTGGGCGCGGCCCCGCACGAATGGGTGTCCACCGGCGACATCGCCCGCCTGGAGACCCCGCACGTCATCCTCTCCGGCCGCGCCAAGGACATGATCCTGCGGGCCGCCGAGAACATCTACCCCGGCCTGTACGAACCGTCGCTCCACGTACCCGGCGTCGCGCTCGCGCTGCTGGTCGGCGTACCCGCAGCCGATCAGGACGAGACAGTCGCCGCCGTCATCGAGCTGCAACCCGGTGCCTCCGAGACGGCGGTCCGCGCCGCGCTCCGCGACCCCCTCACCCGCATGGGCGACGCCCGCCCCGACCACCTCGTCTTCGCCCCGGTCCCCACCTCCGGCCGCTCCCGCAAACCCGACCGCGCCGCCGCCTCCGCGCTGGCCGCCGCCCACATCGCGGACACCCGATGACGGCCCGGACCCGCGACCAGGACCTCCGGTGAAGGCCCGGACCCGGGATCGGCGGGTCTATCTGCGCGGGCACCCGCTCCTGTTCGCGCTGCTCGCCGCCGTGCGCCGCCGGCCGGTCACCCGGCTCGGCAGCACGCTTCTGGTCAACGGCACCGACGAGTTCATCGAGGCGATGACCCGCCTCCCCCTGGATCGCCGCGCGGACGGCACCACCGGTGCCATCGCCCGGAACCTCGCCGACGCCGATCTCCTCTTCGACCAGGACGGCACCGCCCACCGCACCACCCGCCGTGACCTGGCGGCGCGCCTGAACAGCGGCGGCGTGGAACGGTTGCGGCCAATCTGGCGGGCGGTACTGGACCGGCGTCTCGCGGTGCTGCACGCGGGCGGCGAGGTGGACCTGGTCGATCTCACCTCCGAACTGGCCGGCAGCACGGCGGCCGCGCTGCTCGGCATCGAGGCCGATCCGCATGCGCTGTCCCGGGCCGCCCGCGACGCCGCCGCGGCAGCGGCCCGCGCCCACCTGCCGGGCCTCCGCCTCCCCGCACGACGCGGCCACGACCCGGCGACCACGGCGTCCCACCTGACCGCGCTGCTCTCGGCGGCGCTGCGCACCTCGGCACCCCCCGCTGCCGCGCGGGCCTCCGGCTGCCCGGTCACCGGGCCGGCCGTGCCACACACCTCCCCGGCCGAAGCAGCCACACCAAGCAGCGCAGCCACACCGGAGACCGCGCCGACCGGGCCCGAGATGGGTGCCGGGCTGGCCGCGATGCTGGCGGTGGCCGCGATCAACACCACGGTCGCCGCGGTTCCGCGGGCCGTGGCCTGGTGTGCCGACGACGCATTCTGGGAGCATGCCGCCGGCGAGGGCGAACGTCTGGACGCGCTGGTCACGGAGCTGTTGCGGGTGATCGTGCCGACGCCGCTGTTGCCCAGGGCCGCCGGTGCGGACGGCACGATCGGTGGATGCCCGGTGGCGCGTGGCGACCGTCTCATCCTCGTCACCCGGCACGCGACCGGCGCGCACCACAGCGGGCCGGACCCCGCCGACCCCGCGCCGCCGCACGTGGCACAGCTGGTCTTCGGCACCGGGCCGCACGCCTGCCCGGGCGCCGGGCTGGCCCGCGCCCAACTCCGCGACGTGCTCGCCGCGCTGGCGCCGCTGCGCCCGGTGGTGGTCGCGGCCCGCCCCGACCGCACGGCCGCGCTCCCCGGCTGGCGGATGCTCCGGATCAGGGCCACAGCCGGCCTCACCGGCCGGCCGGAGGCCCAGGTGGACACTCCGGTGCCGGCCGCCGGCAGCCCGGACGGCGCACGCCCATGATCGAGGCCGGGATGCGTGTCGCGGTCACCGGTGCGAGCGGGTTCTGCGGAGGCCAGGTGGCGCGTGCCGTCGCGGGGCGGGGTGCCGGCCTGCTCTGCCTCGGGCGCCGGCCCGGCCCGGCCGGCCGGCACGTTCCCTGGGACGCGGCCACCGACACGCCCGATCTCGACGGCGCCGACCTCGTCGTCCACCTGGCCGCGGCAGTCGGTGATCCGGGGCGCGGCAGACGCGCCGGGGAACAGTTCCGGGCGGTCAATGTGGACGGGGCGAAGCGGCTGCTCGACGCCGCGAACGGTCGCCCGGTCGTATGGGTGAGCAGCGGCAGTGTGTACCAGGTGCACAGCGGGACCGTCATCGAGGACCATCCGGTCGCGGGACAGCGCACCGCCTACGGCCGGACCAAGGCCGCCGGCGAGCGGCTGGCGTTGCGGGCCGGGGCCGTCGTGCTGCGGCCGCGCGCGGTCTACGGGCGGGGCGACCCGCATCTGCTCCCCCGCCTGCGGCGCGCGGTCCGCGGGGGCGTGATCCGGCTGCCCGGACCCGACGTGCAGCTCAGCCTCACCGCGGTGGAGAACCTGGCGGACGCCTGTCTTCAGGCGGGCGGCTGGCCGCCTGGCGCGTACAACATCGCGGACGCGCGTCCCTACCGCCGGAACGAGGTCGTCTCCCGGGTTCTCCCAGGGGTCCGGATCAGGCAGGTCCCGACCGCGGTCGCGCTTGCCGCGGCCGTGCTGATGCCGGGTTCGGAGATCACCCGATATGCCGTGGAGCAGCTGGCCTACGGGCTGGTGCTGGACATCGGCCGGGCACGCGCACAGGGATGGTCACCCCGCCTCGATCTGGACGACTTTCTCCTGGCGTCGGGCCTGTAGGCGATCAGCGTGCGGGCCAGCGCCACGCCCCCGCACGACCGGCGGGCGGGCGGGTCGTCCCGACCACTGCGGAACCGGAGCCCGCGGGAGCGTGCGGGCCGCAACCACCCACAGAGTGGGAAAAGAATCTGATCTTCGGGTTGGAACCGGCGTCTGAACACCGCACTCGACCGGGACACCGGGACCGGCGGCTACGGGCGCCCGGTGCACGCGCCTGATCAGGCGACGCCGAGTCCGTCGGCGGTGGGGGTGATGATCTCGGCCTCGATCAGGTCTGCGGTCAGCGCCTCGGAGGCCGCGGCGAAGGCGGTGAGGGAGCGCAGCAAGGAGCGGCGGGAGCCGGTGGGCATCTTCGTGAGGACCGTCTCTATGGCCTGGCAGCGGCGTTGCCTGAGGTCCTCGAGAAGGCCGGTCGCGGTGCTGGTCAGGGTGAGGTGGACCTCGCGGCGGTCGCGGGGGTCGGGGGTACGGGTGAGGAGCCCGGTGGCGGCGAGGCGGTCGCAGAGGCGGCTGGCCGAGGACGGGACCACGTCGAGGGCCTCGGCCAGGCTGCCGAGCGTCAGGCCGGGGCGGCGGGCCAAAACTGTGAGGACGCGGAACTGGGTGGCGGAGACGGGGAGGCGCGGGTCGAGGCGGGCGGAGTCGATCACGTCGAGCAGAGGCCCGACGGCCGCTTCCACGGCGATTGCCAGATCGCCCACGCTCTTCATAACCGAGGCGCATACCCTCCGGCGGATTCTTCAATCCGATGAGGGCCGATCAGTCCACACCGTGCCAATCAAGGCAGACGATCACGGCGTCGTCGTCGGGGTCGGCGTCCTCGTGGTAGTCCTGCAGGCCGCGCATGACGGAGCCGACGGCCTCGGCGGGGGGCTGGAGGCGGGTGGCGCGGATAGCGGTGATCATCGCTGCCTGGCCGAAGGCCTGACGGGTGCCGGGAGCTGCCGCGTGCACGCCGTCGCTGACGATGAAGAGGCGGTCGCCGGGTTCGAGCATGAAGCCCTGGGTGGAGTACTGCGCCTCGCCGAACATGCCGAGCGGGAGCTGCTGGTCGAGCGTGATCGGGGAGAGCGTGGCGCCGCGGATCCGGAACGCGTGTGGCGAGCCGGCGTCGACTGCGGAGACGCGGCCGGTGGCCAGGTCGGCCTCCAGGAGCAGCGTGGCCACGTGCCGGTCGCCGCCGTAGTGGGCGAAGACCGTGTCGGAGGCGAGCTCGGCCTGCTCGACGATGTCGCCGCCGGACCGGCGTGCGTTGCGCATGGCGTTGACCGCGAGGTTGGAGAGCGCGGACGCGGCCAGGCCGGTGCCGCTCCCGTTCATCACTGTGAGTGTCAGCTTCTCGTCGGTGACGGCCCAGTCGAAGTGGTCGCCGGCCACCGTGTACGCCGGTTCGAGCTGCCCGGCCAGCTCGAAGCGCGGGTGGCTGAGGCTGCGGCCGGGCAGCAGGTCCCACTGCATCTCGGCGGCCATGGTGAGCCGTTCGCGGCGGCGGGCCAGGCGATACCTGTCGGTGTCCCGGTCCGCGGCGCGCAGCGCGACGGCCAACTCGTCCGCGTTCTCGGCGAGCCGGTCCAGGTCGAGGCGGTCGCCGTCGAGCACAAGCACGCCGACGCGCTCGCCCCATGCGGTGAGCGGCAGGAACACCCGCCTGCCCTCGATCACCGGCTGCTGGCCGGCGAAGCAGCGGGCGGAGGCGCCGCGGTCGCGCAGGTTGCCGCCGATCGGGTCGTCGTCGTGGGCGTCGAGCACCGGCCAGAGTCCGGAGATGCGGTAGTCGGCGAGGAGCACGTCCGCCGCGTCGACGCCGTGCCACTCACGGAGGTGCTCCGCCGCGGCCTCGACAAGCAGGTCTGGGGCGGCAGCCCGAAGCCGCGCACCGAAATCGTCGTCAGCCGCCATCGGCATCACCACCCCCGCCCCACCTTGCCAGCGGGCGGGCCGCCGGTCCAGGCACGTTTCAGGACCGAAACCAGTGTCACAGGACAACGATCGGGGCTGAGCGCGCGATCTGGATGTCGCGGCCGACGCCGTACTCGTAGGAGTTGACGATCGCGTCGAGCCAGAAGATGTACGGCTCACCCTTGGTCAGGCCGGTCACCGTCTGGGTGATCGTGGTGCAGCCCTCGCCGGCCGGGACCGCCTTCCAGTCCGCCGGCTTCTGCTCACCGTGGTAGATCGTCTGCGGGATGGCGGCGAGCCGGTACGACTCCACAGTCGGATCCCCGACATTGACCCAGGTGACGGTCGCCTGCCCGGCGCCGGGCGTGACGCTGAGCCCGTTGAGCACGTTCGGCCGGAGGTTGCCGATGCACTCCGGCGGGACCGGGCTGATCGAGGCGGTGGGGTCCGCGGAGATCGTGAGCACGTTTGTCGGCGTGGGGCTGAGCGGGACACCGGCGGGTGTGGGGCTGCCGGTCGGCGTGCCGGTGAGCACGCGGGTGGCCCCCCACTCCTGGCCGCCGGCCGCGGCGTCGGACCCGGACCCGGCGGTGCTGCTCTCGGTGCTCAGCCCGAGCACGCTGCAGCCGGAGAGCGCGATGACCGTCGCCACCCCGGCGATGCCGAGGCCGATAAATCGTGCGTGCATTGTCCCCGCCCTCCGTGGTCCGCGGCCGCCGTCCGTGGCGGTGGCGACCTCACGGATCGGCCAGGGCTCAGACCTCCTGAGCGAATCGGCTCCACAGGTCGAGTTGCAGCGCGGTGTGCCGCGGGGGCGTGAAGCCGAGCGCCCGGTAGCCGGCCTCGCCGCTCGGCGACGCGTGCAGCGACACCCAGGCGACGCCGCGCTTGGCGAACCACTCGATCAGCTCTTCCATGCACGCGCGGGAGTAGCCGCGGCCGCGGTACGCCGGGTCGGTGGCCACGTTGAAGATGTAACCGCTCTCCCCGGTCGGTGACTGCGGGCTCGCGATGCGGGTGTCGACGGCGCCGACCGCGCACGAGGCGAGGCCCGGCTCGTCCGGCCGGTCCACCACGAACGCGGCGAGCAGCCCGGCGGAGTCGCCGAGCCGCACCCGGAACTGCCGCTCCGCGATGCCTGTCCACTCCCCCTGCGGCGGGTCACCCTCGCCGAACGCGTCCCGGATCATGACGGCCCGCAGCCGCACCAGCTCCGCCGCGTCCGCTGACTCCGCCCGCCGCACCGTGATCATCACTCGACCCTAGCCAGCGCGGGCTGTTTCTCACAGCAGGTTCTTGAGGAGCTGCTCGCCGGCGGGCCACGGGCCGTACCCCGCGGCGCTGTGCAGGTGCCCGGCGTCACCCGCGTCGATCAGCTGCGCGCCCCAGTCCTCCGCGTAGTCGCGGGACTCCTCGAACTCCGCGTAGGGGTCGGTGCGGCTGGCGACAAGGATCGCCGGGAACGGCAGCGCATGCCGGGGCACGTCGATGGCGGGCTCGTCCGGATCGTCCGGCCCCGGCTTCCACTCCGGATCGATGTAGGGGGGCGCGACGAGCAGCGCGCCCTTGACCGGCCCGGCGTGCAGGCTCGCCCAGACCACGACAGTGATGCACCCGGCGCTGTGCGCGACAAGCACGGCCGGCTCGGCGGACGCGGTGACCGCCCGGTGCAGCGCGGCGACGCGCAGGTCGAGGTCGAACAGCGGGCCGCCGGGACGGGGCACCCAGTGGTATTCCGGGTGGCCGGCGGCCCAGCGGGACTGCCAGTGATCGGGTGAGGCGGCGCTTCGCCCGGGTACGAGAAGTATCCGTGCCACGGGCAACATCATAGACAGTCATCGTTCCCGTTGGGAGTCGGAAGTCCGTCACAAACAGTAGTTGCCCAATCACGGAGCGACATGGTAGCCCAACTCGATTGGTGGATGACAAATAATTTTTGAAAAAGATGGTTTGGGGTACGTGCGCGACGGCTAGTAATGACGGCGCCGAGCCCCCGGTCGATAGCGTGCACCAACCGTCGACTGCGCCCCCGGGGCCCGGAGGTACCCGAGGTGCTGGGAGGACCACCATGACGGCAACGACGACGTCCGACACGGCGACGACGGACATCAAGGCTCCGACGCTCGGCCGCGCCGCCCAGGCGGACAAGGCAACCGAGCTCCTGCAGACCCTGTGCGCCATGCCCGCCGGACACCCGTCCCGGGACGCGCTGCGCGACAAGGCGATCGAGGCGTGGCTGCCTCTTGCCCGCCACCTGGCGCTGCGCTTCTCCGGCCGTGGCGAGCCGATGGACGACCTGGAGCAGACCGCCACGATCGGACTGATCAAGGCGCTCGACAAGTTCGACCCGGAGCGCGGTGTCGACTTCGCCGGCTACGCGATCCCGACCATCATCGGCGAGATCAAGCGCTACTTCCGCGACCGGACCTGGGACGTGCGGGTCCCGCGCCGGCTCCAGGAGCTGCGGCTGTCCATCTCCGAGGCGAACAGCTCGCTCGTGCAGTCGCTGGGCCGCTCCCCGACGGTCGCGGACATCGCCGCGCACCTGAAGGTGACGGAGGAGGAGGTCCTGGAGGGCCTCGAGGGCGCCCGCGCCTACACGGCCACCTCGCTCTCACTGCCGGCCACCGCGGACGGCTCGACCGAGCTGGGCGACACGCTCGGCGGCGTCGACCGTGAGTTCGAGCTGGCCGAGCTGCGCGTCGCGCTGGGCCCGGCGCTTGCGACGCTCGACGAGCGGGAGCAGAAGATCCTGACGCTCCGCTTCTACGGCAACCTCACCCAGTCGCAGATCGCCGACCAGATCGGCGTCTCGCAGATGCACGTCTCCCGCCTGCTGACCAGGGCGCTGACCAAGCTCCGCGGCCACTTCGGCCCCGACGGCTGCTGAACAGGCAACACCTTCGGACCGCGTGCCGGCCAGGTTCCCCCGTGCCTGGCCGGCACGCCTGTATCCGCGGCACGTCCCACCGGCCCTCCGGAAAGCGCGATTGCGGCCCCTCATCAGCGGGTAACGCGGTGCGGGTGTCATAGACTGCTGTCCCGCACGCGAACGAAAGAGGACCACCGGTGATGATGTCCACCTCCACACAGCCGGTTCGCATCCTCGTGGTCGACGACGACCCGGGCGACGTGCTGATGATCGAGGAGGCGCTGGAGGCGTCCGGCAACCCCAAGCACGTCGACGTGGTCGGCGACGGGCAGGAGGCGCTGCAGTTCCTGCGCCGCGAGGGCAAGCACGCGGAGGCGGCCCGCCCCGACCTGATCCTGCTCGACTTGAACATGCCTCGCGTTGACGGCCGGCAGGTCCTGGCCGAGGTCAAGTCGGACGAGCGGCTGCGGCTGATCCCGATCGTGGTGCTCACCACGTCCAAGGCGGACACGGACATCCTGTCCAGCTACACGCTCCAGGCCAACGCCTACGTGACGAAGCCGATAGACCTGGACGAGTTCGAGAACGTGGTCCGCAACATCGAGGAGTTCTTCGGCCAGATCGTCGTACTTCCCAAGCAGTCCTGGTCCTAAGATCATCTTCCCGCTCCCGCGGTGGTCCGGCCCGCACGCTCCCGCGGGCAAACCGGAGCGCCGGGCTCCGCTGGCGCTCCGCACGTCGCTCCGGAGCCGGTCCCGCCGGCTCAGGACACCAGTTCCTTGACGGCCCCGCTGAACGCCTCCTGGTGCCGGGCGACGTCGTCGAGCGTGGTGTCTGGGCACATCAGTGCCGCGGTGCGCCCCGGCGTCAGCAGCACGCCCCGATTCGCCAGGTAGACGTAGAGGTAGTCCTCCAGCTTGGGGTCGGCCGCGGCGGCGGACCGGGAGCCGTTGCGCGGCGCCGGTGAGACGAACCGGTACTCCACGCGCGCGCCGAGCTGGCACACCGACCAGGTCAGGCCGTTCCGGTCCAGCACCAGGCGGACGCCGGCCGCGAACGCGCGGGCCATCGAGATCATGTGCGTGAACGCGTCGTCGGTGAGCACTGACGTGAGCGTCGCCCGGGTCGCGGCCATCGACAGCGCGTCGCCGCCCGCGCCGGACAGGTCCAGACCGGGCCGGGTGGCGAGCGCGTCGGCCAGCTCCGAGGTGATGCCGAACGCGGCGGACGGCACTCCCCCGCCGATCGCCTTCCCGATCGTCACCACGTCCGGCTGTAGCTCCCAGGCCCGGGTCGCGCCGCCCGGCCCCTCGCAGAACGTGTACGTCTCGTCGTTGACCAGGTAGGTCCCGTGCCGCTGGGTCAGCTCGCGGACCCTGGCCAGGTAGCCGATCTCCGGCGTGACCAGGCCGGCGCCGGTCAGCACCGGCTCCATCAGCACCGCCGCCACGTCGTCGTGCGCAAGCGCCCGCGCCAGGCCGTCCACGTCGTTGAACTCCACCACCCGGGTTCCGGCCCGGTCACGCGGCCGCCCGTCCTCGCCACGGCTGTGTGCGTGCACCACAATCACCTGCCGTCCGGTGACCGCGCGCAGCAGCCGGGCGGCCCACCGGTTCGCGTCCGCAGCGGTGAGCGCGAAGCCCCACAGCGGCAGCCCGAAGCGCCGGGCCAGCTCCGCACCGACCGCCTCCGCGTCCTCGGCGTTCTCGGCGTTCTCGGCGTTCTCGGTGGGCAGCATCATGCCCAGTCCGGCGCGGCGCAGGGCCTCGGCCACCGGCGCGGGCGAGTGGCCGGCCATCGCGGCCGTGTCGCCGAGGCAGAAGTCAGTGAGGTCGTGGCCGTCAAGGTCGGTGACGTGCGCGCCATGCGCGCCGCTGAGGTGAAGCGGCGTCCTGTGCATCGCCGGAGCCCGGCCGAGGAGGTGCCGGGCGCGCGCCTGGGCGGCGACGGAACGCGGATTGCGGTCGGCGTAGGTGGCGTGCTCCCGGGCCAGCAGGGTGGCAAGACGACCGCGATCGATCATGGCAGCCCTCCGGCTCGGGCCTTTCAAGATAACGTTTTCCGGGGTCCCCCGGAAGATAGATTGGCATACTTCCCAGGGCCCTCACCCCGTAAAGTCACAGGTCAATCACGCACCGCAGCATCGGGGGATCGTAGATGTCACGACGCCTGCAGGTCGCGGTCCTGGCGGTGCTGAGCGCGGTGGCGCTGGCCTGCGAGGGCGAGGCCGGCAGCGCTCCCGGCGAGCCGAACGAGCCGCCGCGCGACGACCTGCCCGGCTCGATGGCCGCGCTCGGCGACTCGATTACCGCCGGCTACGGCACCTGCGGCCCGCCCCTGTCCTGCCTGCGGAACTCCTGGTCCACAGGCTTCGACGACGACGTGAACAGCCACTACCGGCGCATCCGTACGGGCAACGCGGCGATGACCGACAACGCGCACAACTTCGCGGAGCCGGGCGCGCGCGCCGCCGACCTGCGCGGCCAGGCGGACGAGGCGGTCGGCGTGAACGCGGCGTACGTGACAGTCCTGATCGGTGCGAACGACGCCTGCCGCCCCAGCCTGGAGGCGATGACACCGGTCGCGGACTTCAGGAAGCAGGTCGATGCCGCGCTGGGCCGCCTCAAGGACGGCCTGCCGGACGCGGAGGTGCTCGTCGCGAGCGTGCCGGACGTCTACCGGCTGTGGGAGACCGGGCACACGGACGAGCGCGCGGTCGCGGCCTGGAACCACGGCATCTGCCCGAGCATGCTGGCGAACCCGGCCTCGGTGGCGGACGCGGACCGGGACCGCCGCCGCGCGGTGGACACCCGGATCGAGGACTACAACCGCGAGCTGCGCCGGGCCTGCCGCGCGTACGGCGAGCGCTGCCGGGATGACGAGGGCGCCGTGCACCGTGTCCGGTTCACGCTCGACCTCGTCAACCACCTCGACTTCTTCCACCCGAACGTCGCAGGTCAGGCCGCGATCGCGGAGAAGACCTACCCCTACTGAGCGGCGAGCGCCCGCGGCGGCGTGTCCCGGTAGATCTCCACCGCGCGCTTGGCAAGCGAGGTGGTGGCGCTCGAGTTCGCCCAGGTGCCGAGCACGACCGCGGCGCCGGGCACGACCTTCGCGACCATCCGCTTCGCCGCCCGCACGCCGGCCATCTGCGCCAGCCGCAGGCCGAGCCGCAGCATCACGCCGGCCATCGGCGTGCCGCCCGCGCGGGCGAAGAGCGCGCTTGCCCGTTCCCGGCCCGCGGCCACGCCGAGCGCGGTCCGGGCGGTCTCCGCGGCCTTGTGCACCTTCTGCAGGACCAGCAGGTCGGTGGCCCGGTCCGGGTGGGTCGGGTCGATGCCGTACGCGGCCGCGATGTGAAGCACCATCCGCGCCTGGGTCCAGGCGAGCACGCCCACGTCGACCACGGCGCCGGGCAGCCCGGCCGCGCCGGAGACCGCGCCGGAGAGCCGCGCGTGGGTGCGGAACCGCTTCGTGGCGCGCTCGGCGAGCACGTCGGCCGGCAGCCCCGGCTGGGCCGCGCGGGACCGTTCCGCCCAGTCGCGCGCCTGCGGGCCGAGCCGGCGCACCGCCTCAAGGGCGAGGTGCTCCGGTGCGTACTGCGGATCGCTCTTCATCCGGTCCCACAGTTTGCCGGGCGGGGTGGCGATCGTCTCGTCCTCGACGATCGGGTCGTCGTCATCGGCGGCGGCTGAGGCGGCGGAAAACCCATCCGGCGGTACGGTCACGTGTGCGCTCCGGGAGACGTTCTGGGGTGGTGGGATGTCACAGGATGCCGGTCAGCGTCGCTTGCCGGACAGCCGGGTCAGCAGCCCGCGCAGCTTCTGCTGGGTCTGCGGCTTGGCGAGTTCCCGCTGCACGCGCTGGGTGGCGCTGCGGCCGGCGGGCGAGCGCAGGAATTTCTGAATACGGTCGACGATGCGTGCCATGTCGGTGCCTCCTCGATAAGGATTTCAACTGTGATACCCCCGCGCCACATCACCACACCCATGCGAGGCCGAGCTGTGCCCCGACCGCAACACACAGCACCACGATCGTGACCCGCCCGGCCGGCATCGGCGCGACAAGCGCGGTCACGCCGAGCACGAGCAGCGCCTCCTGTGGAGACAACGGCAGGCCGAGCGCGACGGCCAGCCCGAAAAGCAGCGGCGGCGACGGGAGCAGCAGCACGGAGATCCATCGGCGGTGGAGCACACCGAGGAACAGGACCGCCAGGAACACCGGGGTACGCAGCACCGCCTCTCCCAGTTCCCGCCACGGGTGCGCGGCCAGCCCCGCCAGGCCGCCGGTGATCACATTCGGCCCCCACCGGCCGTCCAGCCCCTGGTAGAACGTGCCGGCGAACCGCCACTCCAGGAACGACCAGCCGGCCAGCGCGGTCGCGGCGGGAAACACGATCACCAGCATGCTCGCCCGGATCAGCCCGGGCTCCACCTCCGCGCCGCCGAAGCCGCGCAGCCGGATGATGAGGGCGCAGGACACGGCCAGCATGATCGTGAACAGCACGGCCGAAAGATCGCACATCACTGCCGCGCCCATGGCCAGCCCGCAGGCGAATCCGCCGCCGGTGTCGCCGTCCGCCACGAACCGCACCATCCCGGCCAGCCCCATGCTGAGCAGTGCCACCACCGCGAACCCGGCGAAGTCGCTTACCGCGAGCACGCCGAACGCGGGCAGCGCGCCGAGGCCGGCCAGCAGCACGCCGGCCAGCCAGACCGGCAGGCTCTTGGTCAGACGCTCGGCGAGCACACCGAGCACCACGCCGGCCAGCAGTGCGCCTGCCACACCGAGCCCCCGGGTGCCGAACGGCGTCAGCCCGGCCACGGCCGCGGGCAGCGGCGGGAAGAGCCGGCTTGCGAAGCTCAGATCGTCGGAGCCCCACCTGATGTAGGAGCCGATCCGGTCGGTCTCCGCGTTCGCCGTGACGTCCCCGTTGTAGAGCAGTGCGAGCGTGACGAACGGCGCGCTGAAGGCCAGCCAGACCATCCACCCGCGGGTCGCACCGGTCCGCCGCGTGGTCTTCTTCGACTTCTCCGTCTTGATCCGCTGCGGCCGCCCGGTGATCGTCGACGGTGTCAGCGGTGGCCACTCAGGTCTGAACGGCGCCGTCTGCGGTGTGCGTGTGTCCCGCGACGGTACTGAGGCCATGGGTGGTCTTCTCCCAGTAGTGCGGTCGGGTGATCAGCTGCCAGAGCGCCTTGTAGGCGGAGATCGAGTGCATCAGCCAGTAGAGCGGGTTCACCAGACCCCAGGCGACGAGCCGGTACCGCCGCCGTTTGAACGCGCCCATCATCGACACGTAGATCATCAGTGCGTTGCCGATCAGCAGGTTCGCCAGGCCGCTCCAGAGCACCCAGCCGGGGAAGTACGGCGACAGCGCGCCCGGTGGCAGCAGCAGCGAGACCGCGAACAGCGCATACAGCGGCGGCACGCACAGGAACGTCAGCGGGGTGCCGCCGACAAGCAGCGCGAACCCGAACGCGGACCGGACCCCGATCATCCGCAGCAGCGTGACCGGATGCCGCAGGTGGACAAGCGTGGTCTGCAGGTACCCCTTGATCCACCGCGACCGCTGCCGGATGAAGTTGCCGTACGCCCGGTTCGCCTCCTCGAACGTGGTCGAGTTGATCACGCTGACCGTCCGCCCGAGCGCCGCCGCCCGGATCCCGATGTCCGCGTCCTCGGTGACGTTGAACGGGTCCCAGCCGCCGAGCTGGCGCAGCGCGTCCGTACGGAAGTGGTTGGACGTGCCGCCGAGCGGGATCGGCATCCTGCTGGCGTCCAGGCCGGGCAGCATGTAGTCGAACCAGAACGAGTACTCGAGCGTGAACATCCGGGTGAGCGCGTTCTCCTCCGCGTTCCAGTAGTTCAGCGCCGCCTGCACGCAGGCCAGGCTGCGACCACCCCTGCGGAACGCGACAACTGCCTTCTTCAACTGGTCCGGGTCCGGCTTGTCCTCCGCGTCGTAGATGACCAAGAACTCGCCCTTCGCCAGGAACAGCCCGACGTTGCACGCCTTCGGCTTGGTCTGCGGCTGGCCGGCCGGCACTGTCACGAACGCGATCGTCTGTGGTGGCCGGGCCGCCTTCGCCGCGTCCCTGGTCTCGTCGTCCTCCTCCTCAAGCAGCAGCAGGATCTGCAGCTTGGCGGGCGGATAGTCGAGCGCGCCGAGGTTCGCGACCAGGTCTCCGACCACGTTCGCCTCTCGGTAAACCGGGACCAGCACGGTGTAGACCGGCAGGTCCACGTCGCGCAGCGCGGCCACGTCCGCGCCGGTGACCGTCTCGTACCGCTCGAACCGGGCGCCCGACAGGCAGATGGCGAACTTGAACATCACGCTAAGCAGGAACGCGGCGCCGACGGTGGCGGAGAGCGCGACGAGCACCTGACGCGGGAAGAGGATGGAGAGCACCACAAGCACGACGAGCACGATCCCGAAGAACCAGCGCTGCCCCCGGCTGAGCACGGTGCGCGCGGACCGGTTCTCGTCGCGGCGCCACAGGCCGAGGCTCGCCTCCTCAAGCACCAGGCCACGGAAGCCGCGCATCACCGCCACGTCGATGTCCAGACCGGTGACGGCCGTGAACCGGATCCTCGCACCGCCGAGCCGCCGGGAGACCTCGGCACGCCGCCGCTCCGTGGGCGCCTCCGCGGTGGCGACGAGCACCGAGCCGTCGTCGTGCCGGCGCACCGGGAACCAGGCCGCGGTGACCAGCTCAGTCGGTTCCAGGCCGGAGAGCAACTGCTCGTCCACCGGGTACGCGTCCAGGTCCTCCAGGTACGGGATGTTCCAGCCCCGGGCCAGCACGCGGTAGATGTCCAGCCGCCGGACCACGCCGGAGGTGATCAGAATCGTCTCCAGGCGGGCACCGGTACGGATCCGGGTGCGCACCGCGTCGGACATCTGCTGCCGGGTGAGCAGGCCCGCGTCCACAAGCAGGTCGCCGACCGCGACCGCCACACCCGCCGCCTGCGTCGTCACCCCCACACGATATGACGGAAATTTACCGATTAAACGGTAAATCAGGTGGTGACTGCGGAATTGGCCAGAAGCTCGGACACCGCGCCCGCGTCCATCGGCTTGGCGAAGTGGAAACCCTGCGCATTGACGCACCCCAGCCCGGCCAGCTCCGCGGCCTGACCTGAGGACTCGACGCCCTCCGCCACCGTCTCCAGATGCATCATCTCGCTCAGGCGCAGCACGGTCTCGGCCACCACCGCGCCCTCCGGCGTACCGTCCAGCTTCGCCACGAACGACCTGTCGATCTTCAGGATGTCGACCGGCAGCGCGGTCAGGTACCGCAGCGTGGAGTAGCCGGTGCCGAAGTCGTCGAGCGCGATCCGGATCCCACGGTCGTGAAGCGTCCGCAGCTCCGCGACCGCGACCGGATCCTCCACCCGCACGCTCTCGGTGACCTCCACGATCAGGTCCCCGTAGGGCAGCCCGGCCGCGTCGAGCACCGCGAACACGCGCTCGGCCAGCCCCGGCTCCAGCTGGCGCGGCGACACGTTCACCGCCAGGTGCAGCGCGTGCCCGGCCGCCTGCCACGCCGCGACCTGCCGACAGGCCTGCTCCAGCACCCATGCGCCGATCTGCCGGATCGCGCCGGTCTCCTCGGCCAGCGGGATGAACGACAGCGGCGGGATCTGCCCGCGCTCCGGGTGCTCCCAGCGGACCAGCGCCTCCACCCCCACGATCCGGCCGTCCGGCAGCGTCGCGATGGGCTGGTAGTGCACGCGCAGTTGACCGGCCTCGACCGCGTCGCCCAGCTCGAACGCCAGCGCCTCCACCTCCGGGTCGACGCCGTCCTTCCCGGCCCGCTTCGCCCGGTACATCGCCTCGTCGGCCAACCGCAGCAGCGTGTCCGCGTCGTGCACGCCCGGACCGGTCACCGCGACGCCGATCGCGGCCCGCACCTGCACCACCACGTCGCCGATCAGGATCGGCAACTCCATCTCCTGGCGCAGCCGCCGCACCACGGACTGCGCGTTCTCCGCCGTGCCGATGTCGTGCAGCACCACAGCGAACTCGTCGCCGCCAAGCCGGCCGACCACGTCCGCACCGAGCACGGCCCGGCGCAACATCCCTGCGAACTCGACGAGCATCCGGTCGCCGGCTGCGTGCCCCAGCCCGTCGTTTACCTGCTTGAACCCGTTCAGGTCGGCAAGCAGCACCGCTGTCGACTGCCCGGAGCGCTGCCCACGGGCCAGCGCGCGGCCGAGCGCGTCGTGCAGCCGGGAGCGGTTCGCCAGGCCGGTCAGACCGTCAGTGATAGCCAGCTCGTGGTTCTCCCGCAACGTGGCGACCTGCCGCAGCACCACGATGCCGACCAGCAGCAGGGCGCCGAGCACCAGCCCGGTCCACGGGTAGATCTCGCCCTCCCGCAGCGTGGCCACCACGAGCAACGCCAGGCCTGCCGCGATGCCGAGATAGGGCAGGCGGCTGAACGCAAGCGAGGCCGGCCCCGGAACCTGGGACGCTCCCCCGGTGCGGGACGCCTCGAACGCGGCGGTCGCGATCAGCGTGTGCGCGGCCATCCAGCAGAAGAACATCCACTGCACCACTGCCGGTCCGGTCGGATGCGCCGCCAGGTACCCCAGATAGGTGTTGCCGACGATCTCCAGCAGCAACGCGGCCCCGAGCAGCGCCATCGGCAGCCGCATCGTCGCGTCCACGCCGCGCACGAGCACGAGCGTCACCCCGAAGAGCAGAACAAGATCACCGATGGGGTACGTGAGCGCGAACGCCAGCCCGTCCCGCCCGAGCGACGCGCCGGCCGCCAGCGCGGGGCCGGTCACCAGGTACCACATCGACATCGCGCCGCCGACCACCACAGCGCTCACGTCAAGCGCTGTCTTCCGGTGCGCGAGCTGCCCGGAGGCCCGCCGCGGCATGGACAGCAACCCGGTCAGCATCAGCGGCAGGAACACGCCGAGCCGCACCCAGTGACCCGGCACCGGAAACCTGTTCGCATCAGGGACCGCGGCGAAGAGGACCGAGGCGGTGCACAGCGCGGCGAACGCGCAGGCGAAGATCCACCACGCACGCCGGGTGCCGTCCGCCAGCCCGGGACGGCGCGCGGCCCGCACCGCGAACGCGACCGCAAGCAGGTCCGCGGCGAGCATCGCGGCCTCCGGGACCACCACCAGCCGGATCTCAGCCGGCAGTGGGGCGGCAAGCATCAGCACACCGGCCGAGGACACCAGGGTCCCCGTCACACCGTAGAACGCCGCCGTAGACCGTCGCATCGACTCTCCCGCCGTACCGCCTTCTCCTCCGATCCCCCATCGGCGGCCCGGGCCCGAAGATGAGGTGGCTGCCGTACACGCCGCGTGGCGAATTTGAGAGAATTTCGCGGGGAACGCCCGGTGGCGCGGGAATGAGGCGTTATGCCGGCGCGTTGGCCGAGTCGGCTTGTTCTTATCCAGGAGGGGGAGTCCGGTGCTCGATCCGGAGGGGCTCTACACGCTCACCGACGATCTGCCGACGCTCGAGGATCTCGACGAGCCGGTGCTGGTCCACGCGATGACGGGCTTCGTGGACGCGGGCAGCGCCACCCAGCTCGCGGTGGACCACCTGCTCACGACGCTTGACAGCACCGTGCTCGCGACGTTCGACCTCGATCAGCTGATGGACTACCGCTCCCGGCGGCCCACCATGATCTTCGACCGCGACCACTGGGTCAGCTACGACGCGCCGTCGCTCGCGCTGCACCTGGTGCACGACGAGGTCTCCGCGCCGTTCCTGCTGCTCACCGGCCCCGAGCCGGACCTCCAGTGGGAGCGGTACATCGCCGCGGTGACCCAGCTCATCGAGCGGTTCCGCGTCCGGCTCACCATCGGGCTGAACGCGATCCCGATGGCGGTCCCGCACACCCGCCCGACAAGCGTCACCGGCCACGCCACCCGGCCCGCGCTCCTCGGCGACCAGGAGTCGTTCATGCAGAAGGTGCAGGTGCCGGCGAGCATCGGCAACCTTCTCGAATTCCGGCTCGGCGAACAGGGCAAGGACGCCATGGGGTACGCCGTGCACGTGCCGCACTACCTGGCGCAGACCGAGTACCCGGCCGCCGCCGAGACGCTGCTGAGCTCCGTATCGCACTCGACCGGCCTGCTGCTGACCCTTGACGGCCTGCGCGCCTCCGCGGCTGAGGTCCGCGCCGAGGTGGACCGCCAGATCGCCGACGACGAACAGGGCACGAACCTGGTCGGCGCGCTGGAGCAGCAGTACGACGCGTTCGTGCGCGGCCGCGCCTCCAACAGCCTGCTGGCCAGCCCGGCCGTGGAGCTGCCGACCGCGGACGAGCTCGGCGCGGAGCTGGAGCGGTTCCTCGCGGAACAGTCCCGCAAAGACGAGTAGAACGGGGCCGTGCCATCCGTGGCACGGCCCCGCTTTTCTTACCCCAACCCTGCGGTGAAGTCCGATATCACGTGGTGAATGTGAAACTGGCCTTCTCGCTGGTTCCGCCCGGCGTGGTGACCAGCACGTCGTAGGTGCCGGCGGCCTTTGCCGGGAAGGTGACCTTCAGCTGCGTGCCGGAGACCTTGGTGAACGTGGTGCGCGTTCCGCCGAGCGTGACAGCGGAGGCGTCGGTCAGTCCCGTACCGGTGAGGGTGATCGTGATGGTCTTCTTCTGCGGCGCGGAGGTCGCGCTCAGCGTGCTGATCACCGGCTTGGCCGGCGCGACGTAGCTGAACGTCACCGGGTCGCTGGTCCCGCCCGGCGTGGTCACCCGCAGCTCGTAATCGCCTGCCGTCTTGACCGGGAACGTGGCCTTGACCTGCGTCGCGGAGACCTTGGTGAAGGTCAGCTTCTGGCTGCCGAGCGTGAGCGCGGTGGCGTCGGCAAGTGCCGTCCCGTCAAGCGTGATCTGCGTGGCCTTGTACGTCAGCCCGGTCGTGGCCGGCGCGCTGAGCACCGGCTTCGCGGGCGGGGTGTAGCTGACCGTGACAGTCGCGGCGCCGCCGGCCGTGGTGATGGTCAGCGGGACGTCACCGGCCGGGCGGGCCGGCAGCGACACCGTGATCTTCGTGTCCGTGACCGTGCCGCTGACGGTCTTCCCGCCCAGTGACATCGTGGCCTTCAGCAGGTTCGTACCGGTGATCGTCAGCGGTGTCGCCTTGAACGTGGACGCGGTGGACGTCGACGTCGCCGTGACTGCGGGCGCGTTCGGCGGCACGTAGGTAAGCGTGACCGGAGTGCTGACGCCGTACGACGTGGTGACCTTGACCGGGTAGGCGCCGGCCACCTGCGCCGGCGCGGCGAACGTCAGCGACGCGCCGCCCGCCGCCGCCTTGTAGGACACCGTGCGGGTCCCGACCGTGACCGAGCGGACGCCGGTCAGGTCCGCGCCGGTAAGCGTGATCGTGGTGCCGCCGTAGACCACTGTGGACAACGGCGACAGCGCGCTCACGGACGGCCCGCTCGGCGTGTACGCGAACGTCGTGCCGGTCCCGGCCGCGCTCGTCCCCGCGCCGTTGGTGACAGTGACGTTCACCGTGGAGCCGGACGCCCCGGCCGGCGCGGTCGCGACAAGCTTCGTGACGCCGCCGGACGTGCTCGCCGTGAACTGCGCGGACGTGGCACCGAACCGCACAGCGGTCGCGGTGGACAGGCCCGAGCCGGTGATGGTGACCGCGGTGCCGCCGGACGCCGGGCCGGACTTGGCGGACAGCGACGCAACGGACGGCGTCAGCTCCACCTGGCTCGCCGGCGTGCTGATCCCGCTGACCGTGTACGCGCCGTTCACCGCGGTCTGCACGAACGACCAGGACAGGTGCGCGTCGCCGCTGTTGCCCCAGCCGGTGCCCCACGAGTTACGGATGATCACACCGGTGGCGTCGTAGCCCATCAGCGCGACCATGTGGCCGCCCAGACTCGTACCACTCGTGGTGGTGTAGTTAGTGTGGCTCCTGAGGTTCATGAAGTCCTGGTAGACCGGGAAACCGATCGCGACCGGCTGGCCGGAGGCGAGTGCCTCCTTCACCGCGGTCTGCGCGTTCGCGCCCTGGTTCGCGCCGACCCACAGCCGCTGCCAGCCGCTCACCTTGTACTTCTTGGCGTTCTCGATCTCGTCCGCGGTCGGCGGGGTCTGCCACCCGGTGGTGCCCTGGAAGTAGTGCTCCTGGGTGTCCACGCCGCCGGCCGACGCGACGGTGAGCGCGTTGTCCGGGTTCGTGCCCGCGCTCGGCGCGCCACCGGACGCGACCGTGCGCATGTAGAGGTAGAGCGGCGCGTAGGGCGCGCCGACCCCGGCCTGACGCTTCGCGTAGTAACCCATGATCTGGTATGCGATCGACCACGACACGCACGAGCCGACCTGGCCCTGGTCGCCCGGGGACGGGGCGTAGGACCGCAGATCGACGCTCACCGGCAGGTCCGCGGTCGCATGCGCACCCCTGACCTTCTGCAGAATCGGACTCTGGACGTAACCACCGACCGCGTGCGGGAGCCTTGAAACAGGGGCTGCCGCGGCCGCCGGCACCGGGACCGCCGCGACGCCGAGCGCCACGGTGAGCAGTGCGGCGCCGCGGGACAGCAGTCCTCTACGGGTAAAACGCATACCGGCTCCTTCCGGGGAGACCTGCCACACCGAAGACGGCTCGGGGACCGGACTGGCCGCACAGTCGGCCCCCACGGGTGCCGGCTGAGGGTTTTTCCGGTGCGAGCCGTTGCTCAGGTACCAGGCCGCAACGCCGATACAACCTGCCGAGCGCGGCATCCCCCGCCGCGCCGGTGGTGACGTGGAGGATCCGACCATGGCCGGGAACGAGGCCGGAGCGGCAAGCGAGAGCAGTGCGGGCAGCGCCCGGCTCAACCTGATCGGCGCGGCGCTCGTACTGGCCCTGCTGTTCACCGGCGGGTTCGTCTGGCAGCGGCACGCGGCGTCACTGCCCGCGCCGGTCGCGGCCTGGCAGCGCGGCACCGTGTCGGTGACGCAGCACTCGTCCGGCACGGCCCGGCTGGAGATCGCCGGGATGACCCCGGGCACGGACGACGAGCACTGCGCGACGGTGCACTACGCCGGCGACCCGGGTGTCTCGGTACGGCTCTACGGCGCGAACCTCGTCGACGCGGCGGCCGGGCAGGTGCGCCTGCGGATCGTCGCCGGCAGCGGCCCGTCGTGCGCCGCGTTCGGCGAGGAGAGCACTGTCTACGACGGCACGGTCGCGGACTTCGCGGCCCGGTCCACCGCCTACCGCACCGGCGTCGGCACCTGGCAGCCCGGCGGCGGCGAGCAGTCACACCCGTACGGCTTCACCTACCGGGTCGCCACCACGACCCCGCAGGCCACGGCCGTCGACTTCGTCTGGGAGGCCCGCTCCGGTGACCCGCGCTGAACCCCTGACCGGCGTACGGTACGCCGCCGGCGCGGTCGCCGCCGCCGTGCTCTACCAGATCGCGGTGCTCTTCCTCCCCGCCACGTTCGCCCAGGCCGGACTCTGTGCCGCGCTGGCCGGCGGGCTCATCACCTACACGCTTGCCGCGATGCGCCGCCGGTCCGGGCGCCGCTGGCTGTGGGCGGTCGGCGCGATCGGCCTTGCCCTGTGGCTCGGCTCGAACCTGCTGATGCTTGCCGGCCTGCTCGCCGGCCACGAGCTGGTCCCGGTCGCCGTCGTCGCGCTGCCCACGATGATGACGTTCGTCTGCGCGTTCGGCGCGCTGCTGATGCTGCCGACCGCGCCCGCCGGCTGGGCCGGCAAACTGCGGATGACGCTCGACGGCGTGCAGATCAGCACCGCGCTGCTGATGCCCGGCTGGATCCTCGCGGTCGAGCCGGCGCTTCACGACACCGGGGCGTTCGCCGCGTCAGGCCGGTCGGTGGTGACAATCGCGTACACCATCGGCTCGCTCGCGGTGCTCGCCGTGGCGCTGCTGCTCTTCTCCGGCGCGCAGGGACAGCCCGCGCTCGGCCTGTTCAGCGGTGCGCTGTCGCTTGCCGCCTGCTACAACCTGGCCGCGACGTACCTGGAGATCAACACGGCGGTGGACGTCGACCGTACGCTGGCCGGGCTGCTGGTCCTGGTGGTGCTGCTGATCGCCGGCACACCCGGGCTGCCGCTGGCCACCGGCGGCGACACGGCCTGGTCGCCGCGCACGATCGTCGGCGGCTGGGTCATGCCCTACCTGCCCGCGATCGCCGGCCTGACCATCAGCCTCGCGCACGTGCTCGGCACCGGCATCATCGACCTGGTCGTGGTCGTGCTGACCACGCTCATGATCGGCGCGATCCTGGCCCGTCAGGCGCTGACACTGTGGATGACGTCCCGCCTCACCGCCGAACTCACCGAGCAGCGGCAACGCCTCGCCCACCAGGCCGCACACGACCCACTGACCGGGCTCGCGAACCGCTCGGTCTTCGCGGAACGGCTGGCGGCCGCGCTCACGCCCGGATCCGGGTACACGCCCGCGCTGCTCATGGTCGACCTGGACGGGTTCAAGAACGTCAACGACACGCTCGGCCACGGCGCTGGCGACACGCTGCTTGTCGCTGTCTCCGAGCGGCTGTGCGCGCTCACCCGGGCCGGCGACACGGTGGCCCGGCTCGGCGGCGACGAATTCGCGCTGCTCATCATGGAATCCTCGGCGGAGGAGGCGGCCGGGCTGGCCGGCCGCCTGCTCGCGGCGCTTACCCGCCCGGTCCGGACTGACGGCGGCGACGCCTCGGTCGGTGCCAGCATCGGCATCACGCTCGGTGACGGCTACGCGGACGACCCCGGGCGCATGCTCCGCGACGCTGACCTCGCGCTCTACGCCGCCAAGGCGGACGGCAAGGGCCGGTACCGGTTCGCCGACGCGGCGCTCATCGCGGAGTCGCTCAACCGCATGGAGCTCGACGGTGAGCTGCGCAGCGCGCTGGCCCGCGGTGAACTGCGGATCCACTACCAGCCGGTGGTGGACCTCGACACCGGGCGGGTCACCGGCGCGGAGGCGCTGCTGCGCTGGCAGCACCCGCAGCGCGGACTGCTCCCGCCCGCGATGTTCCTGCCGGCGGCGGAGGCGAACGGGCTGCTGCCGGAGATCGACAGGTGGGTGCTGCACCAGGCCAGCCGGCAGGCGCTCGAATGGCAGGGCGAGAACGGGTTCTCGGTAAGCGTAAACGTCAGCGCGGGACACGTGCTGGCCGGGCGGCTTGTGCACGACGTACGCCAGGCACTGTTCGACTCCGGGCTGCCCGCGAGCCGGCTGATCCTCGAGCTGACGGAGACGTCGCTGCTCTACGACCTCGACGGCGCGGCGGTGACGCTCACCGAACTGGCGGACATGGGGGTACGTGTCGCCCTCGACGACTTCGGCACCGGCTACGCCTCCCTCAGCTACCTCCAGAACCTGCCGATCCACGCGATCAAGATCGACCGGTCGTTCGTACAGCGGCTCGGCGACGACTCCACGAGCTCCGCGGTCACGCAGGCGCTTGTCAACCTGGCGGAGACGCTCGGGATCTCGCAGATCGCGGAGGGTGTGGAGACGCCGGACCAGCTTGACCGGCTGCGCGGCCTGCAGTGCGCCTTCGGCCAGGGCTTCTTCTTCTCCAGCCCGCTGCCGCCGGAGGAACTGACCAAGGTCCTGGCCGACGACCGCGCCACCACCAGCCCCACCTGACCCGGCCCCCACGACGTAGGTGGCCAGGCTCCCTCTGGCCGATCGGCGGGCTGAGTCGCCGATGGAGACGCGGGTCCGGCCGCTCTCAATCCGTCACGGGGGCGTCGCCGCGGGTCGAAAATGTCGTACCCGTCGATTAGTATGTGTGTACGAAAGACGCCACCCCACCAGGGAGGATCTTCAACCGTGCCCACACTTGAGACTGATCTCACGCCGTACGCGACGATGCTGTCGTTCACCCGCTACGTCGGCCGCACCGGGCCCAGGAAGGCCTCGTTCGTCAGCGGGCTCCGGCGGGCGCGGCAGGCGAAGTCGGGGTTCAACCCGCACGGGCAGCTTGTGAAGGCGCTCAAGGCGGACATCCAGTTCCGGACGCCGGGAACGCACCTCGAGGCGGTGGTGCAGGCGGTCAAGCCCCGATGGCGTCCGCTGTACGAGGCGTCCACCACCGGGGCGGCCCGCTACCTGGAGTCACTTGGCGATCTGGACAAGCTGTGGCTCGCGCAGACGCATGACGCGCTCGCGGTGATCGGCGGTCTGCCAGTCAAGATCAACCCCCACCTCGGGCTGCGGTACGAGGGGGGCCGCGCCGAAGCGGTCCGCCTGCACTTCGACGAGACGCCGCCGAGTGACGAGACAGTTGTCGCGACGCTGCACCTGATGGCCGCCTACATGGACCAGATACTGCCGCACGCGGAGCCGGTCCTTGTCGACGTGCGTCGCGGGGACGTGTTCCGGGCGGGTGCGGCGACGAAGCCGGCCGACATCGACCGCTGGCTGACAGGCGAGGCCGCGGCGTTCGCGGCGATGTGGTCGACGGCGTCGTAACCTACGCACCACCAAGACCGCGACTCACGCACCGCCGACGTCACGACCCACGCACCGCCGACGTCACGACCCACGCACCGCCGACGTCACGACCCACGCACCGCTGACGTCGTGACCCGCACCGCTGACGTCGTGACCCACGCACCGCCGACGTCGTGACCCCCGCGTCGCAGGCGGTGCGACCCCCGCGTCGCAGGCGGTGTGACCCACGCACCGCCTGCGGCGCGGCATACGGTCACAGGCGATGCGGCCTACGCGCCACCGGCGATGCGCCCCGGCGCCGATGACGGAGCGGCGTCGCGGTTCGACGCCGGATCCATCGGAGCGAAGCGGCGGCCCGTTCACCACGGGCCGCCGCTTCTCCATGCCCGCGAAGGCCACCGGCGCAACGCGCCCGAAATGCGGCATTTCCGACCCGTAAGCGACGTTCCGGCTTAGGGTGCGAGGCGGGAAGCGCTCAGGTGCCGTTCGGTTGCGTCGATCGGGTGCCGTGCAGGACAGGCAGCGATAGCCGCGAGATCGTGGCAGGTCATGAGCTCGGGGGAACCGTGATGCGCAGCAGGACCGTCAGCGGTGGACGTGCGGTCGCGTGCCTGATGATGCTTGTGGCGGCCGTGTGCTGTCCGCAGGGCGCGCAGGCGGCCGGGCCGGCGAAGCAGAGCAACGTCGCGGCCGACCTGGCGTTCGTCCGCGACGGGAACGTGTTCGTGACCCGCGGCGGCGTGGAGCGGCAGCTCACCAGGGACGGCGGCGCCGCACGGCCGCGGTGGGCGCCGGACGGCAGGCGGATCGCCTACCTGGTCAAGAACCGCCTCTGGGTGATGAACGCGGACGGCTCCGCGCCACGCCGGCTCAGCGGATACGCCTCGGGCGGCGCGGACTGGTCGCCGGACGGCCGCTGGCTGGCGTTCATGGCGCCGGGCTGCGTGGGCGGCCCGGCGGTCTACCGGATCGACGGGGCGGCCAAGAGCCCGAAGCCCGAGGTGCTGTTCCCGGCGGAGTGCAAGGGCCAGCCGCTGCCGGTGGAGAAGCCGGCGCCGGCGCGGGGCACGCTTGCGGAGCGGATCGCGCAGGACAACGCGGTGTCGTGGGCGCCGGACGGGAAGCGGATCGCGTTCCGCGGCGGCCAGTGCGAGGCGATCTACGACGCGTGCCTGACCGTGGGCACGATCGCCGGCGCCGTGGAGGAGGACTTCGCCTCGTTCGGCGGTGGCGGGCAGCGGGACGGGTTCGCGGCCGTGCCGGCGTGGCGGCCGGACGGCATGCGCCTGAGCTGGACCGCGTCGCTGGAGGGCGGGGCGCTACAACTTGTCGAGTATGACCTGTCCGCCGGGACGAAGCGGACGCTCGGCGTGCCTGGCGACCGGGAGCTGAGCTATCTCACGACACGGACCGCGTTCCTGACCGGCGAGCGGGACGGCCGGTCGTGGGTCTTCCGGCTGGACACCGGCGGCAACGTGCGCGTGCCGGTGAGCAAGGGGTCGCAGCCGGACCCCCGCCCCTTGAAAAGCTGACATAGAAGAAACAAAATATCTCCGGAGCCGTTCGGGCCCGTCGTGCGGGAGGCAGGGCAAGCCTTCCACCACCAGCGGCGGGAGCGTCGCCACGCTGCCTCATTCGCAGCGAGCCCGTTCGGAGCTGAACCATGTCCCCCAGAACACGTCTCTTCGCGACCGCCGCCACCCTGTGCGCGGTCGCCCTCACCCTGCTCATGATCCGGCCCGCACCGGCCGGAGCGCTGGCGGCCGACCCGGTGCGCATCATGGCGCTCGGCGACTCGATCACCGGCTCGCCCGGCTGCTGGCGCGCGTTGCTCTGGCAGAAGTTGCAGGCGGCCGGATACACAAACACCGATTTCGTGGGTACGCTGCCGGCGCAGGGCTGCGGCTTCGTCTACGACGGTGAGAACGAGGGCCACGGCGGCTACCTGGCCACGAACATCGCGAACCAGTCGCTGCTCCCGGGCTGGCTCGCCGCCACCGATCCGGACGTCGTGATCATGCATCTGGGCACGAACGACGTCTGGAGCAACATCGCGCCGGCCACGATCCTGGCGGCGTTCAGCACGCTCGTGGACCAGATGCGTGCCAGCAACCCCGCCATGCGCATCCTGGTCGCGCAGATCATCCCGGTCGACCCGCCGAGCTGCACCGAGTGCGCGGCGCGGACCGTGGCGTTCAACGCGGCGATCCCGGCGTGGGCCGCGTCCCGGACGACAGCGGCCTCGCCGGTCACCGTGGTCGACCAGTGGACCGGGTTCGTGCCGGCCACTGACACCAGCGACGGCGTGCATCCGAACGCGGCCGGCGACGTCAAGATCGCCAACCGGTGGTATCCCCCGCTAGTCCAGGCGCTGACCGGTACCCAGCCGACCCCGACGCCGACCGGGACCGGCAGCCCTGCGCCCACGCCGACGCCGACGCCCGCGGCCGGATGCACCGCCTCCTACCGGGTGACAGGTCAGTGGCAGGGCGGCTTCCAGGGCGAGTTGACGGTGGCGAACTCCGGCGTCACGGCCAGCCGCTCGTGGACCGCGCGGTTCACGTTCGGCGCCGGGCAGCAGGTGGCCCAGTCCTGGGGCGGCGTGGTCACCCAGTCGGGTGCGGACGTCTCGGTCGGCAACGCGGCCTGGAACGGCGTGCTGCCGCCGGGTGGGAATGCCACGGTCGGGTTCATCGGGTCGTGGACGGGGAGTAATCCGACAACTACCGCCACCTGCACTTTCGGATAAACAACTACAAAACACCACCAAACCCGAAAGGGGGTACGGCGGGAGCTGCGCTTCTGTCGTACCCCCTGGGTATTGTCTGGGGTCTGATGAGTATCGAGACGAACACTGATCTTGACGCAACGCTCCACCTCACGGGGCTTGCGGACCAGACGGGGCTTGCGGACCACACGGGTCTTGCCGACCAGCTGGGGCTTGCCGACCAGCTGGGTGTGCTTGACGACCAGATCACCGGCCTGGCCGAGCAGATCAACGCGCTGCCGCACGGCCGGGTGCGGACGTTCCATCCCCGGCGGGGGCGGATGAGTCCGAAGCACCACGACGCGATGGAGCGCCTCTGGGAGAGCCACGGCGTCGACGTGCCGCTCGACCCGGCCGACGCGCTGCCGCTCGACCTGGCCGCGCTGTTCGGCCGCGAGGCGCCGGTCGTGCTGGAGATCGGGTCCGGCATGGGCGAGGCGACAGTGGCGATGGCCGCGGCCGACCCGGGGCGCGACTACCTGGCGGTCGAGGTGCACACGCCCGGCGTGGGCAATCTGCTGGCGATGAGCGAGCGCCGCGGGCTGACCAACGTGCGGGTGGCGCTCGGCGACGCGGTCACGCTCGTCGGGCACCAGCTGGCGCCCGCCTCGCTCGACGCGATCCACGTCTTCTTCCCGGACCCGTGGCCCAAGGCGCGGCACCACAAGCGCCGGCTGATCCAGCCCGCACACCTCGGGCTGCTCCGCTCCCGGCTGCGCCCGGGCGGCACGCTGCACTGCGCCACCGACTGGGCGGATTACGCACAGTCCATGATGGAGAGCCTTACCGCGGAACCGGGCCTGACGAACGGCTTCGACCGTTATGCGCCACGGCCCGAGCACCGGCCGATGACCAAGTTCGAGCGCCGGGGCGTCACCGCGCATCGCCGCATCTACGACATGATCTTCTACCGCTCCGCCACCGATGAGGAGCAGCAACAGTTGTAGATAGATCACCTCCTCTTGTCGCGCGATTTTCACCGGGCGTAAGCTGCGCAGGCCACGGTGCTCGGGAAGCCGGTGTAAATCCGGCGTGGTCCTCGCCACTGTGACCGGGAAGTGCCCGTTCCACCCTCGCCACCGGACCTTCGGGTCTGGGAAGGCAGGAACGGGCGTGTTGATCCGGGAGCCAGGAGACCGGCCGTGGCGCCGCATCACATCGCCACGAGGCATGGACGAGAGGATCAACAATCATGCCGTCTGCCAGTTCCGCTCCCACCGCCGCGGTCGCCCCGATCAGGGTCCCGCTGCTCGCCTGGCTGCTCGCGGCCGTCGCGCTCATCGTGTTCTACCTGCTTCTCCAGGAGAACGGGCTGGTCACCACCGGCCAGGTCGCGGCGTACCTGCACGAGTTCACCCACGACGGCCGGCACGCGCTCGGCGTCCCCTGCCACTGAGCGCGGGGCACTCCGACATGACCACGCCCATAGTGTCCTCACCGACGCTCGGCGGCATCCTCCGGCGTGGCGCCCTCGCGGGCGTCGCCGGCGGGGTGGCTGCCTCCCTCGTCGCGTTCTTCGTGGTCGAGCCGGTCATCGAACGCGCGCTCGCCGTCGAGGAGGCCCGCACCGCAGCCGAGCCCGCCGAACCCGAGCTGGTCGGCCGGACCATGCAGGTGATCGGCGGCATGGTCGCCGCGATCGCTGTCGCGGTCTGCCTCGCGCTTGTGCTCGCCGTGGTGTTCGCGAAGGTGCGGCACCGGCTGCCCGGCCGGACCGACTTCGGCCGGGCCACGCTGCTCGCGTTCCTCGGCTTCGTCGCGTTCGCACTGGTACCGGCGCTGAAGTACCCGGCGAACCCGCCCGCGGTCGGCGACCCGGACACGGTGGACGCCCGCACCGCGCAGTACCTGTCACTGATCGCGGCCGCCGCGGCGATCGCCTGGCTTGCCGTGCTGGTCCGTCAGGTGCTGCTGGCCCGCGGGCAGTCCGGGCCGGTCGCGGTGACCGGCGGCGTGCTGACCGGCCTCGTCGGCTACGCGCTGATCCTGGTCATCTGGCCGGCCGCCACCGGAGAGATCCCGGCGGACGTGTCACCGCAGCTGATCTGGGACTTCCGGGTCGCGTCGCTTGCCGAGCTGGCCGCGATGTGGGCGGCCATCGGCGCGACGCTTGGCCTGCTGCTCACGCCGCGCCCGGCGAGAACCGTCCGCGACGTGGAGGCGACCGCTTCCGCGTGAGGCAACGCTCGATCGGGGTGCTCCGGTGTTCTCGCCGGAGCACCCCGTTCGCTGTGCGGACCGCGCGCGCGGACCTCCCCACCTGATCGCCGCGCGCCCCGATCAGGCCGGAACACGTCGAGCGTGTGCCGGGACAACCGCCCGCACGCCCAACCGGCCTGAACCTGGTGAGCGCGGGTGCCCGGGACAACCGCCCGCACTCCCCGACCGGCCTGGGACCCGGCGCGCGCGGGCGTGCCGAGGACGGATCCAGCTCATCCGTCGCGCGTGAGCGCGGCAGCGTGGCGGCGCGGTGAGCGGCATCAGCGACGACGGCCGGGCTTGCCTCTGAGCGGGCCGGGTCACGCTCGGGTCGTACCCTCGCGTCTGTGAATTGCCGGTTTTGACGTGTCTCACGGCATTAGTCTGAGGGCGCAGGAGCGGCGAAAAACGGGAGGATCAGGACGGTGACGACGACGGGCAGCATCGCCGTGACGGCGCCCGGCGACACGGACGCCGACTGGGTGGACCTCTCCCGCCGCTCGCTGGTCCCGGACGCCGCGGACCGGATCGCCGAGCTGGCCGCCAGGGTCGCGAACGCACCGACCGGCCTGGTGCAGCTGCTTGAGGACCGGCGCGCGCTGATGAGCGGCGGATATGCGCTGCCGGACGCGTGGGCCGGCCTCGGCGCCGTGCCTGCGGCGTCCACGCTTGCCGGCCTGATCCTCGACTCGGGGAGCCCGCTTGTGGTGCACGACGTCGAGGACGACGAGCGGGTCCCGCCGGACGCGCCGATCCGGCTGGCCGCCGCCCGCGCCTACCTCGGATATCCGGTCCGCTCCCGGGCCGGCGCGATCGTCGGCGTCTGCGCCGTGGTCGACTACCGGCCGCGCGACTGGACCGCGGCCGAGCAGTCGATGGTCGGGCACGCGGCCGAGGTGTGCGGCACTGTCGTCGCGGAGCGCGAGGCCCGGCAGACCACGGACCGGCACCGGCGCTTCCTGGACGCCGTGCTCGACAACCTGCACGACGGCGTGGTCGCCTGCGACGCGGACGGCCGTCGCGTGCTGATCAACGCGGCGATGCTGCGGTTCACCGGGCGCACGCCGGCGCCGTTCGCGCCCGGCGGTCACCCGCTCGACTTCGGGCTGCGGCACGCGGACGGGCGGCCGATGGCGCCGGACGACACGCCGCTCTCCCGCGCGTTCCGCGGCGAGGAGCTGCACGGGCTCGAGGTGCTGGCCGGCCCGGCCCTCGAACGCCCACGCGTGCTGCTCGTCGACGGACAACCCATCTCGGACGCGGGCGGCACCCGGCTCGGCGCCGTGATCGCACTGCAGGACGTCACAGAGCTCAAGCGCACCGAGCGGTTCCGCGCCTGCGAGCTGGCCGTCACGTCCGCGCTTGCCGAGGCGTCGAGCGCGGAGGAGGCCGGGCCGCGGGTGCTGGAGGCGGTGGTCGCCACGCTCGGCTGGGCGCACGCGGAGCTGTGGCTTGTCGACGGCCCCGGCGGCGTGCTGCGGAGTGCCGCGCACTGGAGCGCGCCGGGCAGCGTGGCGGAGATGCACGTGCCGGACCAGCTCGCGTACGGGCAGGGCCTCTCCGGCAAGGCCTGGCTCACCGGCGAGCCGGTCTGGATCCGCGACCTGGCCGACGGCACCGCGCTGCTGCCCGCGGACACCATCGAGACGTCCCAGCTGCACGCCGCGCTCGCCATCCCGGTCCGGTCCGGCACCGGCACGCTCGGCGTGCTCGCGTTCTTCGCCGAGGTCGTCGAGGATCCGGAGGACGCGCTTGTCGCGCTGCTGGCCGGCATCGCCGCACACGTCGGCCAGTTCCTGGAACGCCGCCGCGCCGAGGACCTGGAACTGCAGCTGGCCCGCAGCAAGGACGAGTACCTGGCGCTGATCGGCCACGAGATGCGCACGCCGCTCACCTCGATCAGCGCCTACACCAGCCTGCTCCGCGAGGCGTCGCCCGCGCAGCTGGCCGCGGACGGGCCCGCGCTGCTTGAGGTGATCGACCGCAACACCACGCTGCTGCGCGGGATCATCGACGACCTGCTTGACCTGGCCGCCCTCGACACCGGCCACGCCACAGTGCAGATGACCCCGTGCGACCTGGCCGAGGTGGTCCGCGAGGCGGTCGGCGCCGCGCTCTCCTCACTCACCGGCAGCTCCATCACGCTTCACGCCACACTTCCGGACTCACTCGTGCTGCCCGGCGACCGGATGCGCCTGCGACGCGTCCTGGACAACCTGATCGGCAACGCGATCAAGTACAGCCCGGACGGCGGCGCGGTCACCGTGACGCTGTCCGCGGACGGCGACTACGCCGCGGAGCTGGTCGTCTCCGACAACGGCATCGGCATCCCGCCGGACGAGCGCGACCGGCTGTTCTCCCGCTTCTACCGCAGCTCCCGCACCCGCGACCGGGCCATCCCCGGCAGCGGCCTCGGCCTGGCCATCAGCCGCGCCATCATCGAGCGGCACCACGGCACCATCGCCCTCCTCAACCCCGACTCCGGCACGTCCTTCCAGATCCGGCTACCACTCACCAGCGCGGAGTGACAGGTATCCGAGACCGAGAAGGGCCGGCGGTCAACTCGACCGCACCGGCTCGGCCAGGGCCGGCGGGGCGAACGGGACGCTCACCGCGTCGCGCGGGGCCGGGTCACCGGCCGGGTGGCGCCAGAGGCCGCGGGCGCGCAGGATCGGGAGCACACCCTCGCCGAACCAGTACGCCTCCTCGAGGTGCGGGTAGCCGGAGAGGATGAATTCGTCGATGCCGAGTGCGGCGTACTCCTCGATGCGGTCCGCGACCTCGGCGTGGCTGCCGACAAGCGCGGTGCCGGCGCCGCCGCGGACCAGGCCGACGCCGGCCCACAGGTTCGGCGAGATCTCCAGGTTGTCCCGGCTGCCACCGTTCAGCGCGAGCATGCGGCGCTGGCCCTCGGACTCGCTCTTGTGCAGTCCGGCCTGGACCGTGGCGATCTCCTGGTCGGAGATGCCGCGCAACAGCCGCCGCGCCTCGGCCCACGCCTCCTCGGAGGTGTCCCGGGAGATGGTGTGCAGGCGGATGCCGTACCGCTGGGTGCGTCCCTCGGCGGCGGAGAGCCCGCGGATCCACTCCAGCTTCTTCGCGACCTGCGCGGGCGGCTCACCCCAGGTGAGGTAGACGTCGGAGTGGCGGGCGGAGACCGGGCCGGCCGCGGCGGACGAGCCACCGAAGTAGATCTCCGGGACCGGGTCGGGCACCCGGTTGAGTCGGGCGCCCTCGACGTGCACGTGCTCGCCGTGCAGCGTGACCGTCTCGCCGCGCCACAGTGCGCGCACGACTTGCAGGAACTCGTCGGTACGGGCGTACCGCGAGTCCTTGTCCAGGAAGTCGCCGTAGGCCCGCTGCTCCGCGCTCTCCCCGCCGGTGACCACGTTGAGCAGCACCCGCCCCTGGGAGAGCCGCTGGAACGTGGAGGCCATCTGCGCGGCAAGCGTCGGCGAGAGCAGCCCGGGGCGGAACGCGACCAGGAACTTCAGCCGCTCGGTGACCTCGGTGAGCATCGCTGTGGTGAGCCAGGCGTCCTCGCACCAGGCGCCGGTCGGCGTGAGCACTGCCTCGAAGCCGAGCTGCTCGGCGGAGCGGGCGATCTGGCCGAGGTAGGCCACGGTGGCCGGCCGGGCCTGTGAGGACGCGCCGGGCGCGACGCCGTGACCGCCGCCGACCACGTCCCGGCTGTCGCCCGAGGTGGGCAGGAACCAGTGGAACCTCATTAAATCTCCTTCAGAGCAGTCCGTGCCGCGGCGGCAGGGTGCCGTTCAGCGTGTAGCGGCCGATGTGCTGGGTCTTCCAGCGGACCGGGTCGTGAAGCGTGTGGGTGCGCGCATTGCGCCAGTGCCGGTGCAGGTTGAGCGGGTCGAGGCTGGACCGGGTGCCGGACACCTCGAACAGCGCGTTCGTCACCGCGAGCGCGGCCTTGTCCGCGTAGACCTTGGCCGCGGCGACCGCGATGGAGGCCGCGCCGGCGCTCTCCTCGGTCAGCTCGGCGCGGGCCGCGTCGACCGCGCGGGCCGCGTCGGCGAGCAGCGCGCCGGCGGCGCGCACCTCGATCGCCAGCTCGCCGAAGCGCTGGATGAGCAGCGGGTCGTCGGAGGCCTTGTCGAAGCCGCTCTCGAAGTGCGGCCGGGACTTCGTGCGCACGAACTCGACCGCCTCGGCGAGCGCACCGTCCGCGATGCCGGCGTCGATCGCGGCGTGCAGCAGCTGGGCGACCGCGCCGTGCAGCTGCGGCCCGGTGAACGTCAGGTGGTGGGGCAGCACGCGGTCCGCGGGGACCCGGACCGCGTCGAGCCGGACCGTGCCGCTGGCGGTGGTGCGCTGGCCCATGCCGTTCCAGTCGTCGATCACGGTGAGGCCTGGCGCGTCCGCCGGGACGTAGGCGACGTGAAGCTTCTCGTCGTCGCCGCGGGCCAGCACCGGGATCCAGTGCGCGAAGAGCGCGCCGGTGCTGTAGTGCTTGGTTCCCTCCAGCACGAACCCGTCGCCGTCCCTCACCAGACGTGTGCGGTAGTCCTGCACGTGCTTGGTGCCGGCCTCGGACTGCGCGTTGCCGAACCGCTTGCCGGCCAGCAGCTCGCGGTAGAAGAACGCCTGCTGTTCCGTGGTGCCGCGGGCCCGGATCACGTTGACGTACACGAAGTGGCTCTGCGGGATCTGCGCGATGTTCGGATCGGCGGCCGCGAGCAGCCGGATCACCTCGGTAAGCGTCACGGTGTCGACGCCCGCGCCGCCGTGCGTGGCCGGCACGGTGATGGCGAGCAGTCCGGCGGCGGAGAGCGCATCCAGCTCGGCGCGGGGCAGCCGGCGCTCGGCGTCCCGCGCGGCCGCGTCCTTGGCGAACTCGGCGGCGAGCCGGCGTGCCACGTCGAGCGCCTCGGCCGCGTCCGCGATGACATGCGCCCCGGTCAATGGGAACCTCGATCTGAGAGGAGTGAATGTTCCCGGAGCTTACCCACATTTCCTACGTAAATACTAGGCTTGACTCTCGACCCAGGAGGCTGCCATGGCACTGTGGAAACCCGACCCCAGCTTCTACGCCTCGCCCCGCGACGCCGCAGGCGCGCCGCCGGAGCGCCTGGCCTACGTGGCCGCGTTCGACCGGGCGGCCGAACGTCCGGACGCGATAGCGGTGGTGGACACCGATCCCGGCTCGGCGGACTTCGGCCGGGTGGTCGGCTGGACCGAGCTGCCGCACATCGGCGACGAGCTGCACCACTTCGGGTGGAACGCGTGCAGCAGCGCGCTCTGCCCGGCCGCGCCGCACCCGCACGTGGAACGCCGCTACCTGATCGTGCCGGGGCTGCGCTCGTCGCGCGTCTACGTGCTCGACACCAAGGCCGGCCCCCGCCAGCCGGTGATCACGAAGGTGCTCCAGCCGGACGAGCTGGCCGGGCGTGCCGGCTACTCGCGGCCGCACACAGTGCACTGCGGGCCGGACGGGATCTACCTGTCCGCGCTGGGCGGCGCGGACGGCGCCGAAGGGCCGGGCGGGATCGCGGTGCTCGACCACACCACGTTCGACGTGCGCGGCGCGTGGGAGTCCGACCGGGGGCCGCAGTTCCTGGCGTACGACTTCTGGTGGCACCTGAACCAGGACGTGCTCGTCACGTCCGAGTGGGGCACGCCGTCGATGATCGAGGACGGCATCGTGCCGGAGTTGCTGCTGGGCCGGAAGTACGGTCACGCGCTGCACTTCTGGGACCTGCGCCGGCGCAAGCACGTCCAGCGCGTGGACCTCGGCGACCAGTACCAGATGCCGCTCGAACTGCGCCCCGCGCACGATCCGACGAAGCAGCACGGTTTCGTCGGCGTGGTGATCAGCGTGGAGGACCTGTCCGCCTCGGTCTGGGTCTGGCACCCGGCCGGGTCCGGCGACGGCTGGGCCGTGACCAAGGTGATCGACATCCCGGCCGAGCCGGCCGACCCGGCGCTGCTGCCGGACGCGCTCAAGCCGTTCGGTGCGGTGCCACCGCTCGTCACCGACATCGACCTCTCCGTCGACGACCGCTGGCTCTACGTCTCCTGCTGGGGAACCGGAGAGCTGCGGCGGTACGACGTGAGCGACCCCTTCCACCCGGTCGAGGCCGGCGCGGTGCAGCTCGGCGGCATCGTGCGCCGCGCCCCGCACCCGTCGTTCCCGGACGAGCGGCTGGCCGGCGGCCCGCAGATGGTCGAGGTGAGCCGGGACGGCCGCCGCGTCTACGTGACGAACTCGCTCTACGGCGCCTGGGACGACCAGTTCTACCCGGACGGCGTGGGCGCGTGGCAGGCGCTGCTGCACGCGGGCGACGCGCTGACGCTCGACGAACGGTTCTTCCCGCACGGCGAGGACTTCCGGGGCCGGCGCGTGCATCAGACCCGCCTGCAGGGCGGCGACGCGTCCTCCGACTCGTACTGCTTCCCGTGATCCTGTCTTTGGCCGCGCTGGCCGCGTTGGGCGCGTTCCACGGCGTCAACCCGGCGATGGGCTGGCTCTTCGCGGTGGCGCGCGGCCTCCAGGAACGGTCCCGCCGCGCGCTGCTGCTCTCCCTGCCGCCGATCGCGGCCGGGCACCTCGCCTCGGTGGCAGTGGTGGCCGCGCTTGTCACCGCGACCCGGTCGGTGGTGGCGACGCGCACGGTGGCGATCGGCGGCGGCCTGCTGCTTGTCGGGTTCGGGCTGTGGCGGGCGCTGTCCCGGCGGCACTTCCGCTGGGCCGGCATGCGGCTGTCGCTGCCCGAACTCGCCGGCTGGTCGTTCCTGATGTCGTCCGCGCACGGCGCCGGGCTGATGCTGCTGCCGGTGCTGGCCACCGCCCCGGTCGCGGCCGGGCACGAGGGGCACGCGGCGGCGCGGGCCGGGAGCGACGCGCTGTTCGGGCTGGCCGCGACGGGTGTGCACACGCTCGCGATGTTCGCGGCCGCGGGCGTGGTGGCGGTCGTCGTCTACGAGGTGGCCGGGCTCCGGGTGCTGCGCACCGCGTGGTTCAACCTCGACCGGCTCTGGGCGGGGGTGCTGATCGCAGCCGGGCTGCTGACCATCGTCGTCGCTTAGGAGTTCTACGCCCCGTCCCCGCCGACAGGCTCGATGTGGAGCCGTATTGATTGACAGGCATCTATCTTTTGTGTGAGGCTCAGGCCCTGCGGGAGCCGACGACCCACGCAGCCCCACGGCGCGGACGGCCGGGCAGCCTCCGCGCCCGCCCCGGCGCGACCCACCAGCACGGACCCACCACCGCGACCCGCGCTCGGGCACTTTCTCGCATCACCGTCGACGAGAGTGCTTGGAGTCCTCATGCCCATCCCGAAATCCCTGCGCCGCCTGCTGCTCGTGGTGGCGGCGGCCGTGCTCGTGCTCACCACCGGCTTGGCGGACGGCGCGTTCGCGCACGGCTCCGCGGTGAATCCGCCGTCCCGTAACTACGGCTGCTGGAAGCGCTGGGGCAGCGACTTTCAGAACCCGGCCATGGCCACCCAGGACCCGATGTGCTGGCAGGCCTGGCAGGCGGACTCGACAGCCATGTGGAACTGGAACGGCCTCTACCGGGAGAACGTCCAGGGCAACCACCAGGCCGCGATCCCGGACGGCACGCTGTGCAGCGCGGGTAACACCGGCGGCACCCGCTATTCCGCGCTTGACACGCCCGGCGCGTGGGTGGCCCAGACCGTCCCGACCGCGTTCACGCTGCGCATGCACGACCAGGCGCAACACGGCGCGGACTACCTGCTGACCTACGTGACGAAGCCCGGGTTCAACCCGCTCACCCAGCGACTGGCCTGGGGTGACCTGCAGCTGGCCGGGCAGACCGGCGTGATCCCGCCGGGTGGCGGCGAGACCGAGTCCGACCCGGCGCTGAACGGGCGCACCTACACGGTGAACGTGAACGCGCCGGGCCGCAGCGGGCGGGCCGTGCTCTACACGATCTGGAAGGCAAGCCACGCTGACCAGGTCTACTACTTCTGCAGCGACGTGATCTTCGGTGGCACCGGCAACCCGAACCCGTCGCCGTCGCTGACCGTGACACCCACGGCCAGCCCGACGCCCACGACCAGCCCGACGCCCACCACGCCGCCGTCCACACCCAACCCGGGTGGGGCGTGCAGCGCGACGTACAGCGTGACCAGCCAGTGGAGCGGCGGCTTCCAGGCCGACGTGAAGATCACCAACGGCGGTTCCGCGACCAAGGGCTGGTCTGTCGCCTGGACCTGGGCGAACGGGCAGCAGGTGACGCAGAGTTGGGGCGCCACGATCTCCACGCTCTCCAACGGCGTCACAGTGGCCAAGAACGTGTCCTACAACGGCGCGATACCGGCGAACGGCAGCACGTCGTTCGGCTTCACCGGCACCTGGAACGGCACCAACGCCACACCCTCATTGACCTGCACAACCGCATGATCAAAAGCGGCTCCGGGGTACGTACCCCGGGGCCCGCTCTTGACCTAGGTCTTTAGTCTTGCCTAAAGGTTTAGTCCTGCCTAACATCGGAGGCAGGGAACCGAAAAGCCTGGGGAGGCCGTCATGCGACACCTGTTCCGCGACAACGAGCCCGCCGGTGGCGACTTCGGCCGGCTTGTGGTCGACGAGGTGACCTGGTACATGCGGGAGAACAAGGTGACCCGCGGCGAGCTCGCCCGGGCGATGGACGTCTCCCCCGGCCGGGTGAGCCAGATCCTCTCCGGCGACGAGAACCTGACACTCCGGACACTCGCGTCAGTGGTCGAGGCGCTCGGCGCGCAGATCGACTTCACGCTTCGACCGGCCGACGAGGCCCTGGCCTGACCCGCTCGGCCGGGCTGCCGAGCAGCATCGGCGGCCGGTAGGGCGCCATCTTGTGATGCCCCGCGTTGTAGGCCAGCCCGAGGAGCCGAATCAGATCACGGTACGCGTCGTGCCGCAGGATCCCGGCCATCCGGCCCAGGTCGTCCGCACACTTGGCGTACCGCGGCTCCTTTGTAGCCTTCGAGCCCTGCAACGCGGTGATCACCTTGGCCCGGCTGGCGCTCGCCTCGATCAGATGCACCACGTCCAGCCGGGACTGGATCGCGCCGAGCTGCGCGTGGATGCGGCCGCGGCGGCGTTCCTCAGGTGTGAGCCGCTCCGTCAGGTACTCGTGGTAGAAGCGGGCGGCCAGGCTCAGCTCGTCAGTCGACCACTCGTCGTCGACGCGCTTCTCGCACCAGTCCTGCCGGTCGTCCGCCATCCCCTCCTGCAACCGGGTCAGCAACCGGGTCAACCAGAGCGACGACAGGTCCCGGCGCAGGTCATGCCGGTCCGCAGCCCGCCTGTTGAGCTCGCCGAGCCAGAGCCAGCTGGGCGCCGCGACGCCGAGCCCGAGCAGTGCCGCCGGCAGCTGCGCGACGATCAGCACGGCCACCGCCGCGGTCACTGTGGAGAGCACACTCGTCACGCCGATCACGGCCAGCGCCCAGCGGCGGGCACTACGGCCGAACGGGCGCCCCTTCCCCTCGCATCGCATGAACAGGAAGACGGTCGCGGACACGCTCGCCAGGACGAACGTGACGCCGAACATCGCTCCGTGCACGGCCGGTCACCCCCTCATTGGAGGTTATCGACGCGGCGCACCACCGACCAGCCGATTCACACCTCGGCGACGTAGAGCCAGCGGCCGTCCTCACGAACGAAACGGCTGCGCTCGTGCACGGTGCCGGTGCGCCCGCCCTCGCGGTAGTGCGCCTTGAACTCCACCTCGCCGGCCGCCTCGAAGAGCGAGCCGCCGGAGGCGTCCACGATGTCCAGCCGCAGCCAGCGCTGGCCGTCACCCAGGTCGAGCTCGGCCGGGCGGGTGCTGGGGTGCCAACTCTCCAGCAGGTACCGGGCGTCGCCACGGGCGAACGCGCTGTACCGCGAGCGCATCAGCTGCTCCGCGGAGGTGGCAGTGGACTCGCCGCGATGCAGCCGTCCGCAACACGTGTCGTAGCCGGGGCCCGCGCCGCACGGGCACGGATCGCCGCCGGTCTCCCGCTTCCGTTTCGCCATCTGCCTATTCTCTGCTTTTGGTTTGAGGGCGGCTGCCGGGGGCGGCGATGCTCCCTGTCAGGCCCTCGGCCTCGTACCGGGCCTAAGACACCGAAGGCATCCGCGCCACACTGCACCGGCTGGTCAGACCCACGTCCTGACCGAGCCGCAGCCCGGTCAGGACGCTCTCATCAGGCCGGCCGAACCGCCTCCCGGGGCAGGGACTCAGGAGTATTGCGGGATGATGTCGGAGGCGAAGGTGAGCATCGGGTCGTGGTCGTAGGCGACGCGGGGGATGTAGAGGATCACGTAGTCGGCGCCGGCTTCCACCACCGAATCGATTGCGGCCTGGGTCTGCGTCCTGCTCCAGTCGGGATCGAGGCGGATCGAGGTGGACTTGATGATTTCGCTGTAGTCGCGGCCGACCGTGTCGCAGTGCTTGCGCAGGATGGCCAGCTTCTCCGTGATGAGCTCGGGATTGCCGCCGCCGACGTTGCAGGCGTTCGCGTGCTTCGCGACCAGCTTCAGCGTGACCTTCTCGCCACCGCCGCCGATCCAGAACGAGGGGTGCGGGCGGCGTACCCCCTTGGGCTCGTTGATCGGCTTGTCGATCGAGTAGTACTTGCCGTTGTAGACCGGCGAGTCCTCGGTCCACATCTTGGTGACGATCTCGACGGCCTCACGGAACGCGCCCATCCGGTCCTTGAGCTCCGGCCACTCGTAGCCGTAGGCCTTCCACTCGTGCTCGTACCACCCGGCGCCGAGACCCGCGTAGAGACGGCCGTGACTTGCCACGTCCACGGTCGAGGCGATCTTGGCGTAGAGCGCGGGGTGCCGGTAACCGTTGCAGCCGACCATCTGGCCGATGTTGACCCGTGAGGTGTCCCGGGACAGCGTGGAGGTGGCGGTCCAGCACTCGAAGACGCTGTTCATGGTGGGCTCGGGGACTGTGTGGAAATGGTCGTAGAGCCAGATCGAGTCCCACGGCCCGGCGTCCGCGGCCTTGCCGACCGCGGTCATCGCCTCGTACTGCTCGATCGGGTCGGCGATCTCGGTGAGATCCATCTGCCAACCCTGGGGAACGAACACGCCAAATCGAACGGTCATGGGATGATCCTATGGCCGTCACAGCCGCCCGTCAGGGTCGCTTGTCAACCTCGCCCTGGATCAGCTCGACCAGCTCGACCAGCTTTCCCGAGACGGCCGCGCCGAACGGGGTGAGGCTGTACTCCACCCGGGGCGGGATGGTCGCCTGCACGTCGCGGCGGACCAGGCCGTCGCGCTCAAGCGCCTGCAACGTCTGGGCGAGCATCTTCTCGCTCACGCCGTCGACCCGGCGGCGCAGCGCGTTGAACCGGTAGGCGCCGTCGTTGAGCGCCGCGAGCGCGAGCACGCCCCACTTGCCTGCGACGTTCTCCAGCACCCCACGCGAGGTGCAGTTACGCGCGAAGACGTCGGCGAAGTAGAGCTCGGGCTCAGCCACGCCCTTACGGTAACCGGTTCGCTGGCGCGGCGTTGAGTGCTAGTGCTCACTATCCGTTGGTACTTTCAAAAAGTTAGTACACGCTCGAGCTGCAGCACTGAGCTGCACAGCGGCACTTTCGAGGAGCAGAAATGATCGTTGTCACCGGCGCCACCGGACACCTGGGCCGTCTCGTGGTCGAGAACCTGCTTGACCGCGGCGTACCCGCCGGCGAGATCGTCGCCGCGGCCCGCACCCCGGAGAAGGCCGCCGACCTGGCCGCCCGCGGCGTCCAGGTGCGCGAGGCCGACTACGAGCGCCCGGAGACGCTTGCCTCCGCGCTCGCCGGCGCGGAGAAGGTGCTGCTGATCTCGGGCGCGCCGGGCAACCGGGTGGCCGACCACCAGGCAGTCATCGACGCCGCCAAGGCCGAGGGCGTGCGCCTGTTCGCCTACACAAGCATCCTGAACGCGGACACCACAGCGATGCAGCTGGCCGACGACCACAAGGCCACCGAGGCGAACATCAAGGCGGCCGGCCTGCCGTACGCGTTCCTGCGCAACAGCTGGTACCACGAGAACTACACCGGCCAGCTCCCCCAGACGCTTCAGAACGGCGCGATCCTCGGCGCGGCCGGCGAGGGCCGGATCGCCGGCGCCGCCCGTGCCGACTACGCCGCCGCGGCCGGCGCGGTGCTGACCTCGGACGGCCCGGTGAACGTCGCCTACGAGCTGGCCGGCGACGCGCCGTACACGCTTACCGAGCTGGCCGCCGTGGTCACCGAGCTGTCCGGCACCCCCGTCGTCTACCGGGACCTCCCGGCCGAGGAGTTCGAGTCGACGCTTGCCGGCTTCGGGCTGCCCGCGCCGGCGGCGAAGCTCTTCGCGGACGTGGACGCGAACATCGCCCGGGGCGCGCTTGTCAACGACTCCGGCGACCTGTCCCGCCTGATCGGCCGCCCCACCACCCCGGTGGCCGACACTGTCGCCGCCGCGCTGAAGTCCTGAAGGTCCGCCGCCGCTGAGACTCCTGCCGTTCGCACCGGCCGGCGTAACGCCGTCATGCCGGCCGGTGTCGCGTGCTGTCCGTACAGCGGGCGGGTCAGCGCGCGCTTGGACCCGGGGGTAGCGCGGCCCGGTGCCGGCCCCGTCGTTCGGCCAGGTAGGCGGCGGACGGGGGCGGTTGTGCCCGCGCCGAGTCCCCCTTGCGGTTCGCCTTGACCATGTACATGTGCGCGTCCGCCGCGCGCAGCACGCCGTCGAAGTCGCGCCGGCCGAAGCTCGCGGTGCCGGGCACGCCCGTCATTCCGACGGTGCCGGTGGTGGCGAAGCCGATGCTGGTGCCGACGTAGACGGTCTCGCCCTGCAGCTGGATCGGGGCCGCGACCGCGTCCATGCAGCGCCGGGCCACCTCGGCCGCGATGCCGGCGTCCGCGCCGGAGAGCACGATGACGAACTCGTCGCCGCCGAGCCGGGCCACGATGTCGTCGTCGCGGGCCTGGGCGAGCAGCCGGGCCGCGACGACCTTCAGCAGCTCGTCGCCGGCAGCGTGCCCGAGCGTGTCGTTGACCTGCTTGAAGCCGTCCAGGTCGAGCGCGAGCACGGCCATCTCACGCCGGTCCGCCATCGCCTGCCGGGCGAAGTCGTGAAGTCTGGTCCGGTTCGCCAGGCCGGTGAGCGCGTCGTGGTGCACCTGGTAGCTGAGCGCGGCCTTCGCCTCCCGCATGGCCTGGATGCGCCGGTTGGTGCCGCGCGCGGGCAGCCCGGTGAGCAGCGTCAGGCAGGCCAGCACGGCCAGGATGAAGGCAAGCGCGAGCCCGCCGCCGGGGTCCAGCCAGGCCGGGTCGTGCAGGAAGACGATCGCGAGCAGCCCGAGGATCGACCCGGCGCCGCTGGCGATCGCGCCGCGCAGGTCGTCGCGGAACGCGCCGCCGTAGATCGGGACCAGCAGCACGGTCCACATCTGCCCGGCGCGCACGTCAGCTGACGTGCCGTAGACCAGGAGCAGCACGCTGAGCAGGTCGAGCGGGATCTGCACCAGGCTCAGCCGCGGATAGACGGGCCGGCCGCGGTTGCGCAGCGCGGCAAGCGAGACCAGGCAGGTGATGGCCAGCAGCAGCACGGAGAACAGCACCCAGGTCAGCTGCGGGATGCCGTGCAGCGCCGGGCCCGGTGCCACGAGCGCGAAGATGAGCAGGCAGACGGCCGCGCCGGCGATGCGGGCGCCGAGCGCCGACAGTTCGAGCACACGCCGATGCTGCAGCGAGCCGGCGTCAACGTCACCGTGCCCCGCCTTACCGTTCATCCCCACCGTCCCCGGCCGCCGTACCTGTCCCATCGGCCGCGGCGGTGCGAACTTTACAAACGCGTGCTGAGTAGGAAGTCGCGCAACGCGTCCCGGTATGCCGGGATCGTGGTCAGATCGGCGTACTCGTCCGGGCCGTGCTGCCCCTCGCCACCGATGCCGAACGCGACCGCGGCCATCCCGGCCTGGAAGTAGAAGCGGCCGTCCCCGGCGCCGTGCCGGCGGAGGAACGCGCCGCCGTACCCCTGCGCCTGGGCTGCCCGGCGCAGCGCGGTCACGTCCGGGTGGTCCCGCTCGGCCTGGTGCGGCGCGTCCACGTGCGCGACGCCGACGGTGACGCCCGGCCCGGCGATCCGGGCGAGGTGCCGGGTGACCTCCGCGACGGTCCGCCCGGTGAAGTCCGGGTCGGTCGGCGGGAAGCGCAGGTTGAGCCAGGCCGACGCGGACGCGGGGACCTGGTTGAACGCGGCGTTCGACGTGTCGATCTTCGCGACGTTGACAGTGGTGCGCCACGCCTCCTCGGCCGGCACCGGGTAGTGGTCGAGTATCGCCTGCACCGCGCACACCACCGTGAGCAGCGCGTTGTCGCCGAGCCACGGGTATGCGCCGTGCGCCGCCCGCCCTTCCGCGGTCAGCGTCACGTCGATCAGGCCCTTGGACTCGACAGTGATGTCAAGCCGGCTCATCTCGCCGATCACCGCGAAGTCAGTGGTCACGCCGGCCTCGACCTGGTGGCCGGTCCCGTCCCGGCCGCCGAGCTCCTCGTCCGTCACGAGCTGAAGCCCCAGCGGGTACGGCACCCGCGGCGCCAGCTCCCGGAACACGTCCGCCATCACCAGCGCGGAGAGCTTCATGTCCTGCGCGCCGCGCGCGTGCAGCCGGTCCCCCACCCGCCGCGGCGTGAACAGCTCGTCCGGCGCCGGCACCACGTCCAGGTGCCCGTTGAGGATCATCCGGAACCGGCCGGGGCGCACGTCACCGCGGTAGAGCAGCGCGCTCGGCTTGCCCCGCGACTCGAACCGTTCCACAGTGAAGCCGGCGCCGGGATCGGCCCGCTCGATCATCCAGTCCAGCGCCCGGGCCAGCTCCGTGGGCCGGTCCGCGGTGCTCGGGATGCGCAACAACTCGTATGCCGCGGTCAGCCACGCCTCGTCCACCATCGATCAAGTGTGCGGCCTCCGCGGGAATCCGGCAGGAGTCGGGCACGGGGAGCGCTGTTACCGGTCGGTAGGGTAATCTCGCGCTCATGAGCATCTCGGGAACCTGGAACGTAGAGATCAGCACGCCGATGGGCAAGCAGACGGCGATCCTCGACCTGGTCGCGGACGGTGACACGGTCACCGGCACCGCCAAGCAGGGCGGCGAGACCGCCCCGATCCAGGACGGCAAGGCGTCGGGCGACAGCGCCACGTTCACGCTCGACCTCACCAAGCCGATCCCGGTCAAGCTGGGCTTCGACGTCACGGCCGCGGGCGACACGCTCTCCGGCGACGTGAAGCTCGGCGCGTTCGGCACCTCGAAGGTCAGCGGCACCCGCGCCTGAGCAGCACCGGATCACGCTCTCCGGCTCAGCCCGGAGAGCGTGTCCACAAGCATCGGCCAGTGCTGATCGTGCGGGTCGATGAACGAGTAGTGGTGGGCGTCCGCGGGCGCGTACAGCCGCACGCCGTGCCGTGCCGCGTAGGACTCGGACAGCTCCACCGGCACCGTCCCGTCCCGCCGGCCGTGCAGAAGCACAATGCGCTCCGGGGGTACGGAACGGGCGCGGATCGGGTCGAGCGCGGCGTGCTCCCCGGCCGGGCCGCCGAGGAACGCGCGGACCGCACCGCCACCGAGCCGCAACTCCTCAGCCCGGCGCAGGTCGGCGACCGGCGCGAGCGCCACGACCGCGTGCGGGCGTGATCCGGTGCCCGGCGCGGGCGAGTCGGTGTCCGTTTCGTGCATCCGGCCCGCCACGTGCAGCGCCAGCTGACCCCCGGCCGAGTGACCGATCACGATCACCCGCCCGTCATGGGCCGTGACCAGCGACGGAAGCACGCTCAACGCGGCCCGCACGTCGGACGCGGTAGCGCCCGGATCGCCCGGAATCCGGCGGTACTCGGCCGCGACAGTGGTCCACCCCGACTCCCGCAGCGCCTCAGCCATCGGCCCGGTGTGCGTCAGGTCGAAACGCGGACGCCAGAAGCCGCCGTGCAGGATCAGCAGCAGCGGCCGGGCCGGGTCGCCGAGGCGTACCCCCGCGACCTGATCTTGATCTTCGCCGTAGGCGACCGTGAGGTCCGGCTCCGGCGCGTCCCGGGTCAGGACGGAATCGTCGTCGCGCCCGGTCAGCACGGCGCGCCGGTCAGCACGATCCAGGTCAGCACAGCGCGGCCAGCGCGACGGTCGCCCGCCAGCAGTCGTGGTAGGTGGAGTAGAGCGGCGCCGGTGCCATCCGGATCACGTCGGGCTGGCGGGAGTCGACGAGCACGCCGTGCTCGAAGCGCAGCCGTTTGGCCAGCTCACCGACGTTCTGATCGCGGACGCGGACGGAGATCTGGCTGCCCCGGCGCTCCGCGGCACGTGGCGTGAGGATCTCGATCGGGCGGCCGGGTGCGATGCCGTCAAGCGCGTCAAGCAGGTAGTCGGTCAGGCGCAGGGAGCGGGCGCGCAGCGCGGGCATGCCGGCCTCGTCGAAGAGCTGCAGCGCGCTCGTCATCGGCGCGAGCGCGAGCGTCTGCGGTGTGGAGATCTGCCAGGCGTCCGCGGTGGCCGGCGGGCGGCTGACCGGCGCCATGTCGAACCGGGTGGCGGCGTCCGTGCCCCACCAGCCGTCCAGCCGTTTGACCGCGGGGGCGCCCAGGTGGCGCGCGTGCACGAACGCGCTGCCTGGCGCGCCGGGCCCGGAGTTGAGGTACTTGTAGGTGCACCAGGCCGCGAAGTCCACGTCCCAGTCGTGCAGGCGCAGCTCGACGTTGCCTGCCGCGTGCGCGAGGTCCCAGCCGACGAGCGCGCCGGCCGCGTGCCCGGCCGCGGTGATCGCCGGGATGTCGTGGACCGCGCCGGACAGGTAGTTGACGCCCGCGAGCAGCAGCAACGCGACAGTGTCGCCCTCGCGCTCCAGGAAGGCGACCACGTCCTCGGTCCGCAGCACGTCCTCGCCGTCGCGCGGGCGCAGCCGTACCACGGTGGTCTCCGGGTCGAAGCCGTGCAGCACGGCCTGACTGCGCACCGCGTAACTGTCCGACGGGAACGCGGCGTCCTCGATGACGATCCTGGTCCGGGCGCCGGACGGCCGGTAGAACGAGACCATCAGCAGGTGCAGGTTGACGGTGAGCGTGTTCATCACCACCGTCTCCTCCGGGCGGGCGCCGACGATCCGCGCGGACGGCCCGGCCAGTTTCTGCGGCAGATCCATCCACGGGTCGTGCGCCTCGACGTGGCCCTCGACGCCGAGTGCGGCCCAGTCGTCCAGGTGGGCCAGCAGTTCGTCGCGGGCGGCCCGGGGCTGGAGGCCGAGCGAGTTGCCGACCAGGTAGGCGGACTCCTCGTAACGGCCGCCGCCCGCGGGCGGGATGAGGAACATGTGGCGGTGGCCGGGATCCTCGGCGTCGCGGCGCACCGCGTCTGACTCGTCAGGCGTCATCGGATCTCCAGGGTCCACATAGAACGGTTGCACAGTATGACATCTCCCCGTCACGGACTGTCGATGATCCTCGCGCGAAGAACCAACCACATACAGCTGTGAGTTACATGTACGTACGGGTTTCCCACAGCTCGGGGAAGACCACCCGGGCCATCGAGCGCTCCAGCCAGGCGATACCCGCGGAGCCGCCGGAGCCGGGCTTCGCGCCCATCGTGCGGCGCACCGTGACCAGGTGCTGGTGCCGCCACTCACCGAACGCGACCGCCACCGCCATCAGCGCCTCGCCGAGCATCCGCAGGTGGTTGTCCGGCCCGTCGACCCGGTAGACCTCGACCCAGCCGGTGTCGTGCTTGGCGAGCAGCGCCATCGTCTCGTCCCACAGGCTCGGCTCCTCAAGAGCCTTGAGCAGCCGGGGGTACGACTCGGAGCGGCGGAACGGCCGGATGAGCGATTCGGTCTTCAGCCCGAGCAGGAACTCCAGCTCCCGGTACGCGGCCGACTGGAAGCCGGAGCCCTCGCCGAGCAGGTCGCGGAACCTGTTGAAGTCGGACGGCGTCATCCAGCTCAGCGCCTTCCACGCCGCGTTCAGCCCCTCCAGGTCGAGCGCGGCGCGACGCAGCGGGGCGAGCGCGGCCCAGGCGTCGCCGTCCCGGATCAGCGCGCGGGCGCCGTCCAGCTCGTAGCGGGTCAGGCCGAAGTACAGCTCCATGATCTGGCCGACCATCAGGAACGACATCTCGCCCGGGTCGCCGCTGAGCGTGCGCTGCAGCGAGTGAAGCGTGGTGGCGTGGGTGTAGGCGTCGTAGGGGATCCGGCCGGCGAACTCGGCGGTGGGCACGCCGCCGTTCGCCCCGGCCTTCGCCTCGCGCTGCTCCGCCGTCAGGGATTCGATCACGTCGCCAATGATGTCTCTGCGATCGGCGTTTCCGGAATGCCTTGTCGCTGGTACTCAGGCCGTTCTACCTTTGATTCGCCATCCCTTTTGCGTTTCAACTTTGCGAACGGAAAGTGCTCTGTGGACGATATGGACTGGGCGCTACTCGGTGAGCTGCAGGTGGACGCGCGGTTGTCCTACTCCGAGCTGTCCCGGCGCGTGCACCTTTCCGCGCCGGCCGTGGCTGAGCGGGTGCGGCGACTTGAGGAGTCCGGCGTGATCACCGGGTACCACGCACATGTCGACCCGGCGAAGGCCGGCCGCGGTGTGCTCGCGCTGATCAGGATGTCCTGCTACGGCGCGATGTGCGTGCTCCGCGACCCGGACGTGGCCGCCTGGCCGGAGATCCTGCAGATCCACCGGGTCACCGGCGACACCTGCTGCATGCTTCGCGTCGCGGCCGCGTCGATGGCCACGTTCGAACGGGTCATCGACCGGCTCGGGCCGTACGGGCCACCGTCCAGCACCATGATCCTTTCCACGCCGCTCGACTGGCGGCCGCTCACTCCACCCCTCTGAGCGCGCGTTTCAATCGGTCTATCTTGCCATTAAAGGTGTGATATTGCCGGTAGCCTTCCGGCATGACGAGAATTGTGAATTCTACCCTTCTGCTGGCCGCATCAATCACGCTTGCCGGTCTCTTTCTTGCGCCCGCCTCGCCCGCCCAGGCAGCGCCCGAGTACTTTCAGCTACACAACGCGTACAACGGAAAATGCATCGACGCGGATAAGGGAATGATCGCGCACAACGGCACACGGCTGCAGTTGTGGGACTGCCACACGGGCGACAACCAGGCCTGGTACTGGGACGGCGACCAGCTCGTCAACAAGGCCTCCGGCCGCTGCCTGGACGCGGACACCCAGACCGCCGCCTATCCGGGAACGCGGGTCCGGCTCTGGGACTGCTCCGGCGCCGTCCAGCAGAAATGGTGGTCCGAGTCGACACCCGAGGGATATTCCATGATCATCAGCTTGGCGACCCACAGGCCACTCGACGCGGACCGCAACGTGCTCTTCCAGAACGGTACCGAGGTGCAGATCTGGGGCGACTGGAACAGCGTCGAACACCTCAACCAGCAGTGGTACGCCACGTCCTGAGCGCAATTGACCATCGTCGTCCGAATGGTTCGCCCCCGATCAACTTCCGGTCTCCGGTGACGTCTTGTCCGTGGGATCGGCGGTCGGATCGACGCCGTTGAGAAAGGCGGTGGCCGAGGCCGCCAGGCGGGTCGCGCCGAGCGCGCCGGACCAGCGGGCGACCTCGCCGGCCACCCCCACCGCGGCCGCCTCGTCGCCGGCGTCGCGGTGCAGCACCGCGAGCAACAACTGCTGGGAGAGCGTGCCGGTCACCGCACCGGCCCGCGCGCCGAGCGCTGTCGCGCGCTCCCAGCGGGCCAGCGCGGCCTCGTGGTGCCCGGCGTCGTGATCGTGGTCGCCGAGATGGCGCAGCGCCTCGCGGTCCAGCAGGTCGTCGCCGGAGCCGAGCGCGGCCAGATAGCGGGCGGGCGCATCCGCGCGCCGGCCGGCCAGATTGTCGTCGATCACGCCGCGGTAGAAGAGCGCCCAGCCGCGGCGTACCGCGTCAGGGGCTTGATCTGCCAGGCGGTCCGCCTCCGCGGCAAGTGCGGCGATAGCCCGCTGGTCCCGGACGCCGGAGAACTGCCGCAGGTAGGCGGCGCGCAACCGGGCGTAGGCCACGGCCCACGGATCGGCCTGGTCGAGGGCGGGGTGGCGCAGGCGCGGCTCCGCATGGTCAGTGCCGGCGAACCAGTCCCACTCCAGCGCCACCTCCGCCGCCGCGAGCGCGAGTTCCGCCGCGGGGTTCGGGGGTGTCGCGGTACCGCTCGCCGCCGTGGTGGGGGCCTCGGCCGGCGCCGGAACCGCGTCGACCAGGCGGGTGGCGTCGGCCCAGCGGCCGGCCCGGGCGAGCGCGTGGGCCGCGCGGGTCAGCTCAAGGATGTCTATCTGCACAGTGGCCATGGCGGCGAAGGTAGTTATCCGGAAAACTATCCACAAAAAAACAGACTCCCGTCGATGCCTTGGTGGACAGATGCGAGACTCCGTGGACCGGCACGTCGAGACCTGGACCCGCGAGCTGCCCTGGATGGACCCGGTCCAGGAGGCGATCGCCGCCCGCCTCGCGATCCTCGGCCGGCACCTGGCCCGCAGTCGGCGCGACGCGCTTGACGCCGGCGGCCTGCGCCACTGGGAGTTCAAGGTGCTGCTCACGCTGCGCCGCCTCGGCCCGCCCTACAGCACCAGCCCGTCCCACCTCGCCGACCTGCTCGGCCTGACCCGCGGCGCCCTCTCCAACCGCCTCCGCCCCCTGGAGGACGCCGGCCTCCTCACCCGCGCCACCGACCCGGCCGACCGCCGCCGCGTCCACGTACGCCTCACACCGGCCGGCTCCGCCGCCTTCGACCGCCACACCACCACCGAGAGCAACCGCGAGTCCGCCCTGCTGTCCGCCCTCACCCCGGCCCAGCGCACCCACCTCGCCGACCTTCTCCGCACCCTCGTCCACTCCGCGGAGTCCGACACTCAAAGTTCGTCGAGGTAGGCATCCCAGCGGGGGTGGGACAAACGGTTGCCCGACGGCGTGGGTTGTTGCGGACGTAGGGCGCACACAGGATGCCGGCGAGACGGTGCAGAGGTGTGCGGATCGAGGCGGCGGGGGCATCAGACGGGCGGCAGACGTGATCGAGGCTCCCCGGAACGTTCCGGGGAGCCTCGATCGGTCGTGCGTCCGCGTCAGCCGATGGGGGCGTCGTCCGCTGCGGGCGCCTCCTGGACCGGGGCCTCGTCCCCAGCGGGCGGGGCGACCGGGTCGTTTGTCGCGTCCGGCTGGGGCTCGGTTCCGGTGGCCGGGGCCGAGTCGGTGGCGGCCGGAGTCCCGGCGGGGGCCGAGGACTGCGGCGTGTCGGACGGGGCGATGGTCGCCTGGCCGGCCGGCAGCGTCTCGGTCGGTGGCACCGGCGTGCTGGCCGGGTCAGGGTCGCCGCCGCCGAACGGGAGCGTGGTCGCGCCGGCCGAGCTGTCGCCGAACAGACCGGCAAGCGAGTCGCCGGCGACCAGTTCGAAGACGTGGATCGCGAGCATCGCGAACACGAACATCGCGACCGCGGCCAGGGCGAGTCGCACCCAGTGGGCGCGGTTGCCGTCGCCGTCCTCGGTGGCCGGCTCGCCGTCGCCCGGCTCCGCGCCGAACCGCGCGCGGGCGTCTGACTGTGTCGCGTCCGCACCCGCTCCGCCGGAGGCCTCGCGGTCGGCGGACGCCCGGTCCGAAGCAGTCTCGCCCGAAGCTGTCCGGCCCGAAGCGGCGAAGTCCGAAGCGGCCTCGCCCGACGTGGCGGAGTCCGAGGGCGAGCCGCCCGAAGAGTCCGCACCGTCGGTGGCCGACCGGCTCGAAGCCCTGCGGTCCAGGACCACGAACTCCTCGTCCGAGTCGCGTACCCCGGTGTCCGCCGGGTCCACGCCCGTCCAGGCCGGGCCCGAGTCGGAACCGGCCGAGGCGGACGCCGTGCCGAAGCCGCCCGAAGCCATTGCGGCAGCCGAGGTGGCGCCGCCCCCGCTCCGGGGCGTGGGTGCGGCGGCGGGCCGGGTGAACTGCAACGGCAGCCGCCCGGTGGCGCCGACCGCGGTGAGCGCCTGCTCCAGGCGTACCCCCTGCAGTCGTTTGTGTGCGCGTTTGAGGGAATGGGCGTAGATCTCCTGCCCGACCGTGGCGACCACGCTTGCCAGCGCGGCCCCCACGATCGTGCCGGTGACGCCCAGCCAGGAAGCGCAGACCGCCGATGAGATGGCGGCGAGCGTTCCGGCGGACAGCTTCACCAGGTCGATCTTCGACCAGACCCGGTGGTTGTCCCCGTCGTCGTGCTGTGGATCCTTGGTCATTCCGTGGCCCGTGCCCCTCCCTCGCGTCATGTCCCCACAGGGGTCATACCCACGAGCCGGGGCCGAACCTCCTCTGTGACCTAATCGACCGGGTGGAATCTCAGGCGGCGCCGCTGGCCTGCCAGTTCAGCCGGACGAGGAGTTGCCGGCCCTGCTCGGCGACGTCGGGTGTGGCGGTGACCGCGTACTGGCCGGCCTGAAGCGTGCTGCGGGAGGTGAAGTCGCGGCGACCGCCGGTGAGCGCGTGCGCGAGCGCGCCGAAGATCGCGCCCCAGATCCCGCCGATCACGATTGCGGAGAGCATGATGCCGAGCCAGCCGCCGTCGGTGAAGATGCCGAGCAGCAGGCCGATGAAGAAGCCGAAGTAGGCGCCGCTGGCGAGTCCGGCGAGGGCGGCGCGGGCGATGGTGAGGCGGCCGAGCACGTTCTCGACCAGGCGAAGATCGGTGCCGATGATCGCGGTCTTCTCGACCGGGAACTGGTTGTCGGAGAGGTAGTCGACCGCGCGCTGGGCGGACTGGTAGTCGGGGTAGCTGGCCACAGTGACGGACGTGCCGGTCTCGGTGAGGTCCGCGGGCGGGGCCGCCGGTACGTCGCCGGTCGGGCCGGGCGGGATGGGGGTGCCGGAATCAGAAACGGACATCATGTGCCTCCTGGGTGAGGTTCCCGCAATACCCGAATGGAGTATCCGGCTAACGACACGATGCTGTTCCGTATCGATGTGAATTCGTTGTGTGTTGGGTCACCGGGGATGGCCGCTCCGTCCTGCGAGAATCTGGTGCACCTCAAGATCCAGGCTGAGAAATCCAGCGGAGGGATGAACATGAGCGACGGATTCGTGCAGCTCTTGACGCCGGATGGCGAACGGATCGAGCGTTCCACAGGCGCGGACGGGGTCGAGTACTCAGTCGATCTGACCGACGAGGAGTACCGCGGCCTCTACCGCGACATGGTGCTCGCCCGCCGGCTCGACGCGGAGGGCGTGGCGCTGCAGCGGCAGGGCGAGATGGCGCTGTGGGCGAGCCTCTACGGGCAGGAGGCGGCGCAGATCGGCTCCGGCCGGGCGCTTCGGCCGCAGGACATGGCGTTCCCGAGCTATCGCGAGCACGGCGTGCTGCTCGCCCGCGGCATGGACCCGCTGCTCCCGTTCGGCCTGTTCCGCGGCATCGACCAGGGGGCGTGGGATCCGGCAACCCACCACACGCAGATGTACACACTTGTCGTTGGCGCACAGACACTTCATGCCACGGGGTACGCCATGGGCGTGAACCTGGACGGCAAGGCCCGGGACGCGGACGGCGAGGCGGTGATCGCCTACTTCGGCGACGGCGCGACCGCGCAGGGCGACGTGAACGAGTCGTTCATCTGGGCCGGCGTACACCAGGCGCCGATCGTGTTCTTCTGCCAGAACAACCAGTACGCGATCAGCGTGGGCCCGGAGCGGCAGTCCCACGCGCCGATCTACCGGCGTGCGTCCGGTTTCGGCTTCCCGGGGCTACGGGTGGACGGCAACGACGTGCTGGCCAGCTATGCGGTGACGAGGCACGCGCTGGACCGGGCCCGTTCCGGCGGCGGCCCGATGCTGATCGAGGCGTACACGTACCGGATGGGTGCGCACACCACGTCGGACGACCCGACGCGGTACCGGCCGAGCGCGGAGGAGGAGTCCTGGGCGGCCCGGGACCCGATCGCGCGGCTGGCCACGTTCCTGCGCAACCAGCGGATCGCGGACGAGGACTACTTCCTGAAGATCGAGGAGGAGGTACGGCATCTCGCGGTCGAGCTTCGCGAACGGGTGCTGAACCTGCCGGACCGGGACCATTCGGCGCTGTTCGACCACGTCTACCCGCACGGCTCGCCGCTTGTGGAGCAGCAGCGCGCCGGGTTCGAGGGCTACCGGGCCTCGTTCCAGGCGTGACGCCCCGCCATCGATCCGGCGAATCGGACACCGGTTCTGCCCGATTGCCGACCTGAGCTGCGTAAACCTCCGGCGGCCTGAGACGATCTCGCGATGCTTCGGATTGGTGCGATCGTGCTCGGCGTCTCCGACCTGCCTCGGGCGGTCCGCTTCTGGGCCGAGGCGCTCGGCTATCTGATCAGCGCGGCCGAGGAGCGCGACGACTGGGTGGTGCTGGTGCCTGAGGACGGGCCGGGCACGCCGCTTGTGCTCACGCTCAACTCGTCGGTGGCGGAGGAACGGCCGCGCATGCACGTGGACCTGTTCGCGGCCGGCGCCACGGAGCAGGCCGCGGAGATCACCCGGTTGATCTCGATCGGCGGGGTCTTCGTGGGCTGGGACCGGCACCCGGGCGAGCCGGACTTCGCGGTGCTCGCGGACACCGAGGGCAACCGGTTCTGCGTGGTGGACACCGGCGCGGAGTAACCGTCGACCGTGGACTGTCACGGGCGTAGCGTGCACGTGAACACACCTCGTCAGCGCCAAACCCTTGCAAGTCGATAGGAAATGTGGGAAGTTTTCCGGCGCAACCGACAGACGCACGGAGGCGTACGCGCATGTCCAATTCCCTTTCCCGCCGCGGCCTGCTCAAAGCCGCCGGTCTCTCCGCCGGCGCCGCCGCGCTCGCCGCCTGCGCCGGGCCGGGCGGTGAGGCCGCACCGCAGACCAGCGGCGCCGTGGCGTTCGACGGGCCGGTCGAGGGTGAGCTGTCGTTCGCGCACTGGCGGGCCGAGGACAAGGACGTCTTCGACCAGGTGATCGCGAGCTTCGTGCGGAAGTACCCGAAGGTCACGGTCCGGCAGGACATATCGGCCTCGGCGGACTACCAGAGCACCGCGCTGACGAAGATCCGTGGCGGCGGCGTGGGCGACGCGTTCACCGCCTTCCGGGGCGCGCAGTTCGCGAACATCGCGTCCGCGGGCGTGTGGAGCGACCTGACCGGGCAGCCGGTCCTCGGCGCCTACGAACCCGCGCTGATCACGGCCGGGAGCAGCGGCGGAAAGCAGCTCGGCCTCCCCTACCAACTGGTCTTCAACATGCCTGTGACAAACCAAGACCTTCTGGCCCGGCACGGGTACGCCGAGCTGCCGCAGGACTGGGACGGCTTCCTCGGCGTGCTTGACGGCCTGAAGTCCAAGGGCGTGACGCCGATCGCCTGGCCGGGCGGGGACAGCGGCAACGGCGGCCAGCTGATCAACTCGATGGTGATGAACAACGCGCCGTCCGACGACGCGTTCGCCCGGGTCGAGGCCGGCACGCTCACGGTGACCGACGACTGGTTCCTCACCACGCTCAAGCAGTACGCGCAGCTCAAGCCGTACTTCCAGGACGGCGTGACCGGGACCGCGAACGAGGCGGCCATGCAGCTGTTCGCCACCGGGAAGGCCGCGTTCCTGGCCACCGGCTCCTACGCGGCCGGCCCGGTGCGCAAGCTCGGCGCGCAGTTCCCGCTCGGGCTCTACGCGCCGATCACTGTCGCGGCCGGTCAGGCGAAGTACGAGGGCATCTTCAACGCCACCTTCATCCTCGGCGTGAACGCGAACTCGTCGAGGAAGGGCGCGGCGCTGGCCTGGCTGGCCCACCTCTCCGACCCGGCCGTGGCGGCGGTCTACGCGAACGGCACCTCGCAGCACGTGACGGTGAAGGGTGTCGAGTACACGAACGCGGACCTCACGTCGTTCGCGCCGTGGCTCACCAGGAAGACCCTGCTCGCGCCGCGCTTCCAGTTCAACAACCTGGACATCCGTACGGCGGTCGAGGAATCGGTGGTCAAGGTCGTCGGCGGCGCCACACCGGAGGAGGCGGCCGAGGCGGCGCAGCGGGTGGTGGACCAGAAGCGGTGAGACGGCACCCGGCTCTCTACCTGTTCCCGGTCCCGGCGCTCGCGCTGTATCTGGCGTTCTTCGTGCTGCCGGCGTTCCAGGGCCTGCAGTTCGCGACGACGGACTGGGACGGGTTCAGCCCAGGCTTCAACCGTGTCGGTCTGGGCAACTTCCAGCGGATCATCGGCGCCGACGATCAGTTCGCGAACGCGCTCGGCAACAACCTGACGTTCCTGCTGGCCGTGGTGAGCGGGCAGACCGTGCTGGCCCTCGGGCTGGCCGTGCTGCTCGCCGCGCGGAGCCGGGGCTCGACCGCGTTGCGCGCGCTGTTCTTCCTGCCGACAGTGCTCTCCTCGATCTCGGTCGCGTTCGTCTGGCGGTTCGTCTACGACCCGAACCTGGGGCTGCTGCACACGCTCGGCCTGCCCGGCACGTTCCTCGGCGACGAGGACACCGCGATCCTGTGGGTGGCGCTGGCGCAGATCTGGTTCCACGCGGGACAGATGATGGTGATCTTCATAGCCGGCCTGCACCAGATCCCGGTGGAGCTGTACGAGGCCGCGCACACGGACGGCGCCGGGCGGTGGCAGCGGTTCCGGTACGTCACCTGGCCGATGCTGGCGCCGGCGACCGCGCTCGTGGTGGCGTACACGACGATCCAGTCGTTCAAGGCGTTCGACCTGATCCTGGGGCTGGCCGGCAACCCGCCGCGCTCGTCGCTTGACATCCTGTCGACGCGGATCTACACCACGTTCGCGAACAGCCGGCTCGGGTACGCGGCGGCGGAGTCTGTGGTGTTCATGGTGGCGATCGGGGTGGTCACGTGGTTGCAGAACAGGGCGGCACGCCTGTGAGACGCGGGCTGCTCGCCGTCTATTCGCTGCTGATCGCCGTACCCCTGCTGGTGGTGGTCTTCGGGTCCTTCAAGACCACGCCGGATCTGTTCGCGTCGCCGTTCGGCCCGCCGGCCGCGCCCACGCTTGACAACTACCGCGAGATCCTGGGCGACGCCGGGCTGCTTCACGTCTTCGGCAACAGCGTGCTGGTCGCGGCCGTCTCCGTGCCGGTGACGCTGATCCTGGCGAGCTTGGTCGGCTACGCGGTCGCGCGGCTGCCGAGGTGGCCGGCACGGATCCTGTTCGGCGTGTTCGCGGCCGGGCTGGCGGTGCCGGCGCAGGCCATGATGATCCCGCAGTACGTGCAGTTCGACCGGCTCGGGCTGCGCGACAGCCTGTTCGGGCTGATGCTGATCAACGTGGTGGTGACGCTTCCGGTCGCGGTGTTCATCCTGTCCGGCTTCATGCGCACGCTGCCGCGCGAGCTCTTCGAGGCGGCCGCGCTGGACGGTGCCGGGCCGTGGGCGTCGTTCACCAGGGTCGCGATCCCGTTGTCGCTGCCGTCGCTTGCCGCCACCGCGATCTTCCTGCTGGTGATGCACTGGAACGACCTGCTCTACCCGCTGCTGTTCATCGACGACCCGGCGAAACGCACGCTGCCGCTGGCGCTGCTCGACTTCTCCGGCGAGTACCTGACCGACTATCCGCTGCTCTTCACGGGCGTGGTGGTGGCGTCCGTGCCGATGGTGCTGCTCTACGCGTTCCTGCAGCGCTGGTTCGTCGCCGGCATCACCGCGGGCGCGGTCAAAGGTTAGGCGCTGTATCGACGTGGGGGTCGGAGCGAGGCGCGGTCCAGGGGTCGCCTGGGTGCGCGGCGCGGACGCCCTCATACCGGTGTTGTATGTGGGCGTTTGCGACGTGCGGCCAGGCGACCCCTGGGCCTCGCCGCAGCCCGGCATCCTACGTCGATACAGCGCCTAGGCGCCCATCTCCCGCCAGCTCGTGTAGTGCTGGATCGAGATGCCGTTGTACGCCTCATCGCCCGCGGCCGCCGTGTCAAGCGCGGAGAGCTGGGCGCCGAGCACAGTCGCACCCTCCTCGGCGAACGTGCAGTACGCGCAGTCGCCGAGCGCTGCGGTCTCGGCGCCGAGCCGGACCTGCTTACCCGCGTTCGCGCCCCGGTCCAGCCAGTCGCGGCTGATCTCGTACATCGAGTTCGGGCCGGTGGCGGTGTCGCGGTAGCTCATCACCGTCACCGCACCTACCCGCCGCAGCACCTCGGTCGCCAGGTTCTTCCCGCCGGTGACAGTGACCTCGCCGTACCAGAACGCCACGTCCGCCTCGATCGGAAGCGTCGCGCCGGTCCGCAGCTTGTCCAACATGGACAGGTAGCGGGCGCCGAGCGTCGCGCGGTTCGTGGTCCAGCCGGGCAGCACGTGCGGCTCCACGTCGACGTGCAGGCCGGCGAAGAGGCCGGTGGCGGTGACCGCCTTACGCCAGGCCACGGCCGGGGCCGGGTTGTTCACCCAGTCCGGCTCGCCGTTGAGCGCGATCAGCCGGATGCCCGCCGCGCCGGCCCGTTTCCTGATCTCGGTGAGCCGGGCCAGCTGCGGCGTGGCGGCGACGTTCGTCTCCACGTAGGCGAAGATCTCGGTGATGCCGTGCGCGGCCGCCCACGGCACGACCTCCGCCGCCTCGGCCCGGCTCCACAGCCACATCGCACGTGAGCCGGCCGCCGTCTGCGGCGTGCCGACACTTGTCAGCTTCGGCGCGACCACCGGGACCGTGGCGACCGCCGCCGCCAACACGGCCGAGGCCAGTCTTCCCCGCCACCGTCCGGCCATCGCCGCCTCCATGCGTCAAGTGAAGGGGCGGGCCCGTGAATACCCGGGCCCGCCCCGCCGCTCATCCGTGAGCGGCACGTCCGGAGTATCGGCGCGCGGAACCCCGGCCCAAGGGTTTCAGCTGCTCGCCGGCGCGGGGACGTCCACGCTTCCGCCAGGTGGCAGCGCCAGGAAGGCCGGGCAGCCCTTCGGCGCCTCACCGACGAGGCAGCGCTGCATGGCGTCGTAGAGGACGTAGCCGTCCGGGCCGAGCACGGCGACAAGCTTCTCGATCTGCTTCAGCTTCTCGTCAACCGTCGCGTTCTGCTCCTTCACCGCCTCCCGCTCGGTGATCGCCACCTGCACCGCGGCCAGGCCGTCGACAAGTTCCTTGCGCGGGATCGGCTTCTGCAGCGTGAGGTTGAACTGCACGAAGTAGGCCTTGCCGCCGGTCGTCGCCATCACCGCGTTGCCGAGGTTCGCGTTGATCGCGGTCTCGAACTGCGCGCGGGTGTTCGGGTCGTTGTAGAGCGCGAGCCAGTCGTACTTCTGCGCCTCCGTGGCGAGCGCCTTGTTCAGCGGCTGGCCGATGTAGAACCGCAGCATCTCCAGCCAGTGCTCGGTGGTCTGGCCGTCATCGTCAAGCGTCGGCTGGAACTTGAGGCCGATCTCCTCGTGGAACTCGCGAAGCGTGCCGCCGTCCGGATCGCAGGACGTGTCCAGGTGGAACGTGAGGCCGCCGGAGACTGTCAGTTCCTGATTGTCCTTGGAGACCACAGTGAACGGAGCGGTCTCCGCGTCGTCGCCGCCCGTGAAGTCGAAGTTCCGCTGGCCGGCCGGGTACTTGTAGTACTTCTCCCCGGGCCCGTCCCAGGTGCGATTGTTCTCGGTCACGCACTCCTGGTACGTGGTGCTCGAGAACGAGCCCGCGTCGTAGTGCAACGCGACCTGGTCCGACTCCGTGCTGACCGTCGAGCATCCGGCGAGCGCCGGCGCTGTCAGCGCCGCCACCACGAGTACCGCCACCACCCGTCTCATGATCCCCTCCCTTTGTCCCATCGTTGAACAAAGAGTAGGGAGGCGGGTCAATGCGGGGCCTGGTCAGTATGACGGGGAGCACATACGGATGAATTGGGATTCACTCGGCATATCGGTCACGCTATGGGCACCCCCTTCTAGTGAAAGAGACTCGCGTTGACCCGCATCCGTCTGCCCCTCATCGCCACCGCCCTGCTTCTCGCGCTCGCCACCACCGCCTGCTCCTCAAACGACAACGAGGGCGGCGCCGCCGGCGGCGGAACGACAGCTGTCGAGACCGCTGCCCCGGCGCCCACCTCGGCGGCCACGGCCGGTGGTGGCGCCGGAGGCTCCGCGGCGGGGATCGCCGACGGCTCCTCGGACGGGAGCGCCGGCGAGTCCGCGGACGGGAGCGCCGGCGAGTCCGCGGACGGGAACTCCGGAATCCTGACCGACCCGGTCGCGAACGGGGTCACGCTGCGGGTGACCGGCGCGGGCGCCACGACGGCGCAGGTCTCCTACGAGATCGACGGCGCGAGCACCGAGGACAAGCACGCGTCGGTGCCGTGGCAGAAGACGGCCACGCCGGCCGGCGAGGTGGCCCACGTCTCGCTTATCGTCATGTCCCCCGACACCGACGACCTCACCTGCGAGATCTTCGTCAACGGCACCTCGGTCCGCACCGCGCAGGCCGCTGCGAAGACCGGCGGCGTCGCCAGCTGCGACTGGACCAACGCGAACGCCTGACGCACGCCTAGCCGAACAGGCGCAGCGCGAGCCAGAGCGCCACGGTGCCGGTCACGATCGTGACCGGCACCGTGAGCGCGCCGAGAAGCATGAAACGCCGGTTGCCGGGCTCGTGATCGTGCGCGTGAAGCACCTGCCGCCAGAGCAGGGTGGCGAGCGAGCCGACGTAGGTCAGGTTCGGGCCGAGATTCACGCCGAGCAGCACCGCGAGCGTCAGGCCCGGGTTGCCCGCGGTCAGCGGCACGAGCATCAACGTGGCCGGAAGGTTGTTGAGCAGGTTCGCCAGCAGCGCGGCGAGCGCGGCCGCGGCGAGCAGGCCGGGCAGCGTGGCCTGCTCCGGCACCAGGTGCCCGACAAGCGTGCCGAACCCGGAGTCGCGCACGGCCAGGACCACGACCCCGAGCGCGGGCACGAACAGCAGGAACGCCGGGTGTACGGCCCCGAGCAGTCGACGTCCCTCGGCGATCGGAGCGGACCGCAGCCGGGGTACGGCGAGCACCAGCGCGCCGAGGGCGGCCACCCACGCCGGGTGCACGCCGACCAGTTCGCCGAGCGGAAAGCCGAGCAACGTGGCGGCCAGGACGGCAAGCGCGAAGGCCGGCGGGCGCGGTGCGGCGGGCGTCGTCGCCGTGCCGAACGCCTGCAGATCCGCGGGCGAGGCGGCTACCGGGACCGCCGGGGCCGGCGTCGCGGGGCCGCCCGAACCAGCACCGTCCGGCGTCACCAGATCGGGGACGGCCGCCTGCACCGGGTTCGCCGGCGTGCGGAGGTCCCGCGCGAAGAAGAGGCGGAAGATCAGGTACTCGGCGGCGATCACCACGAGCCAGGGAAGCGTCATCAGTCCCGCGAAGCTCACGAACGTCAGGCCGCTGGCCGCGAACGCGAGCAGGTTCGTCAGGTTGGAGACCGGCAGCAGCAACGACGCGGAGTTGGCCAGGTGGGCGCAGGCGTAGACGTGCGGCGAGGTGGGCGCGCGCATCGCACGGGCGGTCCGGAGCACCACCGGGGTGAGCAGCACCACTGTCGCGTCAAGGCTCAGCACGGCCGTGACCAGGGACGCCAGCACGAACACGATGCCGAGCAGCCGGGTCGGCGAGCCCTTGCCACGCGCGGCCGCGATCCGGCCCGCCCAGGCGAACACGCCGGCCTCGTCGGCGAGCGCGGACAGCACGAGCACCGCGGCCAGGAACGCCACGGTCGGGCCCAGCTCGACGATCTCGTCCCAGGCCTCGCCCCAGCCGACCAGGCCGGTCAACACGACCAGCAGCGCGGCGGGGACGGCCGCGGTCGCCTCCGGAAGTCCGCGCGGGCGGGCGACCGCGAAGGCGAGCACGCCCGCCAGCACCAGCAGCGCTACCACTGTCCCCACGTCGTCCACCCGCTTGCCGATGCCGAAAACCGCCGGGAGGTGCAGTACCCCCGCGAGCACGATCCACTCCGCGAGCCACGACACAGGTCTTGACCGTGCTGCCACGGGCCCGCGGCCCGCGGGAGCACGCGGAGCTCGACCCCGGCGGAAGCGGGAAGATCAAGATCTTGACTTTGCGGGTGGCAGGTCATCCCTCCGGGTGTGGGCAATCGGCGCGGTTCATCGGTAGTGGCCGCACAGCCGCCCAAAGTGGGCACGGGGCGCGAGTCGCCATCAGGTCCACCTAGTAACTTGTCCCGAGTGAAATCGCCTCGAGTTGCGCCCGACGAGGGCGCGGCGGACGTCTCGCGCGGTGCCAAGATCTCCCCGTTGCACTCGCTCGACCCCACGGAGCTGGGCAAGTACCAGATCAAGGGGCGTCTCGGCGAGGGCGGGATGGGCACCGTCTACCTCGCGGAGGACGGGGAGGGGCGGCAGGTCGCGGTCAAGGTGATCCGGGCCGATCTGGCCGCGCAGCCGGACTTCCGGCGGCGGTTCCGCAGCGAGGTGGACCGGGCCAAGCAGGTGCCGCCGTTCTGCACCGCGGAGGTACTCGACGCGGATTCCGACCACGAGCACCCGTATCTGGTGGTCGAGTTCGTGGACGGCCCGAGCCTGGCCGACGTGGTCAACGAGCAGGGGCCGCTCACCCCGGCGAACCTGCACGGCCTGGCGATCGGCATGGCGTCCGCGCTTGTCGCGATCCACGGCGCCGGCGTGATCCACCGCGATCTGAAGCCGCGCAACGTGTTGCTGCCGCCGGGCAGCCCGAAGGTGATCGACTTCGGCATCGCACGCGCGATGGACTCGACGAGCAGCGTCACCAAGACGCACGAGATGCTCGGCACGGTCTCCTACATGCCGCCGGAGCGGCTGGACACGGCCGCGAAGATGCAGACCACCTCCAAGGCGGACATCTTCGCCTGGGGCGCCGTGGTGATGTTCGCGGGTACCGGCCGCACGCCGTTCCAGGACGCGTCGATGCCGCTCACCGCGATGCGCATCCTCTCGGAGGAGCCGGACCTGGAAGGGCTCACGCCGGAGCTGCGAAAGGTGGTGGCCGCGGCGCTGGCGAAGAAGCCCGCCGACCGGCCGACCGCGCGCAAGCTGCTCGACATGCTGCTTGACGGTTCCGGCGAGGCCACGGACGAGCTGCCCCCGCCCGAGGTGGTCGCGGTCATGGAGGCCGCGGCGCCGGAGGACGCCCCGGTCCCGGCTCAGCCCGCCGGCCGGCCGCGGAAGAAGCGTGTGGCGACGATGATCGGCGTGCTGGCGGCCGTGGTGCTGGCCGCCGCGGTGGGCATTCCGCTTGCGGTGCACGACTGGACCTCGGCCGGGCGGCAGGACCCGCCCCTGAACGAGGCCGGGGTCGGCGGCCCCAGCACGGGGCCGGCGCCCGGCACGGAGGAGGACGGCGGCGCGGAGGAGCCCGGCGCGGAGTCCGGCACCGGCGACGCGGCCCCGGTGCCGCTCTCCATCGGCGCGAACGGCCGCGAGCTGACCGATTCCCTGACGTCCGGCGCGAAGTGGCCGGCCGGCAGCGGGTTCGGCGGCGTCTGCGCCCCCAGCGGCGGCCAGATGTCGATCACGCTTCCGTCGGACGGCTGGTTCAAGTGCACCGGGCCGCAGGAGGTGTTCGGCGGCGTGCAGCAGATCTCGGTGACCACCACGCTTGTCACCCAGGGCGCGTGCGCGTCGATCTGGTTCCTGATGAACGACCCGGACGGGTACGTGCTGCACGCCTGCCAGAACGAGCTCCGGCTGGAGCGACAGCCGATCGGCGGCGCCAAGACCGTGATCGGCGCCGCGTCGCTGCGCAGCCCGATCGCGCTCGGCACGCCGTTCCAGCTCACCATCCGGCTCGGCGAGGACACCGTGACGCTGTGGCGCGACTCCGCGCAGATCGCCGTGATCGACATGCCGGGCCGGCCCGCGTCCGGACGGGTGACGCTCGGCTCGTCCGGCGACGCGCAGCGGAACCCGCCGCCCTACACGGTGCTGCTGAAGAACATCGTGATCCGCTCTACTCAGTAGGCGTGGAGGTGCGGCGGAGCAGCAGCCAGTTGACCGCCCACAGCGCCACGCCGCCGAGCAGCAGCCAGAGCGCGAGCAGGTAGACCTCGGCGTCGCGGACCACAGGCAGCAGGAATACCGCGGAGATCAGCGCGCCGAGCACAAGCACCGCTGTCGGCGCGCGGAAGTGGTCGTGGTCCACCACGTCCCGGCGCAGCACGAGCGCGGACACGTTCACGGTCAGGAACACGGCGGTGAGCAGCAGCACTGTGGTGTCGGAGAGGTCGCCGAGGTCGTCCACCGCGACAAGCAGCAACACGGCGATCAGCGAGCTGAACACGATCGCGACCCACGGCGTGCGGCGCGAGCCGACCCGGCCGAACACCGGCGGGAGCACGCCGCGGCCGGCCATGCCGTAGAGCAGCCGGGACGCCATCAGCATGTTGATCAGCATGGTGTTGCTGACCGCCACGATGGAGACCGCGGAGAAAACCCGGTCCGCGGGCAGGTCGGGCACGCCGATCCGGACCACCTCGAGCAGCGGGCCGGACGAGGCGACAAGCGTGTCGAGCGGCACCGTCATCGCGGCCGTGAACGCGACGAGCAGATAGACGACGCCGGCCAGGACCAGGCCGGTGACGAGCGCCGGTGGGAAGCATTTACTCGGTTCGGTGACCTCCTCGGCCAGGTTCGCCGAGTCCTCGAAGCCGATGAACGCGTAGAACGCGGTCGCCGCGCCGGCCAGCAGTCCGGTGACCACGCCGAAGCCGGTGCCCTCGAAGGCGAATGCGGCGCTCGGATCGCCGCCGCCGGTGGCGAGCACCCAGCCGCCGACGCCGATGATGAACAGCAGGCCGGCCAGCTCGATGCAGGTGATCACCACGTTGACCCGCACGGACTCCGCGACGCCCCACACGTTCACGGCCGCGACAAGCAGGATCGCCAGCACGCCGAGCAGCACAGTGGGTGGGTTCTCCACGCCGGTGAGGCCCGTGAAGTACCGGCCGCCGACCCGGCTGGCGGCGAACGCCGCGGACGTGACACCGGACGCCATCACCGCGAACGTGACCATGAAGGACAGCGCCTTGATGCCGAACGCCCGGTCGACGTAGAGCGCGGCGCCCGCGGCCTGCGGATACTTCGTGACCAGCTCCAGGTACGCGAACGCGGTCAGGAACGCCAGCGCGAACGCGATCAGGAAGCTGGCCCAGATCGCGCCGCCGGCATCCGCGCCGACCTCGCCGGTGAGCGAGTAGATCCCGGCGCCGAGCACGTCGCCGAGAATGAAGAACGTCAGCACCGGGCGGGTGATCACGCGCCGGAGTTCGGTCGGTTGCGCCTCGTCCGTGACGGCCATGGCGGCAATGTGCCGCCGAGTCAAGATCGGTAAACCTGCGGTTACCGGGGATCCGTGGCCGTACCGCTCGCCGGCAGCTGCGGCATGGCGGAGATCGCCCGCGCGTAGTTGTCCACCTGCCGCTGACCGGCGGCCGCGCCCATCCCGCGCAGGCGCTGGGCCAGCTCGGTCCGGACCGCCTCCTCGGGCAGGCCGCGGTGGGTGGCCATCACCTGAGTCACCACCCAGTCGATCCGCATCTGCACCTGCCAGCCGACCGGGCGGATGTCGGGGGCGGCGGGGTCGAACCGCACCTTCTCGTTGTCGCGCATGTCCTCGACGGTAGAAAGCCGGTAGCCGCCGGGGAAGATGCGCGGGGCGCTTACAACCGGACCGCAACCGAAATACACCGTGGCGTCGCGTGTGCGCTTGCGTGCGGGACCGGGGACCGGTAGGCCTGATCTGACATCCGTCGATCTCGGAGGGCCACTGTGAACCATCGCCGCACCACGTTCGCGGCACTGACCGCCACCACCCTCGCCGCCACCATGATCAGTGCCACGCCGGCGCACGCATACGGCCCCGCCATCTCCCCCACCGTCGTCGGGTACGGCGGCGCGGTCGCCTCGGTCGATCCGACAGTCACCGCGGTCGGCCTGGAGGTGCTGCGCAACGGCGGCAACGCGGTCGACGCCGCGATCGCGGCCGCGGCGACGATAGGCGTCACGGAGCCGTTCTCGGCCGGCATCGGCGGCGGCGGCTTCTTCGTCTACTACGACGCGCGCACCCGGAAGGTGCACACGATCGACGGCCGGGAGGCCGCACCCGCCTCGATGCGGGAGAACTCGTTCCAGAACGCGGACGGCACCGCGCTCGACTTCAACGCGGCCCGGGTCAGCGGCCTGTCCGTCGGCGTGCCGGGCACGCTCGCGACCTGGGAGGCCGCGGCCGACCGCTGGGGCACCCGGCCGCTCGGCGCGCTGCTGCGACCGGCCGCGGACGTGGCCGACCGCGGCTTCACGGTGGACGCCACGTTCAATTCACAGGTCGCGGCGAACGCGGCGATCTTCGGGCAGTTCGACTCGTCCGCGGAGCTGTACCTGCCCGGCGGCGCGCCGCCCGCGGTCGGCTCCACGTTCCGGAACCCGGATCTCGCCGACACGTACCGGCTGATCGGCAAGAAGGGCACTGACGTCTTCTACTCCGGCGCCGTGGCCCGGGACATCGCGAACGCCGTCCAGCACCCGCCGGTCTCGGACACGCCGACCGGCACCTGGGCGTACCCGATCCGGCCGGGCGGCCTGACCGTCCGCGACCTGGACCGCTACCAGGCCCGCTTCCCGGCGCCGACCCGCGCCGGCTACCGCGGGCTGGACGTCTACGGCATGGCCACGCCGTCCAGCGGCGGCACCGCGGTGGGCGAGGCGCTCAACATCCTGGAGGGGTACGACCTGGGCGCGCTCGACGACGCGGACGCGCTGCACCGCTACCTGGAGGCGTCCGCGCTCGCATTCGCGGACCGCAACCGCTACGTCGGCGACTACACCCGCCGATCGGTGCTTGACGAGCTGCTGAACGACAGGTTCGCGGCCGAGCGGCGCTGCCAGATCTCGCCCACCACGGCGCTTACCAAGCCGGTCGCCCCGGGCAACCCGGACGGGCGCTACACCGGTTGCGCCGCCGCTGCCGCTGGCGTGCCGGACACCGACAACAGCATCAGCACCACGCACCTGACCGTGGCCGACAAATGGGGCAACGTGGTCTCGTTCACGTTCACCATCGAGCAGATCGGCGGCGCCGGGATCGTGGTGCCGGGCCGCGGCATCCTGCTTAACAACGAGCTGACCGACTTCAACTTCACGCCGACGCAGGGTACGGCCGCCGACCCGAACCTCCCCGCCCCGGGCAAGCGGCCGCGCAGCTCCATGTCGCCGACGATCGTGCTCAAGGACGGCAAGCCGTTCGTGGCGGTCGGCTCGCCCGGCGGCGCCACGATCATCACCACGGTGCTGCAGATCCTTGTCAACCGGATCGACCTGGGCATGACGCTGCCGGAGGCGCTTGCCGCACCGCGCGCGTCGCAGCGCAACTCCGCGACGCCTCAGGCCGAGCCCGCGTTCATCGCCGCGTACGGCCCGCGCCTGACCGCGCTCGGCCAGCCGGCCTTCACCTCCACCGCGGAGATCGGCGCCGCGACCGGCATCGAGTTCGGCCGGAACGGGCAGCTCACGGCCGTGGCGGAACCTGTTCGGCGAGGCACCGGAGCCGCCGGGGTGGTCCGCACCGGACGGTAGGCGGGAGCCGGGTGTCCGGCCGGTGAACGAGGCCGCGACATTCGGGCCTGGCGTTCCTGGCGGAAGCGTCGTACGCTGAGCGCAGAAAAGGGTTGACCACCTTCCCCCGTGGGTGGTCAACCCTTTTTCAATACCCGGTTGTGTGCGTCTGGTCACTGATCGGTTACGAGTGCCCGGCTGGAAACCGGCGCTCCCTAGCCTGGCGACATGGACCTGCTCTGCGAGCCGTACCTGCTCGATCCCCAGCCCGGTTCCGTCACCGTCGTGTGGCACACCGCCGAGCCGGGCACGGTCAACGCGGTACTGGCCGGCGTCGCGGTGGCCACGCTTACGGACGTGTCCGCCGCGGTCGACGGCCGGGCTCCCGGTGTCCGCGTGGTACGGGCGGAGACGCTGCCGATGGCCCGGATGCGCGACGACTCGCCGGGCGGGCCGCACGCCCGGCCGGTGCACCGGCAGCTCGCGGTCGTCACGGACCTGCCGGACGCGCGCACGCCGTACCGCGTGGTCTCGATCTCCTCCACCGGCGACGTCGCGCTCTCCGGAACGCACACGCTGCGCGGCGCACTCCCGGCCGGCGCGCCGGTGCGGCTGCTGCTCACAAGCGACCACCAGCTCGGCCCGATGGTCCCGGCCAACCTGGAGCTGGCCGCGGAGACCGCGGGCGAGCTGGACGGCGTGCTCTTCGCCGGCGACATGATCAACGTGGTGGATCGGGCCGCCGACTGGTTCGACCACGAGAACGGGCGCGCGTTCTTCGCCGGGTTCGGCGGGCGGGCCTCGTGGACCGCGGCCGGTCGCACGTTCACCGGCGCGCCGATCATCTCGTCCGCGCCGCTCTACCCGACGATCGGCAACCACGAGGTGATCGGGCGCTGGTCGGAGACGGAGACGCTTGACTTCCAGTTCCACGACGCGGTCCCGGACGACTGGGACGTGAGCACGTACGAGGCGATGTTCCCGGTCCCGGCCAGCGACACCGGCGGCCCGCGCTGGTGGGCGCGCACGATCGGCGACGTGTTCGTGGTGTCGCTGTTCGGCACCGAGATCTGGCGGCCGGAGCGGCCCGGCACCCGGGGCACCTATGGGGAGCGGACCGCGGACCGGGACGCACCCGAGCGGTGGGGGCACGGGCGGTTCATCTTCGCGCCGATCGGCAAGGGCTCGCCGCAGTACACGTTCCTGGTGTCCGCGCTCGCGTCCGAGGAGGCGCGGAACGCCGCGTACCGAGTGGTGATGTTCCACCACCCCAGTCACGGGCTCGGCTTCAACTCGGTCCCGGCGTACACCGACCCGGTGCCGGTGGTCACGGCGGACGAGGTCCGGTACGAGTACCCGCTCGCGGACGACTACATCCTGCGCGACCTGGCGCCGGTCTTCTCCGCCTACTACGTGAACCTGGTCCTGAACGGGCACTCGCACCTGTGGGCCCGGTTCCGCGACGCCGCGGGCGTCAACTGGCTGGAGACGTCCAATGTGGGCAACACCTGGGGGGCGTACCACAAGCTCTCCGGCGAGTCCCGGATCGCCCCGGACGGGCCGGACTACGTGCTGCAGGGCGACCCGGGCGGGCTGGAGCCGATCGTGCCGACCGTGGCGCCGCTGACCACTGTGGACGGCACCGCGCTCCCGTTCGTCGCCAGCCACGAGATCACGGTCTTCACGCTGCTGGACTCCGCGGCCGGCGTCGTCCGCTCCTACCGCTACGACACCGCGAACGGCGGCGACGTAACGCTCTTCGACGAGTTCCCCCTGTAAGGATCTTCCTGACCACTGCGGGACCGGCTCCGGAGCGACGTGCGGAGCGCCAGCGGAGCCCGGCGCGGAGGTTGGCCCGCGGGAGCATGCGGGCCGGACCACGCTGGAAGCGGGACAATGAACGTAGGTCTTGATCTTCCGCCGGAGGGTCAGTCCACCAGGGAGAGCGCCTGGCTGGGGCAGATGAGTGCCGCACGCCGGGCCCGGTCGAGCGCGGCGTCGTCCTCGGGCTCCGGGCGCCTGACGATCACGATGCCCTCCTCGTCGGTCTGGTCGAACGCGTCCGGGTCGGTGAGGACGCATTGGCCGGCGCCGACGCAGCGGCTGGTGTCGGCGAGGATCTTGGTCATCGGGCGCTCCAGGTGACGGGCAGTTCGTAGAGGCCGTAGATGGCGGCGTCGTCCTTGAACGGCAGGTCGTCGACGGCGGCGGCGAGGCGCAGCGACGGCACCCGGCGGAACAGCGTGTCGAAGACGATCTGCAGCTCCAGGCGGGCCAGGTTCTGCCCGAGGCACTGGTGCGGGCCGAAGCCGAACGCGATGTGGTGCCGGGCGCCGCGTTCCAGGTCGAAGTCGTCCGCGTTCGTGAACGCGGCCGGGTCCCGGTTTGCGGCGTTACCGAGCGTGACCACGCCCTCGCCGGCCCGGATGAGTACGCCGCCCAGCTCGACGTCCTCCTTGGCGACGCGGGACGTGGCGAACTCCGCGATGGTGAAGTAGCGCAGCAGTTCCTCGACGGCGATCGGGGTCAGCGACGGGTCGGCCGTCAGGGCGGCGAGCTGGTCCGGGTGGTCGAGCAGCGTCACCACGCCGAGGGAGATCATGTTGGCAGTGGTCTCGTGGCCGGCGACGAGCAGCAGGAAGCCGAGACCGACCAGGTCCTCCGGGTCGTCGTACTTGCCGAGCTGGCGGGTGAGCAGGTCGTCCGCGGGCGTCTCGCGCTTGTGGGCGATCAGGTCCCGGAGGTAGTCGCGGATCGCCTCCGCGGCCTTGGCGCGGTCCTCCGGCGGCGTGGTCCTGCGCAGCATCCGCGTGGAGCAGGACTGGAAGAACTCATGATCGGCATACGGCACGCCGAGCATCTCGCAGATCACCAGCGACGGCACCGGCAGCGACAGCGCCTTGACCAGGTCGGCCGGGTCCGGCCCGGCGAGCAGCGCGTCGATGTGCTCGTCGACGATCTCCTGGATGCGGGGGCGCAGCGCGGCCATCCGCTTGACCGTGAACTCGCCGACGATCTGACGCCGCGCCGGGCCGTGCTCCGGCGGGTCCATGGTGAGCAGCACCGGCCGGAACGTGCCCGGCCGCGGACGCTGCGCGACAAGCGTCGGATAGCCGGGATGCGCCCGGTCGGAGCTGAAGCGCGGGTCGGCCAGCATGGTCCGGATGTCCTCGAGCCGGGCGACCGCCCAGGCCTCCTGGCCGTCCGGCATCGTGACCTTGGTGGGCGCCTCCTGGTCGCGCAGCTGTTCGTGCTCCGCGGGCGGCGCGTACGGGCAGCTACGGGTCGTCTGGAGTTGTGGAGCGGTCATCAGAGTCATCCCATCATCGAAGATCGATTGGAAGTGGATGAAACGCTTCCGGTTAAATTCGACCGTAGTACGCCACCGCAGCGAAGTCCACGGCACAATCCACCCATGTCCACCGAGCAGGGGATGCGCCTGCGCGCCGACGCGCAACGCAACCGCGACCAGATAATCGCCGCGGCCACCCAGGCCTTCCTGGACGAGGGCACCGAACACCCGATGGAGGAGATCGCCCGCCTGGCCGGTGTCGGCATCGGCACGCTCTACCGCCGGTTCCCCGACCGGGAGGCGCTGGTCCGCGCGGTCGCGCAGGACAACTTCGGCGCGCTCGCCGACGAGGCCCGCGCCGCGATCGCCGAGGAGGACACCTCCTGGGACGCGCTGGTCCGGCTCCTCGGCCGCTCCCGCGTGCTGCGGCTCAGCCTGCGCCTCTCGCTGCTGTCCCCGGCCACCTGGCACACCATCCACGACGACCCGCTGATCGTCCGGCACCGCACCGATATCCTCGAACTGCTCGACGAGATCGTGCGCGGCGCCCAGACCGAGGGCACGCTCCGCCCGGACGTCGGCACCGGCGACATAGCCGTGCTCGGCACGCTTCTGCTCCGCCAGGGCCCGGGCAAGGAAGAGATGCTCACCCGCGCGCTCTCGCTCATGCTCGACGGCCTCCGCGCGTCACCTGGAACGCCGCTCCCCGGCCGCTCGATCGGCCTTCAGGACCTGATCACAAGCATGCAGAAAACCTAGATCTTCCCGCTCCCGCGGGGAGGCAAGCGTTTACTCCGGCTTGGGGGCGGGGGTCGGGGCGGCAGCAGGGCCGCACGCTCCCGCGGGCAAACCGGAGCGCCGGGCTCCGCTGGCGCTCCGCACGTCGCTCCGGAGCCGGTTCCGCCGTGGCCAGAGCCGGAAGACCTCAGAGGGGTGGATCGGTCGCGAGCATGTGCAGGACCGGGCGGAGCTCCTCCAGGTCGACGCCGCCCACCTCCTCGGCGAAGCGGACCACCTCGTCCACGTCGACGCGGGGCAGCTCCGAGCCGGGGGCGAACGAGTCGGGCATGTCCGGCAGGTCGGGGACGCGGGGCAGCGCGGGCAGCGGGCCCAGGTCGAGCGCGGTACGGACCGCGTCGAGCATGGTGAGCAGATCGGCACGGGCGAGTTCGCGCAGGAAGGAGCGGTCGGTACGGGCGAAGCCGCGCGGGTCGAGGATCGCGTCGACCACCACGCGCTGGCGTCCGCGGCTGACCGCCACGCCCGGTGCGTCACCGTCGCTGTAGAGCGGCGCCAGGTCAAGCGTGTGCAGGCCGGCGCGGGACCACCAGCGGCGCCAGCGCGGGTCCGCGTCGGTGGCCGCGATGAGCATCTGCATTGTGGCGTCGTAGGCGGGCCGGGTGCCGAGCACTGTGTGCAGGCCGCCGCCGTAGGTCAGCCACGCCTCCTCGTCCGAGTCGTCCGCCCGGATCGGGGACCACAGCGGATTGCTCCCGGTCTCCACGCTCACCGGCGGCTCGTGCGTCCAAGCCACCCCGGTCGCCCGCTCGTACGCGTTGGCCGGCACCGCCAGCAGCCACTCCGCACCGGGCGAGGCGAACGTCTCGAGCAGCGAGGGATCGGCGAACACCTGCTCGTAGGTCTCCCGCCCGGCCGCCACCGCCGCACAGCGGGCGCCCAGGAACACCTCCGGGCCGCCGGGCACGAACGCCGCGTGTGCCGGCGTGTCGATCGCGTGCACGACCACGGCCAGGTGGTCGGCGAACGCGGTGATCTCGTTGATCGGCCGGCCGGCGAGCTCGGCGGTGAGCGTGGTCACCGCGTCGTCCAGCTCCTCCGCGGACAGCAGCGCGACAGCGGTCCAGAACGCACGCTCATCCATGCTCGTCACCCCGCTCCCGCCACATCGGTCACCAGGCTCAACGTAACCGCTCGGCCGTTTCTCCGGGGACGAATCCGGTGAGGCGCGGGCGACATCCGGACCCGCCTGTTGAGGTGTCGACCGGCTCGGCCGTCCACGTGCGTCGCGGGCCACCGGAGCCGGAGGAGCACAGCGGCGGCAAGTAGCATCCTCTCCTTGTGAGCGCCACGATGATTGCCCGCGACCTTGCCGCCGGACACGGGGACCGGGTGCTCTTCTCCGGTCTTGACCTGGTCGCCGCCCCCGGTGACGTGATCGGCCTGGTCGGTGCGAACGGCGCCGGCAAGTCCACGCTGCTGCGCACGCTGGCCGGGCTGATCCCGGCCGAGCAGGGCGCGGTGCAGATCAATCCGCCGTCCGCGACAGTCGGCTATCTGCCCCAGGAGGCGGACCGGGTGCCGGGCGAGTCGGTGCGCGCGTTCCTGGCCCGGCGGACCGGCGTCGCGGACGCGCAGGCCGCGCTGGACGCCGCCACCGAGGCGCTCACCCAGGGCGCGAAGGGCGCGGACGACGCCTATTCGACAGCGCTTGAGCGCTGGCTCGACCTCGGCGGTGCGGACCTGGACGAGCGCGCCGAGGAGGTCGCGGCCGACCTCGGGCTGACCGTCGGCCTGGACCACCCGATGACAGGCCTCTCCGGCGGCCAGGCGGCACGGGCCGGGCTGGCGTCGCTGCTGCTCAGCCGCTATGACGTGGTGCTGCTCGACGAGCCCACGAACGATCTGGACCTGGACGGCCTGGCCCGGCTGGAACGGTTCGTCACCGGGCTGCGCGCCGCGACCGTGCTTGTCAGCCACGACCGCGAGTTCCTGGCCCGGACCGTGACCCGGGTGGTCGAGCTGGATCTCGCGCAGCAGCAGGTCAACACGTACGGCGGCGGCTACGAGGCGTACCTGGAGGAGCGGGAGACCGCCCGCAGGCACGCGCGCGAGTCCTTCGAGGATTACGCGGACACGCTCGGCGGCCTGGAGGCGCGCGCCCGCATGCAGCGCGGCTGGATGGACAAGGGCGTCCGCAACGCGCGCCGCAAGGCCACCGACAACGACAAGATCGGCCGTAAGCACCGGGCCGAGGCGAGCGAGAAGCAGGCGGCGAAGGCCCGGCAGACCGAGAAGATGATCGAGCGGCTGGACGTGGTCGAGGAGCCGCGCAAGGAGTGGGAGCTGCGGATGACCATCGCGGCCGCGCCCCGGGCCGGCGCGGTGGTGGCGTCGATGCGGCAGGCCGTGGTCTCCCGCGGCGCGTTCACGCTCGGCCCGGTCACGCTGCAGATCGACTGGGCGGACCGGGTGGCGATCACCGGCGCGAACGGTTCCGGCAAGTCCACGCTGCTTGCCGCGCTGCTCGGCCGGCTCGCGCTCGATCAGGGCGACGCCGGACTCGGGCCGGGCGTGGTGGTCGGCGAGGTCGACCAGGCGCGCGGCCTGTTCCTCGGCGACGACGCACTGATCGACGCGTTCTCCTCGCACGTGCCGGACCAGGCGCCGGCCGAGGCGCGGACGCTGCTGGCCAAGTTCGGGTTGCGGGCGGAGCACGTGATGCGCCCGGCCGCGTCGTTGTCGCCGGGGGAACGTACCCGCGCCGCTCTGGCTCTTCTTCAGGCGAGCGGCGTGAACCTGCTGGTGCTCGACGAGCCGACGAACCACCTGGACCTGCCCGCGATCGAGCAGCTGGAGTCCGCGCTTGAGGGATATCCGGGCACGCTGCTGCTTGTCACGCACGATCGCCGGATGCTCGACGCGGTCCGCGTCAACCGCCGGCTCGCGGTCGACGCCGGCACGGTCACCGAGGAGCGGATGTGACCGTTCCGCACCCGCGCGCCTACCGGCCGGGCACCGCACGCCGGGTTAGCTATGACACGAAGCACATTTCTCAGGGGGTAGTGGTGAGCACTCGCGAAGCCGTCCGGGCGGAGGCGCTGTTCGCTTCCTGTCTGCAGGCATCTCAGGGACCGGCGGAGGCGGACATCCGCGCCGCCGTCCACGACACGCTCGGCAAACTCGGCGAGCGTGGCTGCGCCGGCGAGGTGGCCGGCGAGTTCGGCGACCACCCCGAGTCCGCCGCCGACCGGATGACCTGGGCACTCCGGATGATCAGCCGCTGTTACCGCGACTGAGGTCTTTCACAGACAAGAGCATTCCGGGGGTACGGCGAGAGGCGGCGACATCCGTGGCGGGCTGGCAGGACACCGGGCTTCCGGTCGAGGCGGTCCTTCCGTCACTGATCGACGCGCTTACCGCCCACGGCACGGCCGTGCTGGTCGCGCCCCCGGGCACCGGCAAGACCACTGTGGTGCCGCTGGCGCTGGCCTTCCACACCCTGACCGACGGCGGCCGCGTGGTGGTAGCGGAGCCGAGGCGGGTGGCCGCACGCGCTGCCGCACGGCGGATGGCCTCGCTGCTCGGCGAGCCGGTCGGCGAGACAGTGGGCTTCACGGTCCGCGGCGAGCGCAAGGTGGGCCCGCGTACCCGCGTCGAGGTGGTCACCACAGGCGTGCTTGTCGCCCGCATGCAGCGCGACCCGGAGCTGCCCGGCGTCGCCGCGCTGATCCTTGACGAGTGCCACGAGCGGCACCTGGACTCCGACCTGGCGCTCGCGTTCGGGGCGGACATCCGCGCCAATCTCCGCCCCGAGCTGCTCGTCCTCGCCACGTCCGCGACGGCGGAGGCGGACCGGATCGCGCGCTGCCTGGCCTCTCCGGACGCCACGGCCGACCCCTCCGGCGCCTCCGCCCCCACCGGCTCTACCAGCTCTTCCGGCGGTCCGGCCGCTCCCGGCACTGCGGGCGGTCCGGCCGTTTCCAGCACTGCGGGCGGTCCGGCCGTTTCCAGCACTGCCGGCGGTCCTGGTGCTGCAGACGGTCCTGATACTGCAGGCGGCCCTGAGGCTGCGGGCGCTGCCGGTGCGCGGGCGCCGATCGTGACCGCGACCGCTGCGGTGTTCCCGGTGGACGTGGTGTGGGCGCCGCCGGACCGGCCGATCCCGCCGCCGCACGGCACGCGGGTGGAGCCGCGCTATCTCGACCACGTGGCCGCCGTGGTCCGGCGCGCGCTTGCCGAGAGCGACGGTGACCTGCTGGTCTTCCTGCCCGGCGCAGGTGAGATCGGTGCGGTGGCCGGGCGGCTGTCCGGGCTGCGCAGCGACGTAGACCTGATCACGCTGCACGGGCGGCAGGACTCCGGCGTGCAGGACGCGGCGCTGCGGCCCGGACCGCGCCGGCGGGTGGTGCTGGCCAGCGCGGTCGCGGAGAGCAGCCTGACCGTGCCGGGCGTGCGCGTGGTGGTGGACGCGGGGCTCAGTCGCGTACCCCGGATGGATCTTTCTCGTGGCCTTGGATCGCTTGCGACAGTGCGCGTCTCGCGGGCCTCGGCCGTCCAGCGCGCCGGCCGGGCCGGGCGTGAGGCGCCGGGCCGTGTCTATCGCTGCTGGTCGGCGGCCGAGCACGACCGGCTGCCCGCGTTCCCGGCGCCGGAGATCGCGTCCGCCGACCTGACCGCGTTCGTGCTGGAGCTGGCCTGCTGGGGTGTGGCCTCCGGCGCCGGGCTGGCACTGCCCGATCCGCCACCGGCCGCCGCGCTTGAGGTGGCGACGGCCACGTTGCACGCGCTCGGCGCGCTCGGGCCGGACGGCCGGGTCACGTCCCGGGGCCGCGCCATGTCCCGGGTCGGCGCGCATCCCAGGCTGGCCCGCGCGCTTCTCGACGGCGCGCCCGCGGTCGGCTCGGACCGCGCGGCCGAGGTGGTCGCACTGCTCTCCGACGACACGCTCACCGGCCGCCGCGACGACCTGGCGGCGGCCTGGCGCGCGCTGCGCACCGGCGCGGACCCGGCGGCGTCCTCCCGGTGGCGCACCGAGTCCCGGCGTCTGCGCTCCGCGCTGTCCGTCGTCCCGGACGCGCCTCGCGGCGGGGAGGCCCTCGTGGCCGGTGGAGCCGGTGGCGATCGCCCCGTGCCCCGGACCGGCCCGGACGCGCCTCGCGGTGGGGACGCCCTCGTGGCCGGTGGAGCCGGTGGCGATCGCGCCGTGCCCCGGGCCGGCGCGGGAACGGATCGGCGCGCCGGTGCCGGCCGGCAGCGGCTCACCGACGACCTCGCCGCCGGGCTGGTGGCAGGGCTGGCCTATCCCGAGTGGCTGGCCCGGGCCCGGCAGGCCGGCGGCAGCGACTACCTGATGGCCGGTGGCACCGCGGCCGAGCTGGCCGACGGGTCCGGGCTGGCCGGCAGCGCGTGGCTGGCCATCGCGGCCGCGGACCGGGGTGCCGGCCGGCGCAACGCACGGGTGCGCCTCGCCGCCGTGATCGACGAGGCGACCGCGCGGGAGGCCGGCGCGCCGCTGCTCACCGCCGGCGACGAGGTGGTCTGGGACGGCGACGAGCTGCTGGCCCGGCAGGTGGAACGGCTCGGCGTGCTTGTGCTGAAGGAGCGCCGTCTCGCCCAGCCGGACCGCGCGCTTGTCGCGTCCGCGCTGCGCGACGCGCTCGTGGAGCGGGGCCTGGGCGCGGCGCTCGAGTGGGGGCGCGAGGCCGCGGCGCTGCGGGAGCGGCTGGCGTTCTGCCGGGCCGCGCTCGGCGAGCCGTGGCCGGACGTGACGGATGAGGCGCTGCTGGCCCGCCTCGACGAGTGGCTGGGTCCGGAGCTGGCGAAGGCGCGACGGCTTGGGGATCTGCGGCGGGCGGACCTGTCGCAGGCGCTGCGGCGGCTGATGCCGTGGCGGGAGGCAGCCAGGCTTGACGAGGTGGCGCCGGAACGGGTGACGGTGCCGAGCGGGTCGCGGGTCCGGCTCGACTACGCGGACCCGGCCGCGCCGGTGCTGGCCGTGAAGGTGCAGGAGGCGTTCGGCTGGTCGCGCGCGCCGATTGTGGGCGACGGGCGGGTCGGCGTGGTGCTGCACCTGCTGTCGCCGGCCGGTCGCCCGGTCGCGGTCACCAAAGATCTGCCGTCCTTCTGGAAAACCGGATATCCGCAGGTCAGAGCGGAGTTGCGGGGGCGCTATCCGCGGCACCCCTGGCCGGAGGACCCGACCTCCGCGCCGCCGACGAAGCGGGTACAGCCGCGCCGGAGTTGAAACCGTCCGTTTCCACTCTGTCGCGTTCCCGACACTGATTCACTCAAAAATACCGACATATGGTGTTTTAGTGCTTGAAAGCAGCAGGGGTAAACCAGCTGCACCGGCACTTGGAGGACCGTATGGCGACAATCATCGCTGCCGACGACGATCCGGATTTACGCGTCATCGTGGCCTCGATCCTGCGCCGCGCCGGTCATGTGGTGCACGTGGAGGAGGATGGCGCGGCCGCGCTCGCCCGGGTCCGCGAGAACCGCCCGGACGTACTGATCATCGACAACCAGATGCCGCACATGACCGGCCTGGAGGTCCGCAACGCACTCCGCGCCGACCCCGACACGGCCGACCTGCCGATCGTGCTGGCCAGCGGCTCGCTTCGCGCCGAGGAACTGGACCCGCCGAACCCGCTCGACTACCTCGTCCCGAAGCCCTTCAAGTCCAGCCGTCTTCTGGAAACCGTGGAGTTGGCGCTGCTGGGCGCCCACTTCAACCCGGTCCGGAACTGACCCCCGGCTCAACATTGAATCGTGCGGACCGTAGAGTTCGCGCCGCGGCGGCCCGTGCCGGCAGAAATACCGGCTCTCCCGCAAGAGACCTCCGGCCGGGCCGCCGATCCAACAGACGACAATCTTCTTCCCACTCCGCGGGTGGTGGCGGCCCGCACGCTCCCGCGGGCACCGGTCGTCGCCAGGGCTCCTCCCTGCGCGACCCGCCGTGGGCCGGGAAAGAACCACCGCCTCTCACGGAACCGGATCGGCAGGCGGCGTCGTGGTCTCGGTTTCGGTTTCGGTCTCGTCCTGCATCGACAGCCGTCGCGGCACCAGATACGGCACGGACGCCGCGACCAGGCCCAGCACCAGGCACGCGGTCGCGCCGATGCCGACCGCGCCGCCGGCGTAGGCGACCATGAGCCGGCGCACGCTCAGCTCCTCGATCGACCAGTCGACCACGTCGTGGGTGAGCCAGAGCAGCGCCACGGCCACCGCCATCGCGCCGATCCCGATCTGCACAAGCAGGACCGCGGAGCGAGGTGGCCGTACCAGGTCCGGCGCGGGTTCGTTCCGGTCGAAGATCAGCAGCAGCAGGCCGGACGCGGACGCCCACACGCCCGCCACCAGGAACGCGGCCACCGCGTCACTCGGCCGGTGCCAGCCCGCCGCGAGCGTGGCGATCCCGGCGAACGCGGCCCACCCGGTCAGCGCAAGCGCGCCCGCGCCGGTGATCGCGCGCGGCAGCACCATGATCAACGCGATCGCCACCGCGGCCGCTATCGTGGTGTGGCCGCTGGGCAGCGTGTTGCCCACGTCCACCCTGTCCGGGTCGATGCCGAGGTCCGGGCGCAGGCCGCGGTACTTCAGCAGCTGGGTGGTGATGTTCGCGCCCGCGATGACCACGGTGGCGACCACCGCAAGCAGGAACCGCCGCCGGAACACCGCGATGAAGAAGACAAGCGCGGTGACGAGTGCCAGCGAGACCACTGACATCGCGTTGAGCACGACGTTGACCGGCTGCTCCAACTCGTCGCGGCCGATCCAGTTCGCGGTCAGTGCGATGGTGTCCACGGCCTGCCCGGTACGGGTCTGCACGAAGAGCCGGTAGACGACCAGGAGCGCCGCTGCCTGTGCCGCGGTCAGCGCGACGAGCCACATCGCGAGGTATGCCTTGCGCCAATTCACCCCCGGACGATAGCGGTCGGGGTTCACCACGCGGGAAGGAGAACCGCAGGCCGGTCACATCGCACGTGCGCGGGAGCGGGCGGGCACGACTGAGCCGGCCGTCGTCGGCGAGGCGCACGGCGTACCCGTCGAGCAGGCTCTTGATCTTCGAGGTGGCGGCACGGAACGCCGGGAAGCTACGCCTTGAGCAGGTTCTCCCGGACCTGGCGGCGCAGCACCTTGCCGATCAGGCTGCGTGGCAGTTCCTCGGCGATCACGATCCGGCGCGGCGCCTTGTAGCCGGCCAGCCGCTCGCGGGCCCAGGCACGTACCGCCTCCGGGTCCGGCTTCGCGCCCTCGGCCGGGACGACGACGGCGACGACCTGCTCGCCCGCGTTCTCCGCCGGGATGCCGACCACTGCCGCGTCCGCGATCTCGGGATGGCCGCGCAGCACCTCCTCCACCTCGGAGGGGTAGACGTTGAAGCCGCCGGTGATGATCAGTTCCTTGATCCGGTCGACGATCGTGAGGTAGCCGTCCTCGCTCATCGTGGCCACGTCACCGGTCCGGATCCAGCCGCCGGGAAGCAGCACCTTGTCCGTCTCCTCCGGCAGGTTCCAGTACCCGGAGAAGACCTGCGGACCCTTGATGAGCAGCTCACCGGGCTCGCCGCGGGGCACGTCCACGCTGGAGTCGTCGCGGTCCGCGAGGCGGACGTAGGTGGACGGGAACGGCACGCCGATCGAGCCGGCCCGGCGCCCCTTGGACATCGGGTTGCCGACAGTGATCGGGGACGTCTCGGTCATGCCGTAGCCCTCGATCAGCAGGCCACCGGTGATCTTCTCCCAGCGGTCCACCGTGTCCGGGGGCAGCGCCATCGCGCCGGAGATCGCGTACCGGGCCGAGCTGAGGTCGACGCCGCGCTTGACCGCCTCCACGCCGAGCCGGTCGTACATGGTGGGCACGCCGGGGAAGAACGTGGGCGGGCGGCGCTTGACCGCGTCGAGCACCAGGCCGGGCTCGAAGCGGGGCAGCAGCACGAGCGTCGCACCGATCGCCATGGCCGTGGTGAGGCAGAGCGTCACGCCGTAGACGTGGAACATCGGCAGGACCGCGTAGAACGTCTCGTCGCCGGGACGCAGGCCCTGCACCCAGGCCAGGTTCTGCGCCGTGTTCGCGCCGAGGTTGCGGTGACTGAGGATCGCGCCCTTCGGCGTGCCTGTGGTGCCGCCGGTGTATTGCAGCAACGCGGTGTCGTCGACGGCCGGGTAGGGCACGCCGGCCTCGATCGGCGCGCTCTCCGCGACCAGCTTCTCCCAGCTCAGCGCGCCCGCCGGGACCGGCCCGGTCAGGTCCGCACGGGACTTGCGGGCCGCCGCGACCGGCAGCTTCAGCGCGAGCCGCTTGAGCGTGGGCAGCGCGGCGGTCAGATCGACGGAGACGATCGTCTCGACGCCGGTCCGGTCGCGGGACGCGTCGACCAGGGACGCGACCTTCTGCCAGACGATCGCGACGCGCGCACCGTGGTCGGCGAGCTGGTGGGCGAGCTCGTCCTTCGTGTAGAGCGGGTTGTGCTCGACAACGATCGCGCCGAGGCGGAGCACCGCGTAGAACGCCACGATGTGCTGCGGGCAGTTCGGCAGCACCAGAGCGACCGGGTCGCCGGCCCGGACGCCGAGCGAGTGCAGCGCACCGGCCGCGCGGGTGATCTGCTCACCGAGCTCCCGGTACGTGGTGGCGGCACCGAGGAAGTCGAGCGCGACGCGGTCCGGGAAGCGTGCGACGGACGCCTCCAGGTTCGCCGTCAGCGGCCGTTCGGGGACCGTGATGTCCGCCGGGACGCCCTCGGGGTAGGCCGCCAGCCAAGGCCGATCGTCTGCCACGCGCTCTCCTACGTGTCCGTAACTTACGTTTCCGTAGGTTACCAGCCGGATGATCGGAATCCGAGCGCTGCTCACGGCCACATCGACCGCTGTGACAGCCCGGTCAGCGGAGCCCCGCACCCGATCGCATCGACCGCCGCAAGACCCTTCTAACGGGTAAATTTTTCAGGTTCACCCGATCAAGGGGGCGAGCGGACGGGCACTGCTCCCCTACCATGAGGCACGCTCGCACGCAGCGTCGCACGGCGAGTTACCACGCGCACCACGCCCTTGCGAGGTTTCCTCATGACGACCGAGCCGATCGAGTCCACCGGGTGGGCAAGATTCACCGACCTCTCACCCGTGATCCATGCGACGACCCGCTGGCTCCTCTCGGCGTACCCCCCGCTTCCCGGTTTTCTGTCCTTCCGGCTGGCCGAGGAGCAGGTCCGCCCCGCGGTCGCGCTCGCGGCCCGGCTGCGCTACCCGACCGACCTGGACGCCGGGCTGCTGCTGCTCACCGGCACCGGCGGCGCCGGGCGGCTGGACTGGCTGACCGGCTCCGACGTGCACCCGACGCCGGGTGAGCCGTGGCGTGCGGAGGTCGACGAGGTGCTGGCCAGCTGGGCGGCCACGCTGCTCACCGACGCGGACCTCGTCTCGGCCGCGATCGCTGTCGCGCCGGTCGGGGAGGACCTGGACCGGCTGACCACGCCGGACGCCCGGGACCTGGCCGCGGCCGCCGACCTGCGCCACCCGGAGCGGATGGCCACGATCACCGCGCTGCACCTCACCGAACTGGAGGAGACGCTTGCCGCGGCGGGTTACCCCGGCTGGTGAGGCCGATCCACAGCGACAGCCTGGTGTCCGGCTCGTCGAGCGCGTCGCCGAACAGCTCACGCAGCCGCCGCAGCCGGTAACGGACCGTCTGCGGGTGCGTGTGAAGCGCCGCCGCGGTCGGGACCACCTGTCCCTGCTCACGAAGCCAGGCCAGCAGCGTCGTCTCCAGGGTGGCGCGCGCGGCCGGGCGCAGGCCGTCCAGCGGGGCCAGCGCCCAGGCGGCCAGGTGATCCGCGAGGCCGGGCTCCCAGCCGAGCAGCAGCGGCACCAGGTGCGCGTCGCACTCGGTCACGCCGGGGCGCCCGGCCGCCAGCCCGCGCTGTGACAGCCGGTAGGAGAGCCGGGCCCGCGCGGTCTCCACGACCGGCCCGAGCGCGGCCCGGCGCCCGGCCAGCGACCGTTTCAAAAGATCAAGACCAGGCGGCGAGGGTACGACCACGCGCACCGCGTCCTCGATCACCGCGGCCACCGCACCGGCGCCGACCACCCGGGCGAGATGGTCCGCATCAGTACCCTCCACGCTCGCCACCGCGACCGTCTCCGGAAGCGGCCAGCGGGCCGCGTCCGCGGCGGCGTGCAGCGCCGCCTCACCGGGCGGGTCCGCCTGCGCCAGCAGCGTGATCAGCCGCCGCCGGGCCAGCGCCCAGTCATGCCCGGACTCGCGCTGCGCCGCGAGGTAGCCCTCCGCGGCCACGCCGGCAAGCGAGTCCGCATAGCCGAAGAGCGCGCCCGCGATCAGATAGAGGTCGGCGGGTGGCGCCACCTCGTGCGCGGTGAGGAACGCCCAGATCTCCCGCGCGCCGAGCGTCAGCACCGCCCGCAGCGCGTCCACCCGGTAGCCCTCGTCGAACTCGGTGCGGCCAAGCGCGTGGAAGACCGCGCGGCTCGGGCCCATCGGGCGGGACGGGTCGGCGACCCCGTCCGCGAACGCGTCGACAGCGGTGCGCACGCCCCACTCCACGTTCCGGCCGGTGACCGGGCGGCCCTGCGCGGCGAACACGGCCCGGACCGTCTCCAGCACCCGGGCGTGCAGCTCCGGCCGGAGCACGCGCAACCGCGTGCCCGCCTCGGGCGGCAGCCGGGCGAGACCGGGCTCCAGGTCGAGCAGCGCGTCTTTTGTCACCGCGATGACAATAGTCCCGCCAATTTGTCACCCGGGCGGACAGTCTTTTGGCATTCAGGTGCCTACGGTGAGCGGATGGATGCGGATGTCATCGTCATCGGAGCCGGGCTCGCCGGGCTTGTCGCGGCAGTCGAGGCGGCACACGCCGGACGGCGCGTGCTCGTCGTCGACCAGGAGCCGGAGCAGAACCTCGGCGCGCAGGCGTTCTGGTCGTTCGGCGGGCTGTTCATGGTGGACACGCCGGAGCAGCGGCGGGTCGGCATCCGCGACTCAGTGGAGCTGGCCTGGCAGGACTGGCTCGGCACGGCCGCGTTCGACAGGGACACCGACGACTGGGGCCGGCGGTGGGCGGAGGCGTACGTGCACTTCGCCGCCGGAGAGAAACGGTCCTGGCTGCGCGGCCTCGGTCACCGGATCTTCCCGGCCGTCTCCTGGGCCGAACGCGGCGACGGCCAGGCGACCGGGCACGGCAACAGCGTGCCGCGCTTCCACATCACCTGGGGAACGGGACCCGGCGTGGTCGCGCCGTTCGCGTCCGGGGCCCAGGCTTCTCCGCTTGTCCAATTCGCGTTCCGGCACCGGGTCGACGAGCTGATCGTCGAGGGCGGCGCGGTGGTCGGCGTCCGCGGCACGATCCTGGAGCCGAGCGACGCGCCGCGCGGGGTGAGCACGTCCCGTACCCCCGTGGGCGAATTTGATCATCGCGCCCAGGCCGTGATCGTGGCGTCCGGCGGCATCGGCGGCGATCCCGCGCTGGTCCGGGCGGCCTGGCCAGCGCGTCTCGGCACACCGCCCACGCGCATGATCTCCGGCGTGCCCGCGCACGTGGACGGCCGCATGCTTGCCATCACCCAGGCGGCCGGCGGCCGGGTCGTCAACGAGGACCGGATGTGGCACTACGTCGAGGGCATCAAGAACTGGGACCCGATCTGGCCGGCGCACGGCATCCGGATCCTGCCCGCGCCGTCCTCGCTCTGGCTCGACGCGACAGGCAAACGGCTGCCCGCGCCGCTCTTCCCCGGCCACGACACGCTCGGCACGCTCAAACACCTGCGGACCACCGGGTACGACTACAGCTGGTTCGTGCTTAACCAGCGGATCATCGAGAAGGAGTTCGCGCTCTCCGGCTCCGAGCAGAACCCCGACCTGACCAACAAGAGCGTGCGCGAGACGCTGCAACGCGTCCGGCCGGGCGCGACCGCGCCGGTCGAGGCGTTCAAGAAGAACGGCGAGGACTTCGTGGTCGCGGCCACCCTGCCGGAGCTTGTCGACGGCATGAACACGCTGGCCGCCGCGTCGGACGGCCCCGCGCTCAGTCTTGAGGCGGTCCGGCACATCGTCGAGGCACGCGACCGGGAGGCGGCGAACCCGTTCGGCAAGGACGCGCAGATGACCACGATCCGCGCCACCCGCCGCTACCTCGTCGACAAGGTGCAGCGCGTCGCGGCCCCGCACCGCCTGCTCGACCCGAAGGCCGGCCCGCTGATCGCGGTCCGGCTCAACCTGCTCACCCGCAAGACGCTCGGCGGCCTGCAGACCGACCTGTCCGCACGCGTGCTTGACGACTCCGGCACCCCCGTGCCAGGTCTCTACGCCGCCGGTGAGGTGGCCGGTTTCGGCGGCGGGGGCGTGCACGGCTACGCCTCGCTTGAGGGCACGTTCCTCGGCGGCTGCCTGTTCACCGGCCGGGAGGCGGGCCGCGCGGCCGCGGCGGCGGTGCTGTGACCCCGGACCGGATGCGCCGGCGCGTGACCGACGCCCGGGTCGGCCGCCTGGCCACTGTCGGTGCGGACGGCCGGCCGCATCTGGTGCCGATCTGCTTCGCGCTTGTCGGCGACCGGATCTACAGCGCTGTCGACCACAAGCCGAAACGCTCTGCGCGGCTGCGGCGGCTCGCCAACGCCCGGGACACCGGCGTGGCCTCCCTGCTCATCGACGAGTACGACGACGACTGGACCCGCCTCTGGTGGGTCCGCGTGGACGGGCGGGTGGAGGTGCTGGAGACCGGCCCGGCCGAGGCACTCGACGCGTTGACGGCCACCTACCCGCAGTACGCCGCAAAGCCCCCGACAGGGCAGATGCTCGCCCTCACGGTGGAGAAGTGGTCAGGTTGGTCCTACGTGGAGGATTGACTCCGAACCCTACGATCATCACCGTGCGCGCCTACGACCTCCCGACCGGCGGCTCCGGCATGGACGCGGCCCACCTCGCCATCGCGGTCGCCCACCGCAGCAGCAGCGCCCGGAGACTCGAACATGTCGCCTGACCTGGTCATACGCACGCGGGCGTGGCCGCTGTTCCTGACCTTCTTCACGGTTTTGTACCTTATGTTCGTCATCTCGGGCTGGCGGGTGGCCGAAGACGCGGCGAACCCGGCGCGCACGTTCCTGGTGATGCTCGCCGTCGTGCTGCCTAACTACGTCCTCATCATGTCGGTCCTCACCGCCAACATCCTGCAACCGCCGCGCTTCGACGCCACCGGCTTCCGGGCCTGCGCCGGCAACCCGCTCCGGTACGACGTCTACGCCCGGTGGGAGCAGATCGACCGCATCTGGCTGAACCCGGCGAACGTCCTCTTCATCCGGCTCCGTGACCCGGAGGCCTCGGCCCGGGGCGGCCGCCGGCTGCGAGGGCTGATGCGCCGCAATCGCCGCGGGTACGGCGCCGACCTGCTCCTCAACCTGTCGCTACAGGCGCCGGAGCTGGAAATGGCCGACGTACGCGAGGCGGTGGCCCGGCTGAGCGGTGGCACGCACCTTGTGGAACGGTCGGCCGCCGACGGCGGCCGGATCATCGTGGAGAACACCGGACCGTTGATCAACTTCGATGACGTGGGCGGTTGCGCCGTGAGAATCTACATCGATGAGGATCACGTCGCGTCTGGCCGATGACCGAGCAGCAGATCCAGGGACCGTTTACTCCTCGGTGAACCCCGCCCGCACCCACGAGACCGTTGCCGAGGTCGCCCTCACCACCGCCGGCACATTCGCCGCCGCCTGCGCGACCGCCCGGGAGCGCCAGCCCGCCTGGGCCGACGTCCCCGCACCGGTCCGCGGCCGGGTGCTGGGCGCGGTCGGCCGGATCGTCGAGGCGAATGCGGAGGTGCTGGCCCGGCTGGTCACCCGGGAGATCGGCAAGCCGTACGCGGAGGCGCTCGGCGAGGTCCGGGAGATCGTCGACACCTGTGAGTTCTTCCTCGGCGAGGGCCGGCGTCTCTACGGCGAGACTGTGCCGAGCGAGATGCCTGACAAGCAGCTTTTCACGTTCCGCAACCCGGTCGGCGCGGTCGCCGTGATCACCGCGGGGAACTTCCCGGTCGCGGTCCCGTCCTGGTACCTGGTCCCGGCGCTGCTGGCCGGCAACACAGTCGTCTGGAAGCCGGCCGAGTACGCGGCCGCGAGCGCGCACGCTCTCTTCGCGCTGTTCCAGGCGGCGGGCCTGCCGGACGGCGTGCTGCAACTGGTCTTCGCGGACGGCGAGGCCACGTTCGCCGGTCTTGCACATGCGCTGGAAAGCGGCACGATCGACAAGGTCGGTTTCACCGGTTCGACAGAGGTCGGTCGGCGGATCGGCGAGCTGTGCGGACGGCACCTGCAGAGTCCGTGCCTGGAACTCGGCGGCAAGAATCCCATGGTGGTCACGCCGAGCGCGGACCTGGACCTGGCCGTGGAGGGCGCGCTGTTCGCAGGCTTCGGCACCGCGGGTCAGCGGTGCACGTCGCTCGGCACCGTGATCGCGCATCGCAGCGTGCACGACGAGTTCCTGCGCCGGTTCACGGCCGCGGTCGAGGCCGCGCCGATCGGCGACCCGGCCGGTGACGTGGTGCTCGGCCCGCTGCTGGACGCCCGGTTCGCCGCGCGGTTCGAGGAGTTCCTCGGCTGGATCGGGCCGCACCACACGGTCTCCGGCTCGTCCGCGACCGGGCGGATCACCGAGGACGCAGCCCGCAAGGGTTTCACAGGCGACGCGGCGAGCGGCCTCTACTACCACCCGGTGGTCGTCGCGGGCGTTACCGAGACCGACGATATCTTCCGGCACGAGACGTTCGGCCCGCTGGTCGGCGTGATCGCCTACGACACCCTCGATGAGGCGATCAGGCTGTCGAACCTTCCGGGGTACGGCCTGAGCAGCGCGATCTACACGAACGAGCCGGACGAGGTGTTCGCGTACCGGCGTGGTGTCTCGGCCGGGATGCTCAGCGTCAACAACTCCACGTCCGGCGCGGAGGCGCACCTGCCGTTCGGTGGGAATGGCAAGTCCGGCAACGGGAGTCGGCAGTCCGGACGCTGGGTCCTGGACCAGTTCACCCGCTGGCAGTCGATGAACTGGGACTACTCGGGGCGGCTGCAGAAGGCTCAGATGGACGTGGCAGACGTGACCCCGGACCTCGGCTTTCGGCTGTAGACCACAGCGGGGGCACGCGCATGCGTACCCCCGCTGCCCATGGAACTTGATCTTCAGGCGGCGAGGCCGCCCCGGCGGCCCCGGCGTGCGCGGATGTAGTCGGACACCACGTAGCTGCCCAGCTCGTCCGCGTCCGGGGCGAAGACGCGGCCGCCGTTGCGGCGGGCCAGCCCCTCCACGAACCGGCGCAGACCCTCGTCCTCGCCGAGCATGAACGTGTTGAGCGTCGCACCGTAGCGCGTCAGGTGGTCGACCTCGGTGAGCGTCGCGCGCAGCGTCTCCATCGTGGTCGGCCAGTCGAAGTACGCCTCGCCGTCGGAGTCGAGATGCGCGGTCGGCTCACCATCAGTGATGACGAGCACCACAGGCTCCGCGTTCGGGTGTTTCCGCAGGTGGCGGCCGGCCAGCATCAGGGCGTGCTGCAGATTCGTGCCCTGGAGGCGGGTCGGCTCGATCGCGGCCAGCTCCTGCTGGGACAGGCGCACGGCGTACCTGTTGAAGCCGATGATCTCCAGCGCGTCCTGCGGGAACTTCGTCGCGACCAGGTGGGAGAGCGCGAGCGCGGTCTGCTTCATCGGCCCCCACCGGCCGTCCGCGAACATCGAGTAGGAGAGGTCGACAAGGACCGCGACGGCCGCGGTGGTCCGCGCCTCGGTCTCCGCCACCTCGAAGTCGTCCGGCTGGAGCCGGAGCGGCGTCGGCGCCACACCACCTGACGCGGTGCGGCGGATGGCGTTGCCGAGCGTGCGCACCACGTCAAGCGGTTGCTCATCGCCGAATTCCCACGGACGGGACGCGCCAGTCAGCTCGCCTGCCGCGCCCGCGGAGCGCAGATCGTGCTGGCCCCGGCGGCCCTGGGACAGGTTCGCGAAGACCTGCCGCAGCGCCGTGCCGCCGAGCCGCCGCAACGCCTTCGGGCTGAGCGTCATGCCGTCCTGGCCGCGCTGGATCCAGCCCTGCCGGCGCAGCTCCCGTTCGAGGTCGCGCAGACGCCGCACGTCGTCCGCGGCGGACCTGCCGAGCTGACGCTCGACCGCCTCCACGTCCACATCGTCAAGCGTGGCGCCCGGATGGTCCTGGCCCAGCTGGTCGATCAGGTCGTCGAGGTCGCCGATCTCCTCGAGCGCGCCGGCCGCCTCGCCGTAGCCGAGCTCGCCGCGACCCTGCACCCGCTCCCGGCCGCCCCAGTTGAGGCCGGGCCGGAGCGTGCGCAAGTTGTCGGTGAGCGCGGACATCTGCTCGGCCAGCCCGGAGTCGCCGAACGCCTGCGCCATCAGGCTCTCCAGCTCCGCGCGCTGCGACGCGGAGAGCGAGCGCATCAGCCGCTCCCCCGCCGCCGCCCGCCGGGCCAACGCGTCGATCAACTCGTCCACGGTCTGCGGGTTCTCCGGGAACATCTCGCCGTGCCGGCGCATGAACTCGGCGAACTGATCCGTGGTGTCCTCGCCACGCGCGTGCCGGGCGAGCAGCGCGTTGAGATCGGCCATCATCTCGGCCATCTGGCGCGCGGCCTCCGGGCCGCCTTGCCCCTGCAACGCCTGCTTCATCCCGGCGAAGCGCTGCTCAAGCACCTCGTTGCGCAGCCCGTCGAGAATCTGCTGGTAAAGGGCGCTGGCCTCGTCGCTGGTCCACTGGTAGCCGGACAGCTCCTCGACCGCACGGGCCGTGGACCGCGGCAGGTTCTCCAGTTGCGCGTGCTTGAAGAGCGCGTCGGGGTCGTCGCTCGCGTTAAGCGCGTCCCGCTCGGCCATCAGCGCCTGGTCGAGCAGCGCCTGGGACCGGGTGACCGCGCCGTCCAGGTTGCCCCGGCGCATCGCCTCGCGGCGCAGACGCCGGGCCCGTGCGGTCAGCTCGTCCAGGCCGCGCTCGCCCCGCGGCCCCTGGCGGAGCAGGTCGCGCAGCGCGTCCCGGAGGTTGCGGCCCTCAAGGATCTCGCCGCCGACCTGGTCCACGGCGGCGCGCACGTCGAACGGCGGCGCGAGCGGGTCGGGCCCGTCCCGCCAGGCTCCGTACCGGAAGCGGTTGCCGGACATGGTCAGCTCCCGTAGATCGTGCGGCCGTCGTCGGTGACGTCCTTGGCCAGCCGGCGGGTGAGGTGCAGGCCCTCCAGCACCAGCTCGACGCCGGCCGCGGCCTCACCGCGGGTCGGTGCGTCGCCGAGGCCGAGCCGGTCCAGTACCTTGGCCAGGCCGGGGACGGTGCCGACCTGGGCCAGCAGTTCCTCCGCGCTGGTCAGCTCGCCGCTCTCGATGATGGTGCCGTCGGCCGCGAGGTCGGTGAAACCGGACAGGTCCAGCCCGGACAGCTTCGCCCGGAACGTGTCCGAGACCGCGACGCGAAGCAGATGCGCCAGGATCTCGATCTCCCGGCCCTCCTCGCCGCTCTCGAACTCGACCTTGCCGCGCAGCGTCGACACGATCGAGGCGGTGTCCGCGACGCGCGCGACCGGCTGGGCCTCGCCGCGCAGGCCGGCCCGCCGCAGCGCACCTGCCGCGACGGTCTCGGCCGCCGCGATGGCGAACCGGGCGCTGACGCCGGAGCGCTGGTCGACGCTCGGCGACTCCCGCACGCCACGGGCGAACCGGGCGACGATCTCCAGCACGTGCTCCGGCACCTCGGCGGCCAGATCGGCCTCCTGCTTCACCAGCTCAAGCTCAAGATCAAGTTCAACGGGATAGTGGGTACGGATCTCCGCGCCGAACCGGTCCTTCAGCGGCGTGATGATCCGCCCGCGGTTCGTGTAGTCCTCCGGGTTCGCGCTTGCGACAAGCAGGATGTCGAGCGGCATGCGCAGCTGGTAGCCGCGGACCTGGATGTCCCGCTCCTCAAGCACGTTGAGCAGGCTGACCTGGATGCGCTCGGCCAGGTCGGGCAGCTCGTTGACAGCGAAGACGCCCCGGTTGGTGCGCGGCACCAGACCGAAGTGGATGGTCTCCGGGTCGCCGAGCGTGCGGCCCTGCGCCACCTTGATCGGGTCGACGTCGCCGATCAGGTCACCGACGCTTGTGTCCGGGGTGGCGAGCTTCTCGCCGTACCGGAACGACCTGTGGAGCCAGGCGATCTTCGTGTCGTCGCCCGCCTCCCTGACGGCCTCGCGCGCCGACGGCGTGATCGGGTTGAGCGGGTGCTCGTTCAGCTCGGAGCCGGGCAGGACCGGCGTCCACTCGTCGAGCAGGTTCACGAGCGAGCGGATCAGGCGGGTTTTACCCTGGCCGCGCTCACCAAGGAGCACCATGTCGTGGCCGGCCAGCAGCGCACGCTCGACCTCGGGCAGCACTGTGTCGTCGTAGCCGACGACGCCCGGGAAGCGCTTCTCCCCGCTGCGGAGCTGGGCGAGAAGGTTCTCCCGCAGCTCCTCCTTGACGGTACGGAAGATGTGCCCGGCGGCCTTGAGCTCCCCGATCGTGCGGGGCAGGCCGGCGGGCGGATTCGGCACAAGCGCCTCTGGCGTGTCTGTCACCCACCGAACCTAGCCGCGAAACGGAGGCTCCGCCGCTTTTGTTTGTCCGCTGGCGGCTGAAATTCAGGTGCCGGTTCCGCGCTTTTGCACCACGATGATCACGTTCTGTTCGTTTCGAGGGGAGGAACGTCACCGTGGAGAAGATCAACGACCGTCTGCTGAACTGGGCGAGCATCCTGGAGTCGAAGACCCGTGAGCAGGCCGAACGTACGTCCACGCTACCGTTCATCTTCCCGCACGTCGCGCTGATGCCTGACGCGCACCTGGGCAAGGGCGCGACAGTGGGTTCGGTCATCCCGACGCTCGGCGCGGTCATCCCGGCCGCCGTGGGAGTGGACATCGGCTGCGGCATGGCGGCCGTCAAGACGCAGTTCCACCGCTCGTCGCTGATCGGGAAGCTGTCCACGCTTCGCGAGTCGATCGAGCGGGCCATCCCGCTGTCGGCCGGCGGCGCGAATCGGTCAATCTCGTCCTCTGCGGCGCCCCGGATCGCCACCCTGACCGACATGGCGGACAAGGCAGGATTTATCCCGGCAGATCACGCGGCGCGGTGGGAGCTCCAGCTCGGCTCGCTCGGCTCCGGCAACCACTTCATCGAGTGCAGCACCGACGAGAACGGCATGGTCTGGCTCTTCCTGCACTCCGGCTCGCGCGGCGTCGGCAACCGGATCGCCAGCCACCACATCCAAATCGCCCGCGACCTGATGAAGCGCTACTGGATCGACCTGCCCGACCTCGACATGGCATACCTGGTCGAGCGCACGGCCGAATTCGACGCCTACCTCGCCCAGCTCCAGTGGGCGCAGGAGTACGCGCTGCTCAACCGCGAGGAGATGATGGACCGGGTGATCGCCTGCTTCTCCGAGTGGCAGGGCGAGGCCGTCATCGAGTCCGAGCGGGTCAGCTGCCACCACAACTACACCGCCCGCGAGACCCACTTCGGCCGCGAGGTCTGGCTGTCCCGCAAGGGCGCGATCAACGCGGCACGCGGCGTGTCCGGCCTGATCCCGGGCTCGATGGGCGACGCTTCGTACGTGGTCACCGGCAAGGGCAACCCGGTCGCACTGAACTCCGCCCCACACGGCGCCGGCCGCAACTACTCCCGGTCCGCCGCGCGCCGCACCTTCACCCGCGACCAGCTCCGCGACGCCATGAAGGGCATCGAGTACCGCGACACCGACGCGTTCATCGACGAGATCCCGCAGGCGTACAAGCCGATCGACCAGGTCATGACGGACGCCTCCGACCTGGTCGAGATCCGCCACACCCTCCGCCAGTTCATCAACGTCAAGGGCGACTGACCCACCCCGCCACGGTACGGCCCGGCCGCACACTCCTCATGCCGTGCGCACCGGGCCGTAGTCGGGGAGCGGTCCTCAACCGCCGGTCAGGCCGCAACCGCCGAACCCGACCACGAGATCGGCCACCGCATCCCCCGCGGTGCAACCCAGCATCCCTGACAGCGCTCGACGTGAGCGGCCCTCACCGAGTGCTGACACGGGCACGGTTCGGGCCTTTACCTGCGGCACTCCGGGCCATCGTGGTTCCAGGTGGCCCCGGCGGGGGACAATGATGGCATGGTCCCGCTCCCCCGCCCCGCAGATCTGTTCGGCCACGGCCGTGCCGTGCTGGAGGGCGCCGCGCTCGGCGCCGCGTCGCTCAGCGGGGTGGCGCACCGCGCGATCACCCGGGCGGCACGCGACAACCCGGCGGGACGGGCCGCTTCGGAGGCCGCCCGCAGCGTCGTCGACGTGGGGCTGCTGGCCGCGCAGGGCGCGATCGGCGTCGCCCAGACCGCGCTCAACGTGGCACAGGGCGTGGCCGGCGGTGCGCCGGGGGCGGTCGGTGCGGCACGGGACGCGGTGGGGGCGGCACGCGACGTGGCCGCCGACGCCGCGCGCGGGGCGGTCTCCACCGCGGTCACGCTGGTCTCGGCGCCGGTCAGGGTGCTCTCGGTGCTCGGCGACGTGGAGACGCTGACCGGCAGGATCGGCGCGGCGGTCGACACCGCGGAGACGCTTATCGCCCGCGCCGACGCGCTGATCACCAGGACCGAGACGACTGTCGGCACGGCGGAGACGCTTGTCGTCCGCGCCGGCGAGATCGTTACCACCGCGGGCACCCTGATCACCCGCGCGGGCGACACCATCACCACAGCGGACGGCCTGGTCATCCAGGCCGGCGCGATCATCACCACGGCGGACGGGCTCGTACTCCGCGCGGGCAGCACCATCGACGAGGCCGGCACGCTCGTGGCCCGCGCAGGCGGCACCATCGAGAAGGCCGACAGCCTCGTGGGCCAGGCCGGCAACACCATCACCACCGCGAACGCGCTTGTCGGCCGCGCAGGCGGCACCATTGACGAGGCCGGGGCGCTGGTGACGCGGGCCGGATCCACGATCGGGGATGCGGAAGCGCTCATCACGCGTGCGGACGGCGCGATCGGCGGGGCCGCGGGGCTGATCGAGCGGGCCGAGGGCGCGGTGAGCGCCGTGGAGGAACTGCTGGCCGCGGCCGGCGGACTCATCGGGCGGACTGGGGCGACCGTCGACACCGCGGGCACGCTGGTCTCGGAGGCGGAGACCGCGATCCGGGAAGTTGTCCTGATCACCGCCTCCGCCACCAAGGCAATCGAGGACGCCGCACGGATCATCGAGGCCGCTACGCGCGTCGCGGGCGCCGCCGAGGGCGTCGTCGGCGGCGCGGAGAAGGTGTCGGGGCGTGCGGCTGCTCTGGTGGCACGCGTGGAGGGCACGGCAACGACCGCGGACGATCTGCTCGGTTCCTACGCGCCCACGCTCTACCGGGCCGCGCCGATGGCGCACCGCTTCGTGGAGCAGCTGTCGCCGGAGGAGGTCAACGCCGCGATCCGCCTGGTGGACGAGCTGCCGAAGCTCACCAGCCACCTCACCCAGAACATTCTGCCGATGCTGCAAACACTGGACCGGGTTGGACCGGACATCCACGAGCTGCTGGACGTCACCCGCGAACTGCGCCTCGCGGTGGCCGGGATTCCCGGCTTGAAGATGCTGGCCCGACGCGGTGACCGGCTGACGGAGAACGGCGACTGACCGGTATCGCGGTCGGAACCGAGTGGTGTTGCCCGGGTTGCGTCTCGCGCCCACATCGTCCGGTGTCGCGGCTCGGCCTGAGTGATATTGGCGGCGGTTTTTGCCTCCGGCGGCCCTCCGCGAGGAGCGCTCCGGCTCCGGGGCGGCCATACCGCGCCGGGAGCGGAGGATCAAGCGAGTCTGATCCTCCGGAGAGAGGTCAGGCTGGAGGCGAGCCTGGCGGGAGCGGCCGGGGCTGGGGCGCGGGGGAGGTCGGGACCGGGGGCTGCTGCTGGGGCATGGGGGGCAGGTAGTGCGGCGTCGGCGGGCGGCGGCTGGCGTGCAGCTTGCGGACCAGGTGGGTGAGGTAGAGCAGTGAGCCGGCGAGGATGCCGATGTCGTCGAGCAGGATGGGGTCGGGGAGCAGGTCGACCGGGGAGATGGTGTAGATCAGCGCGCCCCAGAATGCGAACTTTCCGCCCGCGCCCAGTTCGGCGAGCATCCGGCGCATTTTCCAGACGCGGAAGCCCAGCACGATCGCGACCGCCAGCATGGCGAGCATGAGCAGGGCGATCGCGGCGACGAGCAGCCGGCCTTCCAGAGACATACCGTTACGGTAGCGCTCCCGTGACGCCGCCGCCTCTCGACGAGCCGCCGCCCGCAGGAGTGAATTATGGGTGGAGCACGCAGAATTCGTTGCCTTCCGGATCTGCCAGCACCTCGAACGGCTCGTCGCCCTGCTCCGCCCGGTAGCCGAGCGCGGCGCTCCAGAACGATGTCATCAGCTCGAGGTCGACCACGTCGATCGTCCACTGTGTGATGCGTACCGTCATCGTTCCTCCTGCGCCGCCAGCTCCGCCTCTAGGAGATCACGCGTTCCCCGGTCGAATGCGACCAAACGAACAACCTCTACGTGAGTACGGGTGGCGCGCAGCGTCGCCACCGCAATGCGCGCCGCCTCGGCAGCCGGATAGCCGTAGACCCCGGTGCTGATCGCGGGAAACGCGACGCTCCTCCGGCCACCACCTCGATGATCATGAAAGGCCCTTCAGGATCGCGGCCTCCACGCCGGGGTCGAGGCCGACCGCGGGCCGGTCGTCGCGCTGCGGGGCTACGCCGCCGATCGACTGCAGCCAGGCCCAGGTGTCCGCGACGGTCTCGGTGACCGGGCGGCAGCGCAGGCCGGTCGCGAGCGCGCGGGAGACGTCGGAGGCGTGCAGCGCGTCGTGCATCTCGCCCGGCGGGGTCCAGATCGGCAGGTCGGTCCAGGGCCGTACGCCCGCGTCCGTGATCACGGAGGGCTCGGCCCAGCGCAGCACCGCGGACGAGCCGGTGGTCGCGATAGCGGCGGTGAGCAGCGAGGACATGGTGGCGTGGCCGGGCGGGCTGACCATGTTGTACGGCCCGCCGCGCCCGGCCTCAAGCGCGGAGAGCGTCCACTCCGCCAGGTCGCGGGCGTCGACGTACTGCAGCGGCAGCGATGCCGGCCCGGGGGCGAGTACGTCGCCGCCGCGCGCGATCCGGGTCAGCCACCAGGGCAGGCGGCCGATGTTCTCGTACGGCCCGAGGATCAGCCCGGCCCGGACCAGCAGGGCCCGGTCCCCGAACGACTCGATGGCCGCCAGCTCGCCGGCCCGCTTGATCCCGGCGTAGTCGGAGACGTCCGACGAGGGTGTCACCACCGGCGCGGTCTCGTCCGCCCCGGCCGCGGACGGCCACGTGTACACAGACCGGCTGGACACGTACGCATACGCGCCGGCGGACACTGTCGAGGCGGCTGCGGTGACCGCGGCCGGCTCGCGACTCCACGTGTCCACCACCACGTCGAAGGACATGCCGGACAGCGCGGCCAGCCCGTCCGGCGCGGTCCTGTCCCCCTGGAGCGACGCGACGCCGGGCGGCACGGCGCGGGCGCGACCACGGTTGAGCACTGTCACGTCCCACAGGCGTGCCACCGCGGCCTCCACGACGGCACGCCCCACGAACTCGGTCCCGCCAAGCACCAGCAGCCTCATGCCGCTCACTGTGCCCGACCGGACCGGCGAAGGCACTCTGCGTAGAGCAGAAAAGCTAGAGTCCGATCATCGTGTACCCGCGCAGCAGGTCCCGGGAGATGATCAGGCGCTGCATCTCGTCCGTACCCTCGAAGATCCGGTAGAGCCGCACCTGCCGGTACCAGCGCTCGATCGGCAGCTCGCGGGTGTAGCCCATGCCGCCGTGGATCTGCAGCACCCGGTCCACCACGTTGTTGACCATGTTGGCGCCGTAGAGCTTCGCCATCGATGAGGCGTGTCGCGGGTCGCGCCCGGAGTCCACAGTCCAGGCGGCGCGCAGCACAAGCATGCGCGCCGCCTCCAGCTCGACCTCGGAGTCCGCGATCATCCACTGGATCGCCTGGTTCTCGCCGATGGCGCGGCCGAAGGTCTCCCGCGTCCGCGCGTGGTCGAGCGCCATCTCAAGCGCCCGCTCCGCGATGCCGATCGCGTGCGACGGGATGGTGTAGCGTCCCTTGCCGATCCACTGCATGCCCAGCTCGAAGCCCTGCCCCACGGCGCCGAGGATGTTCCGGGACGGCACCCGCACGTCCTCGAAGATCAACGACGCCGGGCCGCCCTCGCCCATGGTCTGGATGAACTCGGAGCGCCAGCCCATGGACCTGTCGACGAGGAACGCGGTGGCACCGCCCTTGCGCGCCCCGAGCGAACGGTCGGTCACCGCGACCACGATCGCGAAGTCGGCCTCGTTGCCGTTCGTGATGAACGTCTTCTCACCGTTGAGGATCCAGTCGTCGCCGTCCTGGCGCGCGGACATCTTGATGTTCGCCGCATCCGACCCGGCGCCCGGTTCGGTGATCGCAAAGCACGAGATGCGGGTGCCCTCGATCGTGGGCAGCAGGAACTCCTCCTTCTGCGCGTCGTTCGCGAAGAACAGGATGTTGTCGGCCTCGCCGCCGAACCGGAACGGCACGATCGTGCGCCCCAGCTCGGTCCAGATCAGCGACTGCAGCACCGCGGGCAGGCCCATGCCGCCGTACTCCTCCGGCGTGGCCAGGCCCCAGAAGCCGAACTTCCGCGCCTTCTGCTGCAGTTCCCGTAGCTCCTCCAGCCGCAGGCCGGGCTCGTGCGCGCGCTCGCGGCGCAGCACGGTGTCCTCAAGCGGCAGGATCTCCTTGACCACGAAGCTGCGCACCGTGTCCCGGATCGCGCGTTCCTCGTCGCTCAATGCAAAGTCCACCGGAAAATCCCTTCACGAGATGGCGTTGATGCCGGTCAGTGCCCGGCCGATGATGAGTTGCTGGATCTGGCTGGTGCCTTCGTAGAGCGTCATCACGCGCGCGTCGCGCAGGTATTTCCCGACCGGATACTCGTCGATGTATCCGTACCCGCCGAAGACCTGCAATGCGTTGTTGGAACTGCGGACCGCGGCCTCGCTTGCGAACAGTTTCGCCATCGAGGACTCCGTGGCGAACGGAATTCCCCTGTCGATCAGGTCCGCGACGCGCCAGGTCAGCAGCCGGGCCGCAGCGGTGTCCACAGCGATCTCGGAGAGCAGCTGCTGCACGAGTTGGTGTGCCGCGATCGGCTTGCCGAATTGCGTTCGCTGCCCCGCGTAGGAAACGGCGGCGTCGAGGCAGCCCTGTGCGATTCCGACGCAACCGGCGGCCACCGACATGCGGCCTTTCGCGAGCGCGGACATCGCGATCCGGAAACCCTGTCCGGGCTCGCCGACGAGTGCTGACGACGGCACCCGCACGGAATCGAACGACAGTGACGCGGTGGCCTGACCGCGCAGCCCCAGCTTCCTCTTGATCTCATGACGATCGAAACCAGGAGCATCAGTGGGTACGAGGAACGCGCTCACTCCCCGCGGCCCCGGCTCACCGGTGCGGGCGAAGACGAGCGCCACATCCGCCCAGGTCCCGTTCGTGATGAAGGTCTTCTCCCCGGCGATCACCCAGTCCGTGCCGTCCCGGACCGCCCGCGTGGTGAGCGCGCCCGCGTCCGACCCGGTGCCCGGCTCGGTCAGCGCGAAGCAGCCCAGCGCGTCGCCCGCGCACAGCCTGGGCAGCCACTCGGCTTTCTGCGTCTCCGTCCCGTACCCGCTGATGGTCTTGGAAACGAGACCCAGCGAGACGGAGAGCACGCCGCGCACGGCCGAGTCACCACGCCCCAACTCCTCCAGGACCAGGCAGTAGGCGAGGTGGTCGCCCTCGGAACCACCGTCCGAAGCGGGGATGGTCAGGCCGAGGAACCCCAGGTCGCCGAGCTGTTTGATGATGCCCAGGTCGATCGACTCGCGCCGGTCCCACTCGGCCGCGTGCGGCAGCAGCTCGCGGTCGGCGAACCGGGCCGCCACCTCACGCACGGCATCCTGCTCCGGTGTCAACGCAAGATCCATCGCTCGTTCCCCTGTCCGCAGACGGCCGGCTGCACTTAAACTAGCGCCGATAGTTTTATGAAGTCCAGGGAGACGGGGAAAGATGCCCAGGCCGAAACAGGCGCTCCTCAGCCGGGAGCGGATCATCACCGCCGCGACCGCGCTGATCGACGCGGAAGGGCTGGCCGCGGTCTCCACCCGGCGGCTCGCGGCTGAGCTGGGCGTGCGCGGCCCGTCGCTCTACAACCACTTCGCGACCAAGGACGAGATCCTGGACGCGGTGGCCGACTCGATCGCGGACCAGGTGGAGATCGGCATGTTCGCCACCGAGCCGTGGCACGTCGCGCTGAAGGCGTGGGGCCGGTCCTACCGGACCGCGCTCGCCGCGCACCCGAACATCGTGCCGCACCTGGCGCAGGGCCCCGGGCGGCGTCCGGGCGCACTGCGGATGGCGGACGCGGTCTACGGCGGCCTGGTCCGCGAGGGCTGGCCGCCGGCGCGCGCCACGCACATCGGCGCGCTGATGCGGTACTTCGTGGCCGGGTCCGCGCTCGGCTCGTTCGCGCGCGGCTTCGTCGAGGACCCGACCCTCTACGCGACCGACTACCCGCACCTCACCCAGGCGCACCGCCTGCCGGAACACCAGCGCAGCGTGGACGAGGGCGCGTTCACGCTCGGCCTCGACGCACTGATCAACGGACTGCTGCTCACCTACGACGAGTTCGGGTACGGTAAAAACTTGCGGCGCTAGTTTTCGATCTCTTCTCCATACGAAGGGGCAACCATGGACCGCTTCTACATCGACGGCGCCTGGGTCGCGCCGGCCGGGCGAGACACCATCCCGGTCGAGGACCCGACCCACGAGAGCGTCATCGACCACGTTCCGGCCGGCACCGCCGAGGACGTCGACACCGCCGTGGCCGCGGCCCGCCGGGCGTTCCCGGCCTGGTCCGCCGCGGACCCGGCCGAACGCGCCGCCCACCTCGACAAGCTCCACACCGTGCTGGCCGGGCAGGCGGACAACATCGCCCGGACGATCGCGCGCGAGCTCGGCACGCCGATGAAGGTGGCGACCGCGGTGCAGGCCGGGCTGCCGCTGGCCGTGCTCCGCTCGTATGCGGACCTGGCCGGGCAGCCGCTGCCGGAGGAGACGATCGGCAACTCCACTGTGGTCCGCGAGCCGATCGGCGTGGTCGGCGCGATCACCCCGTGGAACTATCCGCTGCACCAGGTGGTGGCGAAGCTCGCGCCCGCGCTGGCGACCGGCTGCACCGTGGTGCTCAAGCCGAGCGAGATCACCCCGCTGGTGGCCTACCTGCTCTTCGACGCGATCGACGCGGCAGGCCTGCCGCCGGGCGTGGTCAACCTGGTCACCGGCCACGGCACCGTGGTCGGCGAGGCGATCGCGGCCCACCCGGACGTGGACATGGTCTCGTTCACCGGCTCGACAGCTGTCGGCGCGCGGATCAGCCATCTGGCAGCGGACCGGATCGCCCGGGTCGCGCTCGAGCTGGGCGGCAAGTCCGCAAACGTGATCCTCGCGGACGCGGACCTGACCAGGGCGGTGAAGGTCGGCGTCGGCAACGCGCTCCTCAACTCCGGCCAGACCTGCACGGCCTGGACGCGCATGCTCGTGCACAGGTCCCGCTACGACGACGCGGTGGAGCTGGCCGCGGCCGCCGCCTCCGCGTACACGCTCGGTGACCCGTTCGCGGAGGGGACCCGGCTCGGCCCGCTCAGCTCGGAGAACCAGAAGAACAGGGTCCGGGGGTACGTGGAGAAGGGCCTCGCCGAGGGCGCACGCCTGGCCGCCGGCGGTCTGGACGCGGAGACACCGGAGCGCGGTCACTTCGTGGCACCGACAGTGCTTGCCGACGTACGGCCGGACGCGACGGTCGCCCAGGAGGAGATCTTCGGCCCGGTCCTGTCGATCATCCCGTTCTCCGACGACGACGACGCGGTGACGATCGCCAACAACTCACGGTACGGGCTGGCCGGCGGCGTCTGGTCCGGCGACGAGGAGCGCGCGCTGCGGGTCGCCCGCCGCATGCGCACCGGCCAGGTGGACATCAACGGCGGCCGGTTCAACCCGCTCGCGCCGTTCGGCGGCTACAAGCATTCCGGGCTCGGCCGCGAGCTGGGCGCGCACGGCCTGCACGAGTTCCTCGAGACGAAGGCCATCCAGCGGTGAGCGACGCGCACGGGCTTATCGCACGCGGCGACGCGCTGACCGTGGAGTCGTTCACGCTCGCGCCACCCGGCGCGGGCGAGATCGAGGTGGAGATCGGTGCGGCCGGCGTCTGCCACTCCGACCTGTCAATGGTCAACGGCACGCTGGCCCCGTCGTTCCCGCTGGTGCTGGGCCACGAGGCGGCAGGCACGGTGACCGCGACCGGGCCGGGCGTGACCCGCGCCGCGGTCGGCGACCACGTCGTGCTGAACTGGTCGCCGCCGTGCCGGGCCTGCTGGCACTGCACGCGCGGCGAGCCGTGGCTGTGCGAGACGTCCGGTGCGCCGTCCGCGCCGCGCGGCACGCTCGTGGACGGCACGCCGCTTCACGTCACGCTCGGCCTGGGGGCGCTCGCTACCCGCGTGGTGATCCCGCAGCGGGCCGCGGTCACCGTGCCTGCCGAACTCGCGTTCGCCGACGCGGCACTCCTCGGCTGTGCGGTGCTGACCGGCTTCGGCGCGGTGCGCAACACGGCCCGGGTCCAGGCCGGCGAGTCGGTGGTGGTGTTCGGCATGGGCGGTGTGGGTCTGGCCGTGGTGACCGCCGCACGCGCTGCCGGGGCCGGCCCGATCGTGGCCGTCGACGTGTCCACCGCCAAACGGGACCTGGCGCTTGCCGCCGGCGCCACCGACTACCTGGTGGCGGACGACACGCTGAGCCGGGCGGTCCGGGCGGCCACCGGCGGGCGGGGTGCGGACCAGGCGTTCGAGTGCGTGGGCCGGGCCGCCACCATCCGGGCCGCGTACCGGGCCGCGCGCCGGGGTGGGCAGGTCACCGTGGTCGGGATGGGCGGCAGATCGGACATGGTGGAGTTCTCCGCGCTTGAGCTGTTCCACTCCGGCCGCTCGCTGCGCGGCTGCGTCTACGGCGCCGCGGACTTCGACGTGGAGGTGCCGCTGCTCGCGGAGGCGGTGCTGGACGGCACGCTGGACCTGAAGCCGCTTGTCACGCACCATGCCACGTTGGACGGGGCGGTTGCGGCGTTCGACCGGATGCGGCGCGGCGAGGGTGCCCGCACGATCGTCACGCTCGCGCCCTGAACCACGCCGGTTATCCAGAAAACGAGCGTCGGATGCGCGATTCGGCCGACGCCTCCGGAGCACGCACGCCACCTGGAAAAGCTGCGGAAAGTCGTACCCCATCAGGATTTTTCGGACTTTGGCCGTTCAGGCGATCCGCGAGATAGCCGGTCGACGCACGCGTTGTCCGCCAATGCGGTACGTACTTAGGAGTTAGGTAGATCACAAGAGTGCTACGTTACGAAAGTAGTTGGAGCTAGCAGCGGGGACACGGTGATGACAACAGTTGACGATCTGGCTGCGGAGGCGCTCTTCGTCTCGCACCTGCAGCCGTCGCAGCGCCCCACCTGCGAGGCGGTCCAGGCCGAAGTGACCCGGATGATCCTGTGCCTCGGCAGTGAGGGGTGCGCCGCCTCGATGGCGGCACACTTCGGTGACGACCCGGAGACCGCCGTACGGCGGATGGTCTGGGTCAGAGGCACGCTCGCGGTGGCGTACCCGGAGATCATGGCCTTGCGCGAGGCCACCTCCGCCGCACACTGAGTAAAGCCCGGCGCCCTCGGCCTCTCGACGGCGCCGAGGGCCGGGCTTGTTCAGGACCGTTTGCGGCGGGACCGCTTCGGGCGGGCCGGCGGGCGGGGGTTGATCCCCAGCGACGGCATCTCCCCATCGTGCGGCACGGGCACGACAGGCGCCCTCCACGTACGACTCTCCGGCGCATCGGCATAGGGCTGCATCGGAAACGACCCCCTCGGATCTCCGTGCCGGTCGGCGGACCGGCACAACGTGAGACGCCGCGTGGGCGCGCGAGGTTCCTGCGGGCGAGATCCGCCACTGACGGGAACCGAACCGTCACACCAGTGCTTTGATCGTCGTCATGAGCGACACCCCAGCCGTGCGCGCGGTCGCCGCCGCCGGCATCGACCACGAGGTCGTTACGATCGGGCCGGTGCGGAGCCTCGCCGAGGCCGCCGCCGCGCAGAACGTCGAGGTCCGCGACATCGTGAAGACGATCGTGGTGCGACGCGGTCCGGACGACTACCTGTTCGTGCTGGTCCCGGGCGGACGGGTGATCTCCTGGCCGAAGCTGCGCACGCTGCTCGGCGTCAGCCGCCTCTCGATGCCGGACGCCGCGACCGCGAAGGACGCCACCGGGTACGAGCGCGGCACCATCACCCCGTTCGGCGCCACCACGGCCTGGCCGGTGGTCGCGGACGAACTGATCACCGGGCGGCGCATCTCGCTCGGCGGCGGCGCGCACGGCACCGGCATCACGCTCGGCGCGGACGACGCGATCACGGCGCTCGCCGCCACTGTCGCGGACGTGACCGACCCGGAGCCGGACCGCTAGGGCGTGTTTGACGGATCCCGGCGAGCCGAGGCGAGGTCCGGGTGTGCGCCGTGGGCGCCCGGATACCGGTGTTGTATCCGGGTGTTCGCGGCGTGCGGCCGGGCGGCGCCTGGGCCACGCCGCAGGCCGTCGCGATCCGTCAAACAGGCCCTAGACCGCGCTCTCCAGGTCGGCCAGGTCCTTCTGCCGGTCGGCCGCGATGCGGGTGGCGAGCGCCGTCGTCTCGGTGTCCGTGCCGACCTCGCTCTCGCTGCCGGAGACCATCGCCACCTGGGCCAGGTACTCCCGCAACGCGGTGGTGAGGCTCTCGTCGAACGCGGTGCCCTGCGCCTGGGCTGCAAGCGCGGTCACCTCGTCCGGCGTGACCATGCCCGGCATGTTGTGGCCCTCGTGCGGGTTCTCGTCCGGCAGGCCGGTGCGGGTGAGCAGCGCGCGCAGCTCACCGGCCTCGGCACGGTGCTTGTCGCGCAGCCGGGTGCTGAGGTCGCGCAGCGGCTGGGCCTGAGCGCGCGTGGAGCCGATCTCGAGCATCGGGATCAGCTGCTCGGTCATCGGGACCATCAGCTGTATCCAGGCGAGATCCGTACCGTTGAAGGTCTGCGGGTTCGCTGCGGCCTGGGTCTGTGGTGGCGCCTGTGGTGTGGGGGCCTCCCCGCAGCCGGACGCCAGGGCCAGCACGAGCGCGGCAGCCCACAAGGCCCTCTGTCGCACGACTGCTCCCTTGCCGCTCGCGCTCGGTGAGAGAGCGCTCTCCCCCGGCCTCAGTGTCGCGAGCCGCTACTGGCGTGTCAACCGGGCCGGTCTCCCGACGGGCACGACCATACCGCTTATTTCGATCGGCGGGAACGCCGGAAACCGCTAGCCTTCCGCCGTGAGCAGCGACTATCTAGACATCAACAGGCGGAACTGGAACGAGCGCGCGACCCTGCACGTGGACGCGGACGGCTACCGGGTCCGGCGCTTCGCGGACGATCCCGAGTTCCTGAGCGACGTGGTCAGGTTCGACCGTCCCCGGCTCGGCGACATCAGCGGCCTGGACGCGGTGCACCTGCAGTGCCACATCGGCACGGACACGGTGTCGCTGGCCCGGCTCGGCGCGCGGATGACCGGCCTGGACTTCTCGCCCACGTCCCTGGCCGAGGCGCGGAAGGTCGCGGCACTGGCCGGCGCGGACGTGGAGTTCGTCGAGTCGGACGTCTACGGCGCGGTCGACGTGCTCGGTGCCGCCCGGTTCGACCTGGTCTACACCGGCATCGGGGCGATCTGCTGGATGCCGGACATCCGGCGCTGGGCGCAGACCGTCGCCGGGCTGCTGAAACCGGGCGGGCGGCTGTTCATCCGGGAGGGGCACCCGATGCTCTGGGCGATCAACGAGATGCGCGAGGGCGACCTGCTCTCCGTCGAGTTCCCGTACTTCGAGACGCCGGAGCCGCTGGTCTGGGACGAGGCGGCCACCTACGTCGACACCGGCGGGAAGACGCTCACGAACACCACCACGCACAGCTGGAACCACGGGCTCGGCGAGATCATCACCGCGTTGTTCGACGCCGGACTGACGTTGACCGCGCTCGTCGAGCACGACACCGTGCCGTGGAACGCGCTGCCCGGCAAGCTGCACCTGGACCCGGAGTTCGACGAGTGGCGGCTCACGGACCGCCCGGCGCGGCTGCCACTGACGTACACGCTGCAGGCAACGAGGTCCTGAACGCCTTATCTGTCGTTCCCGGGACGGGCCGAGAGGTGCCCGTCAAAGGCTCAGGTTTCCGGCGACAGCGCCGTATGGAGCGCAGGAGGGCTCACTACGACTGGAGAGAGATGCGCGCAGCATGGTGGCGTAGTGCTCCGCGTGGTTCCGCGGTCCGGCAGCTCGTCGTCGGGTTCACCGTGCTCACGCTGCTGCTGCTGGTCGCCGGCGTCGTCCGCGGAGTCATGATCAGCAAGCTGACCGCGTCCGCGCGTGTCCTCACCGAGACGATCTACCCGGCCGGCGCCGCGAACACCCGGGCGTTGCAGGCGCTCACCGACGCGGAGACCGGCATCCGGGGTTACCAGCTGACCGCGGACGTACGCTTCCTCGACTCGTACCACAGGGGCTCCACCGAGTTCGTGCCCGCGATCGACGAGGCACTGCGGCACTCCGCGGACCCGGTACTGGACGACCTGCTGCAGACCGAGCGCCAGCTGGGCGAGCGGTGGCTCACCGAGTTCGCCGCGCCGATCGCGGGCGGCCCCGGCGGGCCCGCGGCCGTGAGCACGGCCTGGGACGCGGTCGGCAAGCAGTGGTCGGACCGGTTCCGCGAGGCGAACCGGGAGGCGGCCGAGTGGCTGGCCACCAAGCAGGGCGAGGTGGTCGGCACGATCGGCCGACTGGTCCCGATCATGGACATCGCCACCGCCGTGCTGTCCCTGCTGAGTGTCGCGTTCGTGCTGGTCCTGGCGGTGCGGGTGGTGCGGGGCGTGGCAATGCCGCTGACCCACCTGACCCGGACGCTGCGCCGCCTGGCCGCGGCCGAGCACGGGGCCAGGATCCGCGTCTCCGGCCCGGCCGAACTGCGCGAGGCCGGCATCTCGCTCAACACGCTCGCCGAGGAGAGCGACCGCCTGCGCCGCCTCCAGCACCAGCAGCTGGAGACGCGTGCGCTGGCCCGGGCGATCGGCAGCGCGATCGGCGACGCGCTCGAAACCGACGTGATCATGCAGGAGGTGGTCGACCGGCTGGGCGTCGCACTCCGCGCCGACCGCGTCTGGATCAAGCTCGGCGGTGGCAGCCCACGCGCCGCACAGTGGCACCGGCCGGGCCTGGAGCCGATGCTGCTGGACCGGTCCGTACCGGCGAAGGACCTCAGCCGGCAGGTCGGCGTGACAGACGAGGCCCGCGGCGTGATCAGCGTCGAGCTGGAACCGCGGCGCGAGGTAACCGACGACGACCGCCAGCTGCTCGACCTGGTCGTCGAGGACCTGAACCGGGCGCTTCACCACGCCGCGCTCCACGCCCAGCAGCGCGCGGTCGTCGGCGAGTTGCAGGCGCTCGACAGGCACAAGGACGAGTTCGTCTCGACCATCTCGCACGAGCTGCGGACGCCGCTGACAAGCATCCAGGGCTATCTTGAGGCGATCCAGGACGACATGTCCGCGATACCGCCCTCCCAGCAGCGGATGCTCGGCGTCGTCGACCGCAACGCCCGCCGCCTGCTCAACCTGGTCGAGGACCTGCTCACGCTCTCGCAGGTCGAGTCCGCAAGCGAGGGGCTGGACAAGCGCCCGGTCCGGATCGCAAGCGTGGTCGACCTCGCCGCCACCTCGCTGGCCCCGATGGCGAACAGCGCGGGCCTGTCCTTCACCATCGACAACCGCGCCCGTGACGCCCACGTCGACGGGAACCCTGAGCTGCTCGAACGCGCGGTCCTGCACCTGCTCTCCAACGCGATCAAGTTCACTCCGAGCCAGGGCCAGGTGATCATCCGCTGCGCGATCCCGGCCGGCCGTCCCGACCTGGTCGAGATCACGGTAAGCGACACCGGCATGGGCATCCCCGCGGACGATCAGGCCAACCTCTTCCGCCGCTTCTACCGCGCCGCCAACGCCAGCGAGCAGGCCATCCAGGGCTCCGGCCTGGGCCTCGCGATCACCCGCAGCATCATCCAGGGCCACGGCGGCGACATCACGCTCGTCTCCGAACTCGGTGCCGGCACCCACGTCACGATCAGCCTGCCGACGACCATGGTCCCCGCGCTGATCTAGCCGCTGTATCGCTCGAAAATCAAGATCAAGATATGCCTGGCTGATCGCGCATCACCACCCGAGGCCCCCCTGCGACACCGGTCGGCCGCGGGCGGCCTCCCTGCCGGATCCGTGGTCGCACGATCAGGAACAGTCGCACGGCCGCTCCCAGCAGGGCATTGACGGCGGTCGTAACATATCAAATATCAAATCTGGGGGTACGCGTGTCAGGACCAGATGCCGAGGCCGTCGAGGTGTTTGACAAGCCGGTCCGCGCCGTCAGTGAAGTGGCGCGTCATCGCCGCGCGGGCCGCATCCTGGTCGTGCGCGGCGAAGGCGGCAAGCAGCGCCTCATGGTCCTCGCGCATCCCGGCCAGCCAGCCCGCGTCGGAGGAGTAGAAGCGCGCCGGCGTGTACCGCGTGGCCGTGTGCAGGAACCAGCTGAGTTTGCGCGCCTCCGCGATCCGGTTCACCGCCCGGTGGAAGTCGAACTCAAGCGTCTCGATCGAGTCGGCCGTGCGGGTGCGGGCAAGCGTCCGGTTCATCGCCGTGAGCTGCGCGGTCTGCCCGTCCGTGATCCGGGCCGCGACGCGCGCGGCAAGCTCACCCGCGATGTCGCCCTGCAACTGGAACACGTCACGGATGTCCTGTCTGGACAGTGGCGCGACCACGTAGCCCTTACGCGGCTCCAGCTCGACCATGTCCTCGCCGCGCAGGTGAAGGAGCGCCTCGCGGACCGGCGTGATGCTCACCCCGAGCTGGGACGCGACCTCCTCCAGCCGGATCCGGTCGCCCGGCCGCAGCTCACCGGACATGATCCGCGCGCGCAACGCGGTCGCTATCTCATCTGCAAGCTGCTGGCGCATCGGCACTCCTCGGCGAATATCCGCACACATTAACAAATATCGCAATATAAGGGGGTACGGGTGAGTGGTCCTCTCGAAGGGCTGCGCGTCGTCGAGCTGGCCGGTATCGGCCCGGCGCCCTTCGCCGCGATGCTCCTCGCCGACCTCGGCGCGGACGTGGTGCGGGTCGACCGCCCCGGCCCCGGCTCGCCGCTCTCCGGCGACCCGGCCCACGACCTGCTCAACCGCGGCAAACGCTCGGTGCTGGCGGACTTGAAGACGCCGGCGGGTGTGGACCGGGTGCTGGCGCTGGCCACCCGCGCGGACGTGCTGATCGAGGGCTGGCGGCCCGGCGTCGCGGAACGCCTCGGCGTCGGCCCGGACGAGGCGCTCGCCCGCAACCCACGCCTGGTCTACGGCCGGATGACCGGGTGGGGCCAGGACGGGCCGCTGGCGACGACGGCCGGGCACGACATCGGCTACCTCGCGCTCTCCGGTGCGCTGCACCCGATCGGCCGCGCCGGCGGGCCGCCACAGGTGCCGGTGAACCTGCTCGGCGACTTCGCGGGCGGATCGCTCTACCTGGTGATCGGCGTGCTGTCCGCGCTGCGTTCCGGGCACGGCCAGGTGGTGGACGCGGCGATCGTGGACGGCGCCGCACACCTGACCACCATGCTGTCCGGGCTGCTGGCGTCCGGCGTGTGGCGGGACGAGCGCGGCGTGAACCTGCTTGACACCGGCGCGCCGTTCTACGACGTGTACGAGACCGCTGACGGCCGGCACATGTCGGTGGGCGCGCTGGAGCCGAAGTTCTTCGCGGAGTTCGCCCGGCTGCTGGGTCTGGAGGGCGTCTCCCAGTCGGACGGGGATCTGCGCGACCGGGTGGCCGCCGCGTTCTCCGGTCGTACCCGTGAGGAGTGGTCGAAGGTCTTCGCGGGCAGCGACGCGTGCGTGGCGCCGGTCCTCTCGCTCGCGGAGGCGCCACACGATGCCCATCTGGCCGCCCGTGGGACTTTCACCGAGCGGGACGGTGTGGTGCAGCCCGCGCCCGCACCCCGCTTCTCCCGCACGCCGGCCTCGCTCGGGCGGCCACCGGCACTGCCGGGCCGGCACACGGACGAGGTGCTTGCGGAGTGGGGACTGGCATGACCGTGTCGCAGGCAAGTCGTCGCAGGCAGCCGTCGCAGGCAGAGGAGCTGGTGTCATGAAGCGGGACATTTTCACGGCGGACCACGACGCGTTCCGGTCGCTCGTCGCCACGTTCGTCGCCAAGGAGATCGTGCCGCATCACGCACAGTGGGAACGGGACGGGATCGTCGACCGCGCGGTCTGGACCGCGGCCGGCCGGGCCGGGCTGCTCGGCTTCTTCGTGCCTGCCGAATACGGCGGCGGCGACACCGAGGATCTCCGGTTCAACGCCGTGCTCACCGAGGAGCTGGCCCGTGCCGGGGCGACAGGTCCCGCGTTCTCGCTTCACAACGACATCGTCGGCCCCTATCTGACCTCGCTCGCCACGCCCGCGCAGAAACGGCGGTGGCTGCCCGGCTTCTGCACCGGGGAGATCATCACGGCGATCGCGATGACCGAGCCGGGCGCGGGAAGCGACCTCCAGGGCATGCGGACCACAGCGGTCCGCGATGGCGGCGACTGGGTGCTCAACGGGCAGAAGACGTTCATCAGTAACGGCATCATCTCCGACCTGGTCATCGTGGCCGCACGCACCGACCCGGAGGCCGGGCACCGCGGCATCAGCCTGCTCGTCGTCGAGCGCGACATGCCGGGCTTCAGCCGTGGCCGCAACCTGGACAAGATCGGGCAGCACGCGCAGGACACCGCGGAACTGTTCTTCCAGGACGTGCGCGTCCCGGAAGCCAACGTGCTCGGTTCGCCCGGCATGGGATTCGCGTACCTGATGCGGAACCTGCCCGCGGAGCGCCTCTCCATCGCGGTCGCAGCCCTGGCCGCGGCCGAGGAGATCTTCCGGATCACGCTCGACTACTGCCGGGAACGAGAGGCGTTCGGACGCCCGATCGGCCGATTCCAGCACAGCCGTTTCGTGCTCGCCGAACTCGCCACCGAATTGCAGCTCGGCCGAGTCTTCGTCGACCGCTGCCTGGTCGACACGGAACTGTCCGCGTCGGACGCCGCAATGGCGAAATGGTGGACGACCGAGCTCCAGCAGCGTGTCGTGGACCGCTGTCTGCAGTTGCACGGAGGGTACGGATACATGCGCGAATACCCGGTCGCACGGGCGTACCTCGACTCGCGGGTCCAGACCATCTACGGCGGGACCACCGAGATCATGAAGGAGGTCATCGGCCGGTCGCTCGGGTTGTGATGTCGTTTCTGGAGGTGCCATGCGAGACCGCTACCGATGGCTGCGCGAGATCGAACGGCTCGACCCGGTCCGTGACCACGAGGAGATCTACCGCATTTCCTCAGGCCTGGAATTCCCCTGGGACTACACGCGGGCCCTGGAATTCGCGCTGTTCCGGACGTACTGCGTGCCGTCAATCTCCGCGCTCCTCGCCGCCACCGGCGAATTCCGCGACCGGGCCCAGCAGCGCTACGACGACACCGCGCTGCTGATGGCCGAGATCGCCGCGCACGGCTACGACTCGCCGCGCGGGCGGGAGGCGCTGCGGGTCATCAACCGCGCCCACGGCCATTACGCCATCACCAACGACGACATGCTCTACGTTTTGTCGACCTTCGTCTTCGACCCGATCGCCTGGGTGGACAGTTACGGCTGGCGCCCCCTGCACCCACACGAGAAAATCGCCGCCTACCACTACTACCACGAGGTCGGCGCCCGCCTCGGAATCCGCGACATCCCCGATTCCTACGACCAATTCAAAAGCTTCAAGGTGGGGTACGAGTCGCGCTGCTTCGTCTTCGCGGAAAGCAATCGGGAGATCGGCGAGTACACGATCGGCCTGTTCGCGGCCTGGTTCCCGCGATTCCTCCGCCCCGCCGTCCGGCTGGGCGTCCGCGGAATGCTCGACCCGCCGATGCTTCGCGCCTTCGGCATGCGCCCGGCGCCGGCCGCGGTCGGCTCACTCGGGCGCGCGGGGCTGCGAGCGCGGGCGCGGGCGGTCCGCTGGCTCCTGCCGCCACGGACGGCATCGGCCCTGGCCGTGATGCCCGGCAACCGCACATATCCCGGCTATCCGCACGGCTACCGCCCCGCCGACCTGGGCGCCCCTCCCCCACCGCCCGGCATTCCCACGCACTGCCTGCGCCCTCCCCGCCCGTCATCCTCCACGTCCCGCCCGGATCAGGCGTGACCGCCGGGTGTGGCACCGGCCGGCGCGTGGCACTCGCGGTGGTCCACCCCGAACGGCTCCGAGAAGACCACGCTGCTAGCGGGGGCACTCGCGGTGGACCACGGCACTCGCGGTGGACCACGGCACTCGCGGTGGACCACGGCTGGAGGGGGCGAAGCGGCATACCATCGCGGCATGGCCACCGATCTTCGCGATGACGCCGATCAGCTCCCGGTTTCCCGGCCGGAGCCAGCGTCTGGCGCCGAGGCCACCGATGGCGCACTCGGCGACGTACCCACGAAGGGACGTGCTCCTTCTCCGGACCCGGCGTCCGCGCCCGGCGGCGGAACCGCAGAGGTGACAGTGCGGGTGCCGGCCGGTGTCCGGGTCGGGCATTGGACCGGCGAGGGCACCGGTGTCACGGTCGTGCTGCCGCCGCCCGCCACCACCGGATCCGGTGAGGTGCGTGGCGGTGCGCCCGCGACCCGCGAGTTCGAGCTGCTCAGACCGGAGCGGATGGTCGACCGGGTCGACGCCGTGGTGCTGTCCGGCGGTTCCGCCTTCGGGCTGGCCGCAGCGGACGGCGTGATGCACGAACTCCGCGGGCGCGGCGAGGGCTTCCCCACCGCGCACGGCCCGGTCCCGATCGTCGTCGGCATGTCCATCTTCGACGCCTCCGTGGCGTCGACTCCACCGGATGCCGCCGCCGGGCGCGCCGCGCTCCGTGACGCGTTGTCCGCACCCACCGGCACCATCGCCGTCGGCCGGGTGGGTGCCGGGACCGGCGCCGTCAGCGGCCGCTGGTACGGCCGGCAGGATCCCGGCGGTTTCGGCGCCGCATCCGCCCTTGATCCCACAGGCGCGACGGTGACCGCGTTCGCCGTGGTCAACGCACTCGGCTCGGTCATCGGCGGCCCTGAGACAACAGGTCCCGCGCCGGGCGGCCTCCCGGGATCGCCAATCGCCGATCCCGGACCCGCCGTGGCCGGACCCGCCGTGGCCGGACCCGCCGTGGCCGGACCCGCCGTGGCCGATGGAGTCCCGACGCAGAGCCCGGCTCCCCGGCCGGTCAACGGTGACCCCGAGACCACCGGGGCCGCGGAGGTTCTGGATCGGGATCCGGGGCCGCCCGTCGCCGATCCCGGACCCACTGTGCCCGATGATGTTCCGACCCGGGCCTCGGCTCCCCGGGCGGTCAGCGGTGAGCCCGAGGTCGCGGCGTATCCACCTGATGTCGGCTCCGGGCGGGAGAACACGACGCTTGTCGTGGTGGTGACGGATGCGACGCTGAGCAAGACGGAGTGTCTGCTGCTCGCGCAGAGCGGGCATGACGGCATGGCCCGTGCGCTGCATCCGTCGCACACCCGCTTCGACGGTGACGCGGTGGTCTCACTCGCCACAGGCAGCCGGGCGCGCACCGGCGAGAACGATCTCGACACCATCCGCGCGACCGCGATCGAGGTGGTGGCCGCGGCAATCAGGAACGCGGTCTCTGCCTGATCCCCATCGCCGTGGTCACCGCCCCAGCCCCAGGAACGCGGTCTCTCCCTGATCCCATCGTCGCGATCGCTGCCTGATCCCCATCGCCGTGGTCACCGCCCGGAGCCCGTTGAGGCGGGCACCGCCCGGAGCCCGTTGACGCGGGCACCGCCCGGAACCCGTTGACGCGGGCACCGCCCGAAGCCCGTTGACGCGGGCACCGCCCGAAACCCGTTGACGCGGGCACCGCCCGGAACCCGTTGACGCGGGCACCGCCCGGAACCCGTTTAACGCGGACACCGCCTGAACCCCCGGTGACGACGTTCGCTGCCCGAAGCTCGTTAATGCGGACACCGCGTGGACGCATGCACCGCGGCCGGCCGAGGGGATCGGCTCGGCGGTCGGGGCTCGGCGGCTTTCCGCAGCGGCGACATACCCTGGCGACTGGGCATGCGTGTCCGTCGCACCAGATCTATTCACTGCCGGCGAAGGCTGGAACAGACCGGAGGAGACGCGGGATGCCGACGGAGGCAAGAGCCCCACAGCGTGGCTCGGTGGTCTGGCGGTACTTCGGGGACGCGCGGAACATGCTGCTCGGGCCGCCGCTGCTGGTGCTCCAGGTGGCGCACCCGGTGGTCGGCGCGGGCGTGCTGGAGCACTCGAATTACCGCGAGGAGCCGTGGCAGCGTCTGATCCGCACCTACCTGTCGCTCTCCACCATGATCTACGGCGGGCAGCGCGGCGCCGAGCGGGAGGCCGCCCGGCTCCGCCGCATGCACGAGGCGATCAAGGGCGTGGACGCGCAGGGCCGCCGCTACCACGCGCTCAACCCGGAGGCGTACCTGTGGGTGCACGCGACCCTGATCCAGGGTGGCGTGGACGCGCACCGAATCTTCGGCCGCCCGCTCACTGACAGTCAGGTTGCCGAGTACTACCGGGACATGCGCGAACTCGGCCTGATCCTCGGGCTCCGCGAGCATCACCTTCCCGTCGACTGGGCGAGTTTCCGGGCCTACTACGACGACCGCGTGCTTATCCGCCTGGAGGACAACCAGGCCGTCCGGGACGTGATCGACAGCGTCCGCCGCTTGAAGAAGCCGTCTCGCCTGATACCGGACCTGCTCTGGCGCCCGTTCGCCGACGTCGCCGGTCGGCTGGCGCTGCTGGTGATGGCCGGCGCCCTCCCCGAGGTGATGCGTGACCGGCTCGGCCTGGACTGGTCACCGGACCAGGAACGTCGGCTACGCCGCTTCGCCCGGCTCGTCCGCACACTGATGTCGCTGGTCATCCCTCCCTTGCGGATAGCGGGCGGCGTTACCGCAGCACGAATAACCATGACGCTCGCCGATCGCACAGAACGCCGGGCCCTGAAGAAGAGCGCCGACCGGTCCCCCGCAGACGTCCATTCCGGCTGACCACCCCGGCCACGCCCAACCCCGCCGGCCGGTCCTCCGGCGGCGGCTTCCCACAAGACGGCTAGCCGTAAGGCGACTTCGCATAAGACGGCTTCGCGCCTGACGTGGGACGACGGAACGGACGACGGAACAGAGGAGAGTCAGTCGGGGGTCAGTCGGGGGTGGGGGTGTCGTAGAGGGCGTCGATGGCGGCGGCGTGACGGCTGGTGACGATGCGGCGGCGGAGTTTGAGGGTCGGGGTGAGTTCGCCGGACTCCGGGGTCCAGGGAGCGGGCATGATGCGGAAGGCCTTGACCTGCTCGGGACGGGCGAGTTTCGCGTTGGCGGCGTCGACGGCGGCGGCGATCTCGGCGTGGAGCAGGGAGTCGGTGGCGAGGGCGGGGATTGACGTGTCCGGCAGGCCTTTGGAGCGGGCCCACAGTGGGGCGATCTCGTCGTCGAGGACGATGAGCGCAGTCACGTACGGCCGGCGGTCGCCGATCGCCACGGCCTGACCGATGAGCGGATGTGCGCGCAGCAGCGACTCGATCCGGGCCGGTGAGATGTTCTTGCCGCCGGAGCTGATGATCAGCTCTTTCTTCCGGTCGGTGATGGTGAGGAAGCCGTCGTCGAGCACGCCGACGTCGCCGGTGGGCAGCCAGCCGTCCGCGTCCGTCACCGGCTCGACGCTGCCGTCCGCCGCGAGGTAGCCGGAGCAGACGAGCGGGCCGCGGACCAGGATCTCGCCGTCCTCCGCGAGCCGCACCTCCATGCCGGGGTAGGCGCGCCCGACGCTGCCGGTGCGCAACGCCTCCGGCGTGTTGAGCGTGCAGGTGCCCGCGGTCTCGGTCATGCCCCAAACCTCGAACACGTCGATGCCGAGGCCGGCCAGGTAGAGCAGCACGGACACCGGGATCGGGGCGGCACCGCTGCCGGCCCAGACCACGTTGTCGAGGCCGAGCCGGGCCCGGATGGGGCGCAGCACCGCCTCGTCGAGCGCGGTAACCCGGGCGGCGAGCTCCGGTGGGACCGGGGTGCCGGCGGCGCGCAGCCGGTAGCTTTCCAGCGCGAGGCTGCTGGCCATCTCGAACGCGGTGCGCACGCTCCGGTCGACGACCGCGATCTGCGCCTGCACGCCGGCCACCATCTTCTCCCAGACGCGGGGCACGCCGAAGAACGAGGTGGGACGGACCGCGACCAGGCCGGCGAGCAGCTGTTTCTGGTCGGGGCAGATCGTCACGTGGCCTGCCCGGTAGAGCGGGTAGTAGATGCCGAGGATCCGCTCCGCGATGTGGGCGAGCGGAAGGTAGGCCAGCGAGGTCGGGTGGTCCGGCGTGGCGATCGAGTCCTCGACGAGGACGCACTGCTGGAGCACGTTGTGGTGGGAGAGCACGACGCCCTTGGGGTCGCCTGTGGTGCCGGACGTGTAGAGCATCGTGACCGGCTGGCCGGGCTGGACCTCGCCCCACCGCTTCTCGAACGCGGCCGGGTCGGCCCGGTGCGCGATGGCGCCGGCGGACTCGAGGTCGGCGAGCCGCACCACCCGGCCGTCGCCGGAGGCCGGGCCGGACACTGTCACCACGTGGCGGATCGTGGGCACCTCGGCGAGGATCGGCGCCCAGCGGGCCAGCTCCGCCTCCCCCTCCAGCACCACGATCTCAGCACGGCTGTGCCGGGCCAGGTAGCCGAGCTGGTCGGGGCTGAGCGTGGCGTAGACAGTGGACGGGATCGCGCCGAGGTGGGCGGCGGCGAGGTCGGTGATCCAGTGCTCCGGCCGGCTCGCCATGTTGATCAGCATGCGGTCGCCGGAACCGAGGCCGAGCGCCTCCAGCCCGCGGGCGGCGTGGGCGACCCGCTCTCGCAGCGCGGACCAGGTGAGGGTGTCGTCCGCGCCGAGGGAGGTGAGCGCGGGGTGGTCGGCGAAGTCGGTGGCGTTGCGGTGCAGCAGCAGCGGGACGGTCAGGTTGCGCGCTGTCTCGGCGCAGCGTGCGGCACGGTCGGCGGAGTCGCTCGGGGACGGCATGGCGGTAGCCTCCTTCCGCGCCGCACGGTGGCGGGCGGCGCAAGGACGGGTGGTGCGTCGCTCATGCCGAGACTGTAAACGCCGGTTAACTTCCGGGGGAAGTGATTCTGCTCGATCGGTCACGAAGTGGTGACCGGACGCCGCGAATCGGGATTAACTTCACCCGGCCATGATCAGCATGGAGAGCCGGACCAGGTGCGCGTCCATGCCGGTACGCCTGTCGAAGCGGACCCATCGGCCCAGATCGGTCACCACGGTGAGCGCGGCGTGCACGAGCACCCGCGCCTCCGGCGCCGGCAACCCGGGCCGCACCTCGGTCAGCAGCCGCACCCATTCCTCCACGTGCAGTCGCTGCACCTTGCGCAGCTCGTGCCGGTCACCGCCGGGCAGGTTGCCGTTCTCCGCGAGGTAGACCGAGACCAGGTCGCTGCGCTCGAACGTCAGCTCCACGTAGGACTCGGTGAGCCGGCGCAACGCGTCGGCCGCGTCGGCCGCGCCGTCCAGCGCGATCGCGGTCGCGTCGGACACCCGCTCCGAGGCGCGGTAGAACGCGGCGGCCAGGATGTCCGCCTTGCCGGGGAACACCCGGTAGACGCTTGATGCGTTGATTCCCACGCCGCGCGCAATGTCGCCCATCGCCACCTTGTGGTAGCCGTACCTGTGGAACAGCCGGATCGCCTCGGCCAGGATGAGTTCCCGGCGCGCTCCCGGGCGTACCCCCGCCGGGTCTGGCACTGGTCTGGGCTTTTTGGTCAGCGGACGGGGCACGGGCGCGTCGCCGTGCAGCACCGTGAGAGCGACGCGGCGCAGCGTATGCTCGGCCCGGCCCCGGGCGATCGCGGCGCGGTGCGTCGAGAGGCTGCCGAAGACGCTGAGCATCGCCCGGACCAGCGCGGACGCGGCCGGACGATCAAGATCTTCCCGAACCGCAAGCAGGGGTACGACGAAGCGGCGGGACAGCTCCGTCACGCCCTCCGCGAACTCGGCGAGATGCAGCGGCTCCAGGTAACGCCATTCCCACTGGTAGAGCCCGCCCACGTCACGGCCGTCGACCGCGACCTTGGCCAGCGCGGTGAGCAGCGCATCGAGCCGGGCCGCGGGGTCGGCGTCGTCCGCGTCCACCTCCGTCAGGACGCGCGTGATCAGGGAGCGCGTGGCGAACAGCAGGATCGCGTATTTTCCGGGGAAGTGCCGGTAGACCGCCGGGCCGCTGATGCCGACCGCGGCCGCGATCTCGTCGATGCCGACGCGGTGGTAGCCGCGTGCACAGAACAGCTCGGCCGCGACCAGCGCTATCTGGTCCTTGCGGTTCTTCGGCCGCCGCCGGGACGGCTCGATCGTGTCTGCGCTGCGCACCGGGGGAAGCTTACCGCCGGTGAGGGACGGTTCGCACTTGTGAATTGTTGAAGTGCTTGACAGCGAGCCGAAACGTCGCGGAAAGTTAACGGCGGTTCGCAGATAACGGGAGGCTTCGATGACCGAGGCGTTCATCTATGACGCGGTGCGCACTCCGCGCGGCCGCGGTAAGAAGACCGGCTCGCTGCACGGGGTCAAACCGATCTCGCTCGTCGTCGGCCTGATCGACGAGCTGCGCCGCCGCTTCCCTGGGCTCGATCCGGAGCGCATCGACGACGTGGTGCTCGGCATCGTCTCCCCGCTCGGCGATCAGGGCTCCGACCTGGCCAAGACCGCGGCGATCGCGGCCGGGCTGCCGCCGTCCGTCGCGGGCGTGCAGGTCAACCGGTTCTGCGGCTCCGGGCTCGAGGCGGTGAACATCGCCGCGCAGAAGGTCCGTTCCGGCTGGGAGGAGCTGGTGCTGGCCGGTGGCGTGGAGTCGATGTCCCGGGTGCCGATGGGGTCGGACGGCGGGGCCTGGGCGCTCGATCCGGAGACCAGTCTGAAGACCGACTTCATTCCGCAGGGCATCAGCGCCGACCTGATCGCCACGATCGACGGCTTCTCCCGCGAGGACGTGGACCGGTTCGCGCTCCGCTCGCAGGCCCGCGCCGCGCAGGCCTGGGCGGAGGGCCGGTTCGCGAGGAGCGTCGTGCCGATGCGGGACCGCAACGGCCTGCTGATCCTCGACCACGACGAGCACATCCGGGCGGATTCCACAGTGGAAGGGCTCGGTGCGCTCAGGCCGTCGTTCGCGCAGATCGGCGAGCAGGGCGGGTTCGACGCGGTGGCGCTGCAGAAATACCACTGGGTCGAGCGCATCGAGCACGTGCACCACGCCGGCAACTCGTCAGGCATAGTGGACGGCGCCGCGCTTGTGCTTGTCGGTTCGCAGGCCGCGGGCGAGGCGGCGGGCCTGACGCCCAGGGCGCGCGTCGTCTCGGCGGCGCTCAGCGGCGCCGATCCGACGATCATGCTGACCGGCCCGGCCCCGGCCTCGCGGAAGGCGCTTGACCGTGCCGGCCTGACCGTCGACGACCTCGACCTGGTCGAGATCAACGAGGCGTTCGCGGCCGTGGTCCTGCACTACATCGACGACATGAAGCTCGACCCCGAGCGGGTGAACGTCAACGGTGGGGCGATCGCGATGGGCCACCCGCTCGGTGCGACCGGCGCGATGCTCCTCGGCACGATCGTCGACGAGCTGGAGCGACGCGGCGGGCGGTACGGCCTGGTGACGCTCTGCATCGGCGGCGGCATGGGCATCGCCACAATCATCGAGAGGCTCACATGACGTCGACGATCCGCTGGGACCGTGAGGACGACGGCATCGTCGTGCTGACGCTCGACGATCCGGCGCGCGCCGCCAACACGATGAACGCGGCCTACCTGCGCAGCATGGAGGAGACCGTCGCCAGGCTGGAGTCGGAGCGCGAGTCGATCACCGGCGTGGTGTTCGTGTCCGCGAAGAAGTCGTTCTTCGCCGGCGGCGACCTGGACCAGCTCCGCACGCCCGGCCCGGATCAGGGTGCGGAGTCGTTCGCCCGGGCCGCGTCAGTGAAGGCGCAGTTCCGCCGGCTGGAGACGCTCGGCCGGCCGGTCGTCGCCGCGCTGAACGGTTCCGCGCTCGGCGGCGGCCTGGAGCTGGCGCTCGCCTGCCACCACCGGATCGCGGTCGACGATCCCACCCTCGAGGTCGGCTTCCCCGAGGTGACGCTGGGCCTGCTGCCCGGCGCCGGCGGCGTGGTGCGCACCGTCCGCCTGCTCGGCCTCACGACCGCGCTGACCCAGGTCCTGCTGCGCGGCAACCGCCACCGCGCGGCCGCCGCCCACCAACTCGGCTTGATCTCCGCGCTGGTCCCGTCCGCTGACGACCTGCTGCCCGCCGCCCGCGAGTGGATCCGCGCCAACCCCGGCGCGGCCCAGCCGTGGGACGTCAAAGGCTTCACGATCCCCGGGGGTACGCCGTCGACGCCGTCGCTCGCGGCCCTGCTCCCCGCGTTCCCGGCCACTCTGCGCAAGGAGCTGAAGAACGCGCCCTACCCCGCGCCGCGCAACATCCTGGCCGCCGCGGTCGAGGGCGCACAGGTCGACCTGGACACCGCGTTCGTGATCGAGAACCGGTACTTCGTGGAGCTGGTCACCGGCCAGATCGCGAAGAACATGATTCAGGCGTTCTTCTTCGACCTGAACACGGCCAACGCCCGCGACGTCGGCGACGTCCCGCCGATCACGAAAGTCGGCGTGCTCGGCGCCGGCATGATGGGCGCCGCGATCGCGTTCGTCTGCGCCAAGGCCGGGCTGGACGTGGCACTCAAGGACGTGTCCGTGGAGGCCGCCGCCCGCGGCCTCGGCTACTCGCAACGCCTGGTGGCGAAGGCGGTCTCCCGCGGCCGTCTCACCGAGGCCACCGGTGCCGAACTGCTCTCCCGGATCTCGCCGGCGGACGATCCGGGCGCGCTCGCCGGAGTGGACGTGGTGATCGAGGCCGTGTTCGAGGACCCGGCGCTCAAGCACAAGGTCTTCGCCGAGATCGAGGACGTGGTCGCGCCGGACGCGCTGCTCTGCTCAAACACGTCCACGCTGCCGATCACACTTCTCGCCGAGGGGGTACGCCGCCAGGCCGACTTCGTCGGGCTGCACTTCTTCTCCCCGGTCGACAAGATGCCGCTGGTCGAGGTGATCCGTGGCGAGCGCACGAGCGACGAGGCCGTCCGGCGCGCGCTCGCCGTGGTCCGCCGCCTGCGCAAGACGCCGATCGTGGTCAACGACAGCCGCGGCTTCTTCACCAGCCGGGTAATCGGCACGTTCACCAACGAGGGCGTCGCCATGCTCGCCGAGGGCGTGCCCGCACCCTCCATCGAGCAGGCCAGCAGCCAGGCAGGATACCCCGCACCGGTGCTGCAGCTGATGGACGAGCTGACACTCACGCTGCCGCAGCGGATCCGCCGGGAGTACGCGGCCGCCGCCGGTGACGCGTGGACCCCGCACCCGGCCGACGCGATCATCGACCAGCTCGTCGACGCCGGCCGCCCCGGTCGCTCCGGCGGTGCCGGCTTCTACGAGTACAAGGACGGCAAACGCACCCGGCTCTGGCCCGGCCTCGCCGCCTACGCGAAGCCCGGGACCGGCATCCCGTTCGAGGACCTGAAGGAGCGCCTGCTCTTCATCGAGGCGATCGAGTCCGTCACCTGCCTCGACGAGGGTGTGCTCACCTCCGTCGCGGACGCCAACATCGGCTCCATCCTCGGCATCGGCTATCCCGGCTGGACCGGCGGCGTCCTGCAGTACATCAACCAGTATCCCGGCGGCCTGCCCGGCTTCATCACCCGCGCCCGCGAGCTGGCCGGCCGCTACGGCGACCGGTTCACCCCGCCGCGCCTGCTGCTGGAAAAGGCGGAGCGGGGTGAGCGCTTCGAGTGACGGTCGATGTCGTCGACCTCGTGATGAGCTCACCACCTGGTCTGACTGATTTCCGCGCGACTCCGCCGAGCCGGTTGAGCAACAGGACGTCCCCGTTCAGCGTGAGTGCGGCGTCCTCGGTCCCGCTCTCCAGCACCCGGCGCACCGTTCGCCTGGCCTTCACCCACGCTTGAGGCGGACGGCCCCGCCCGACCGTCGGCGTGCGGAATTCCCCTCGTTATCAGGCGAGGACCCGCCGAGGTGCCGTCGGGGAGCTGTCCCCGCCACCGCCCTCGGGCCTTGCCATCACGCCACCCCGCGGCGCCCCACCAGAGATCACCGATGGCCGACCGTGTTAGAGCTGATCGAGCGGGCTATCCGGCGACCACCTCACGGCATATACTCGCCTACGAGTAAACGTTGACGAGTACCCGGAGGCAGGCCATCCATGGCGCGACGCAAGGTCGGCAACCTGCTGGCGCTCGCCGTGCTCGCGATGCTCTCCCCCGGCGTCCCCATGCACCCCTACCAGCTGGCGACCGTCCTGAAGCGGACCGGTAAGGAGCGGGACATGGCGATCAAGTGGGGCTCGTTCTACACAGTGATCGGAAGTCTGGAGAAGCACGGCCTGATCGCCGCGACCGGGACCGATCGCTCCGGGCGGCGGCCGGAGCGGACCAGCTACGCGATCACCGACGACGGGCGCGCGGAGTTGCACGACTGGCTGCGTGAGCTGATCAGCAGGCCGGCGCGGGGCCCGGACCGGTTCGAGTCCGCGCTGTCAGTGGCCGGCGTACTGCCTCCGGACGAGGTGGCGGCCCTGCTGGCAGCCCGGATGACCGGGCTGGCACGGGAGATCGAGACCTTGCGCGCCGATCTGGACGCGCCAGGCGTACCCCCGATGTTTCTGATCGAGACTGAATTCGCGCTCGCGATGCGCGAAGCGGAGACCACCTGGGTGAGTGCGCTGCACAAGCAACTCACCGAGGGGACGCTGCCCGGCCTGGCCGAGTGGCGTGCGTTCCACGAGTCCGGCATCGGCCCGGAAGGGTGGGCCGAGCTGCTGGAGCAATGAAAAACGCCCCGGTCACGGTGCGCCAACACCACGACCGGGGCGCGTTCCTCACATCGATCCGCGCGAGGCGGCCGGCGCAAGGTGGCAACCAGAAGCATAGCCGGGCCTCCTCGTCAGTGGATCCTGTCCTGAACAGGAGAAACGCATGACCAAGAGCAGGCTGAGCCCGGAGATGGAGGGCGCGGCGGCACACCGCTACGCCCGGGTCCGCGGCACCGAGAGCCAACTGGCCGCGTGGCGCGCGGACGCGGACCGGCTGACGGCCGTGGGCGGGGACATCCTTGAGATCGCTCCCGGTCCCGGCTACCTGACCGTGGAGCTGGCGAGGCGTGGCGCACGGGTGTCCGCGTTGGACATCAGCCACACCTTCGCCGGGATGGTCCGGGAGCGTGCCGTGCGGGAGCAGGTGACCGTCGACGTCCGGCAGGGTGACGCGGCCGCGATGCCGTTCAACGACTGCAGCTTCGACGTGATCATCTGCCAGGCCGCGTTCAAGAACTTCCTGCATCCGGTGGAGGCGCTCAACGAGATGCGCCGGGTGCTGCGGCCGGGCGGCGTCGCGATGATCGAGGATCTTGATCCGCACGCCTCGCGCGCGCGGATCGCGGCCGAGGTCGGCGGCATGCGGCTGTCCGGCGGGAAGGCGCTGTCCACCCGGCTCATCCTGGGCTGGCTGCGGCGGCGGGCGCACACGCCGGCGCGGCTCAAGGAACTGGCCCACGAGAGTCACTTCACGCGGTACGACGTCGCGCGGTGTGGCACGATCGGGCTACGCCTGACCCTGAAGAAGGAAACGGCGTAAGACCGGCGGCCCACGCTCCTCTGATGGAATAAGGGACGCGCTCACGCCGTACCCCCGGAGGTAAGAGAAGAATGGCCGGTGCCGCAACGGCGGCACCGGCCATGTGGTGGAACCGGATCAGCAGCTCAGGTTCGCTCCCGGCGAGACGCCGAGGATCGAGGAGAAGCTCTGGTACGCGGCGACCCGGCTCTGCACCTGACCCGGGTTGCCGCCGTTGCACTCGATCGAGCCGTTGATGCTGCGGATCGTCTCGCCAAAGCCCCGGCCGTTGACCATCGCGTTGTGGCCGGTCATGGTGCCCGGCCCGGTCTGCGTCATCCAGTACCAGATGCCGGTCTTCCAGGCGATCGCCGCGTCGTTCTGGACCAGGTTCGGGTTGCGCAGCAGGTCGATGCCGAGCGCGTCACCCGCGGCCTTGTAGTTGAAGTTCCAGCTCAGCTGGATCGGGCCGCGGCCGTAGTACGCGGCCTGGCCGGCCGGGCAGCCGTAGGACTGGCCCGGGTCGCAGTAGTGCGGGTAGTTCGCGGTGTTCTGCTCGACGATGTGCACGAGCCCGCCGGTCTCGTGGTTGATGTTCGCGAGGAACGCCGCGGCCTCCTGCTTCTTCACCGTGTCGCTTCCGGTGCCGGCGAACGCCGGGTACGCGGACAGCGCCGTCACCAGGCCCTTGTACGTGTAGAACTGGTTCCGCCCCGGGAACATCTGGTTGAACTGCGCCTCGGAGACCACGAAGCCACCCGGGTTCGGCGCGCCGGTGGTCGGCGCCGGCGGGGTCGTGCCGCCGCCGCTGCCGGAGCAGGTGTACGGCTCCCAGAACCAGGTGCTGATGATCGGGTCGTACCCCGGGTTCTCGTGCTCGGCGATGTAGTACTTGCCGTCCGTGTACTTGACGATGGCGCCGGCCTTGTAGGTCGTGCCCGCGGCCCAGGCAGGGTGGTTGCACGCGGTAGAACCGCCGCCGCCACTACCACCGCCACCGCCGCACGAGCCCTGGTCCTCCCACACGCCGGTCCCGGCCGTGCTCGGCTGCTCGCCCTGCGTCCACCACTTGGCCCGCCAGTTGCGCCCGCCGAACGACGCCGTGTTGCCGCCCCAGTAGACCGCGGACGCGCTGTACCCGCTGGCGCACTCGGCGGCCGAGGCCATCGTCATCGGCAGGATCGCGGCGGCTGCTCCCGCACCCGCGACCGCCAGCACCGTAGCGACGACTCTGAGCTTCACCGTGCACCAACTCCCATTCCACACGTCGAGGACGTGAGAATGCTTTCAGTGGGGGCACCAGCTGCGGGCTAAAGGAACGGTAAATAAACCTTATTAGTTGGCGGAAGGCCCAAGAGCGGCAAGCCGGGCAGCACGCAGAGTGAGGTAATTGCGTTCCGGCACGCTCGACGTACGTGCCGCGGCGGTCCGGTACTCCTCGATCGCCGCCGTCCGGGACCCCGCCATCTCCAGCAGATGCGCCCGCGCGGCCGGCAGCCGGTGCCCACGCGCCAGCAGCGGGTCGGCCGCCAGCCGGTCCAGCGTCGCAAGTCCCGCGACCGGCCCGGCCACCATCGCCTGTGCGACAGCGCGGTTAAGCGTCACCACCGGGCTCGGCGTCAGGCGCTCCAGCACGCCGTACAACGCGAGGATCTGCGGCCAGTCGGTCTCGTCAGCGGACGGCGCCTCGTCGTGAAGCGCCGCGATCGCGGCCTGCACCTGATAGGGGCCGATCGGGCCGCGCGGCAGCACCTCGGTGACAAGCGCGATCCCCTCCGCGATCGCGGCGGCGTCCCACAGGCCGCGGTTCTGCGACGGCAGCGGCACCAGCTCGCCGACCGGGCCGGTCCGCGCGGCCGCTCGCGCCTCGGTGAGCAGCATCAACGCCAGCAGCCCGCCTACTTCGCTCTCCGAAGGCAGCAGCGCGCGCACCGCCCGGGTCAGCCGGATCGCCTCGGTGGACAGCTCCACGCGCAGCAGCGACGGCCCGGCCGAGCTGGTGTGCCCCTCGTTGAAGATCAGATAGAGCACGTGAAGCACGGAGGCGAGATCACCGCGGCCCGAGGCAGACGCGGCATATGTCCGCTTGGCTCGGCTGATCCGCTGGGCCATCGTCGCCTCCGGCACCAGGAACGCGCGGGCGATCTCCGCCGTGGTCAGCCCGCCCACCGCGCGAAGCGTCAGCGCGATCGCGGACGCCGGCGTGAGCGCCGGATGGCAGCAGAGGAACAGCAGGTCGAGCGTGTCGTCGCGGCCCTCGGCGGACGACCCGGTCAGCGGCTCCTCAAGACGGGAAACGGTCGACTCCCGGTTCCGCCGCGCCGAGGAGCTGCGGATCTCCTCGATCAGCCGCCGCTGCGCCACCTGGATCAGCCAGCCGCGCGGATTCGCCGGCACCCCCTCGGACGGCCACTGCCGGAACGCGGCAAGCAACGCCTCCTGCACCGCGTCCTCCGCGGCCGCGAAGTCGCCGGACCTGCGGGTGAGCACGCCGAGGACCTGCGGCGCGAGCTCACGCAGCAGGCCCTCGAACGCGGCATTGGTCACCACGAATCAGGTGCCGGCGCCTCCATGATCTGGCGGACCTCGATCGGCATGTTCAGCGGCTTCCCCTCCGGGCCGGGCGCGCTGGAGATGTAGGCGGCCACCTCCAGCACGCGGGACGGCGACTCCACGTCCACGATCCAGTAGCCGGCCAGGAACTCCTTCGTCTCCGGGAACGGGCCCTCGGTCACCACCGGCGCGCCGTCCGCGTCCGCCCGCACGATCTTCAGCTCGTTCGGCGCGCCAAGGCCCTCGGCCGCCACCCACTCGCCGGACTTCGTCAGCGCCTCGTTCACCTCGCCCATGAACGCGATGTGCTTCTCGATCTCCTCCGGCTTCCAGGTGTGGATCTCCGGGAAGTCCACGGAGACCTGGGAGAACTGCATCATCAGCATGTACTTCACGGTTCTGCTCCTCGTTCGGTGCGCCGATCCGACGCTCTCACGGACAGGTAGAGACCGTCACCCCGTTCTCGACACCCCCGCCGAAAAAAACCGGAAAAGATCTGCCGGGGTACGGCGTACCCGCAGAGGATCTTGCAGTTTTTCAGGCGCCGGTCGCCGTCACGCCATGCGAGCGTCATCGACGCGGGCCAGGCTCACGCCGGATCACCTGATCGCGACACATGGGAGTACCACGATGGCCCTGCCCCGACGCACCCTGCTTCAGGCGGCGGTCGCCGCACCCGCGGTCGGCGCGGCCGCCGGATTCGCCTCGGGCGCGTTCGACGCCGCACCGGCGCACGCCACAGGCAGCAGATTCGACGTGGACCACCCGCGCTTCTCGATCGCTGTGCTGCCGGACACGCAGTACCTGTTCGACGAGGACAGCTCCGACCCGGAGCCGCTGCGCGCGACGTTCACGTACCTCCGCGAGAACCGCACCATCGCGTTCATGACGCACCTCGGCGACGTCACCGAGCACGGCAGCGAGCACGAGATCGGGCTCGCGTCGGACACGTTCAAGGCGATCGACGGCAAGGTCCCCTACAGCGTGCTCGCCGGCAACCACGACATCAACGGCAGCACCACGGACCAGCGCGGCGCCTCCGCCTACCTGAAGGCGTTCAACCCGAAGCGGTTCGCGGCCGCGCGCACGTTCGGCGGCGCGTCCCCGGACGGCTACAACAGCTACCACGTGCTCACCGCAGGCGGCCGGAAGTGGCTGATCCTGGCGCTGGACTGGCGGCTCTCCGACGCCGGCTTCGCGTGGGCGCAGTCCGTGCTGGACAAGCACCGGACGCTGCCCGCGATCATCACCACGCATGAGCTGGCCTACGCGGACGACGCGGGCACGGCCTACCTGTCCGGCTACGGCCAGCAGATCTGGGACCGGCTGATCCGCAGGAACGACCAGATCTTCCTGTCGCTGAACGGGCACTACTGGCCGCCCGGCCGCACCGTGCTGAAGAACGACGCCGGTCACGACGTGCACGTCCACATCACGAACTACCAGGACCGCTACTACGGCGGCGCCGGCATGATCCGGTCGTACGCGTTCGACCTGGCGCGCGGCGTGATCGACGTGTCCACGTTCTCTCCGTGGTTCCTGTCCAAGGACCCGTCGAAGCGCACCGCGCTCGAGGAGGAGACGATCGAGCTGACCGGGCCGGTCGACCGCTTCACGCTCGACATCGACTTCGACGCCCGGTTCGCAGGCTTCTCCGGCGTGGTCCCGCCGGCCGCCCGCCCCGCGTCCGCCGTGCTGCTGCGGGACACAGTGGCGTACTGGCGGTTCGACAACATGGGCGCGGACAACACCGCGATCGTGAACGGCACAGTGGTGCGTGACCTCGCCAGGCGCGGCAACGACCTGACCGTGCAGTCGATCGGCGCCGGCGCACCGCTGCTGGCCTCCTCCGACCACCACCTCGGTGCGCCCGCCCACGCCAGCCTGCGCTTCAACGGCGGGAAGTCGCCCGACCGCGGCACCATCCTGGCAACCTCATCCAATGCCCCTCTGAACAGCCTGAAGTTCGAGTCCGGCTACACAATCGAGGCGTTCATCAAGCTGCCCGACCCGTTCGAGGGCGACCACGCGTGGATGGGCATCCTCAGCTGGCAGGGGCGCAACGGCGACGCCGGCAAGACCAGCGGCTGGTCCCAGGACGAGCCCACCTGCAGTCTGAACGTCACAAGCGAGCGCTTCCTCCAGTACGTCGTCTACCCGACCGACGTCGACGCCGACCCGACCTCCTGGAGCCACGCGCTGCCGACCGGCCGCTGGACCCACATCGCCATCGTCAACGACGGCCGCCGCACGATCATCTACGTCGACGGCTCCATGATCGCCCGCAACCCGTCGCAGCGCTCGCACGGGATCGCCACGCTCGGCAAGCCGTTCACCATCGGCGCGACCCAGTCGGCCGAGCGGTTCAACCAGGGCTTCTACGGCTGGATCGGCGACGTCCGGATCACCGCGCGGGCACTGTCGACCCGCGACTTCCTCACCACCACCTTCTAGACCTTCCCCCCTCAGGGCGCCGGGCGGCCCGCCACTCACCCGTCTGGGCCGCCCGGCGCCCGCCCTTGAGCCGCCTCGCGATCACGGCCCGGTGATCGCGAGGCCGCTTTTCGCAGCCATGGTCCCGCTCCCGCGGGTGAGATCAGGAGCGGCGTGCTCCGTACCCAACCCCGGCACCGGAAATGTCGTCTCATAAGCACCTGGCCGACGAAGTGGCCGAATCCTTGTTTCGCTCACGGTCCTTTCCCAGCGGCGTAAAGAACAGTGAGCAAACAAGGATCTTGAATCTCGCATAGTTGAAGATCTATTTCCGGCCGACGGACTGGAAGGTCTCGCCAGACATGGACCCTGAGCCCGAAAGCTCAGTAACGCCCACCTGCGTCCGCGCCCTACCCACCGGACCGGACAGCATCCGCACTGCCCAGAGGTCCGCGGCCCGACCAGGTCCATTTCAAGATCAAAATGGACTAAGCGGCATTGGGCATCGGTCGGCCCCGAGAGGGCCTCCCTTCCGGTTCCGCGTGGGAAAGAACAAGAACCAGTTCAACAGGCGTCACCTTGAGTCCGCGCTGGGCACGGCGCGGAGCAAGTTCCTGGTATTAGTTGAGGGCCGGAGGCCACCGGGTCCCGCACGGCTTACGCCGAGGCTGCGTGCTTGTCGGACACCAGGTCACCACTCTCGCGGACTTCCGCAGGAGCAGGGCGGGGAACCCTCACCCACCCCAGGAACCGGGCATAAAGCCAGCCAGCGGGTACGGTGGACAGCTCGCGGGCCGCCTCGGCCAGGCACGCGCCGAGGTAGATCGCCAGGGACACCCGAGCGCCCTCGTACTCGGCAAGCAAGTCGAGTTGCGCCTGATCGCACGGCCACTCCCGGCCGCAGAGGCGACAGTCCCACGACGGGCGGCGTGGTGTGTGGTCGTTCATCGCTGCACCTGGGACTTCTTCACGGCGGACGCGCGGACGTAGACACGGCGCTCAGCCCCCGGATCGGTGACGACCCGTCTGCAGAAAGCCTCGATGTGCCACCAGGGCTCGTTGTCGAACGTGACCTTCTCGATCACGCGGATGACACGGCAGATCAGCGTGCCCAGGCCGAATTTGTAGTCCACGTCCGCGAACCGATAGACCACATTGAGCCGTGGCCTTGTGTCGTCCCTGGTCACGAGACACGCAACCGATGCAGCGTGCGGCAGGGCAGGCGGGATCCGCAGCGGCAGACGCGCCGCTCTCCCGACCACACCGGCCGGTGCCGTCGCGTCAATGCGGCCGCGAGCACTTGCACGATCACCATCTGGACTCCCATAGGGGATGAGGCAGCCGGGGCTGTCCGACATCGACACCACATCCGCGCGAGTCATTTTGCGCGCGCATTTTTATCGGGTCAACATGCGCGAGGCGTCCCGCTCACGCAAACGGGTGGACGCATAGGAAGGGCACGGGCAGTCGGGCACAATGCCCGGGTGGACAGTCCGACCTTCGTTCGTTTCCAGCTCGGCGCTCAGCTCAGACGCCTGCGGGATGAGGCGCGCATCTCGACCGAACGCGCCGCGTCCGTCATCGAGGTGTCACCGAGCACGCTGCGCCGCATCGAGTCCGGCCGGGTCGGGATCAAGGCACCGGCGTTGAACGCGCTGCTCGACGAGTACACCGTGGCAGATCCCGAGCTGCGCGAGACGTTGCTGACGATGGCCCGCACGGGCAAGCAACGCGGCTGGTGGGCCAAGTACAGCGACCTACCTCAGGTCTACCGGCAGTACATCGGCCTGGAATCCGCAGCGGACGAGATGCACAACTTCGAGACGATCGTGGTACCCGGCCTGCTTCAAACCGAGGAGTACGCCCGGTCGATCACCACACGGGAGGCAACCCAGCCCACGCCCGAGGCGGTGGAACAACGCGTAGTCGTAAGGATGGAACGGCAGAAGTTGATCCACACCGGCCGGTTGCGACTGGTCGCCGTCATGGACGAGGCGGTCCTTCACCGCCAGATTGGTGGACCAGACGTCATGCGTGCCCAGCTCACCGCACTGGTTGAGGCCACAAAGCTATGGAACGTGACGCTTCAGATCATCCCGTTCCGGGAGGGCGCTTACGCCTCGATGTTGTCCAGCTTCGCCATCCTGAAATTCCCCGAGAGCCCAGGGGTGGTCTACATCGAGGGCTTGACCGGTGACCTCTACGCTGAGGGTGACGACGTTCAGCGCTGCACGAACGTGTTCAACAGCTTGCGGTCGTCGGCGTTGTCGCCCAGCGCGTCAACTGCCATGATCAAGAAGATCCGCGATGCGGAGCACCAGGAATAGGGAGGCCCGATGGACAGCCGTTGGCGCACGAGTTCCCGAAGCGGCGGCAACGGCCAGTGTGTCGAAGCCCGCGCAACCGCCGGTACGGCACAGGTCCGCGACTCCAAGGACCAGGCCGGCCTCATGCTGACGTTCAGCCAGTCGGCGTGGAACAGCTTCGTCCTCGGGTTGAAGAACAACGCCTGACCAGGAGCGCCGGGCGTGACACCTGACCGTGACCACACCCGGGCGCAAAACGGGTAGAACGGCCCCGCACGTGGTTCTTTGGTCTTTCCCCACGCGGAACCGGAAGGGAGGCCCCCTCGGGGCCGACCGGGGCCCGCGGGAGCGTGCGGGCCGGACCACCGCGGGAGCGGGAAGATGAATTGAAAACGCCGCCTCGCGGCCACTCGGAGGTGGCGGCGAGACGGCGTGGTGAGTGAGGGGTCAGCCTCGTTCGATCAGGTGGCCGATCAGGTCGGGGCAGACGCCGGCCAGGCCGGAGCCGTCGCGGCGCATGTCGATCTCGGGGAGGTCGATCGGCTCGCCGGTGGCGGTGGCGGCGCCGGGGCGGACGCCGATCCAGCCGACCACGATCGTGTCCTCGCCCTTGAGGAAGCGGTGGGCGCGGACGCCGCCGGTGGCGCGGCCCTTTGCGGGGTACTCGCCGAACGGCGTGACCTTGACGGTGCGGCCGGTCGACGTGATGACAAGCGGCGCGCCGTGGGCCGGGTCGTCTGCGCCGATCGCGCCGAAGAAGACGACGGTGGCGCCGGCGCTGAGGTTGATGCCGGCCATGCCGCCGCCCTTTATCCCCTGCGGGCGGACGATCGAGGCGGCGAAGCGGAGTAGTGCGGCGTCGCTGGTCAGGAACGCCAGCGACTCCTCGCCGGTGATCCAGGTGGAGCCGACCACCTCGTCGCCGTCCTTGAGGCCGATGACCTCGAAGACGTCCGCGCGGACCGGCCACTCCGGCGCGCAGACCTTGACCGAGCCCTGGCGGGTGCCGAGCGCGAGCGTCTCGCCGGGCTTCGGGACCAGGGGGGCCAGTCCGATGACTGTCTCGCCGGGTTCGAGGTCGGCCAGCTCGCTTGCGGACATGCCGCCGCGGAGCGAGACCGTGCCGGTGTGTTCGGGGAGGACCGGGAGCGGCAGCACGTCGGTCTTGAACGCGCGACCCTTGTTCGTGATGAGCAGGACCTGGCCGCGCGCGGTGGTGTGGACAAGCGCGCGGACCGCGTCGTGCCGGTCGCGGCCGTTGCGGAGCGTCGCCTCGGAGGCCTCCTCGGACTCGGCCGCGGTGCGCGCGACCAGGCCGGTGGCGGACAGGATGACCTGGCAGGGGTCGTCCTTGACCTCGAGCGGGCCGGCCGGGACGGAGGCGGCCAGCACCTCCTTGAGGTCGCCGTCGATGAGCGCGGTGCGGCGGCCGGCGCCGAACTCCTTGGCGACCGCGCCCAGCTCGTCCGAGACGAGCTTCTTGAGCACCTTGTCGTCGTCGAGGATCAGCGACAGCTCGGCGATCTCGTTGTTGAGCCGCTCCTGCTCCGCCTCCAGCTCCAGCCGGTCGAAGCGGGTGAGCCGGCGCAGCGGCGTGTCGAGGATGTACGTCGCCTGGATGTCGGAGAGCCCGAACTGCTCCATCAGGCCGTCCTTTGCGGACTGCGCGTCGTCGCTGGCCCGGATCAGCCGGACCACGTTGTCGATGTCGAGCAGCGCGATGAGCAGGCCGTCCACCAGGTGCAGGCGTTCCTGCCGCTTGGTCCGCCGGTAGGTCGTCCGCCGGGTGACCACCTCGTAGCGGTGCTCAAGGAACACCTCAAGCAGCGCCTTGAGGCCGAGCGTCCGCGGCTGTCCGTCGACGAGCACCAGGTTGTTGACGCCGAACGACTGCTCAAGCGGCGTCAGCCGGTAGAGGTCGGCGAGCAGCGCCTGCGGGTTCACGCCGACCTTGCACTCGACGACCAGGCGGGTGCCGTTCTCCCGGTCGGTGAGGTCCTTGACGTCAGCGATGCCCTGCAGCCGGCGGGTCTTGTTGACCTCGTCGGTGATCTTCTCGATGACCTTCTCGGCGCCGATGCCGTACGGCAGTTCGGTGACGGTGATCGCCTGGCGTCCGCGTGAGCCCTCCAGCGGCCCGATCTCCACCTTGCCGCGCATGCGCACCACGCCCCGGCCGGTCTCGTACGCGCGACGGACCTCGTCCAGCCCGAGCAGCAGCCCGCCGGTCGGCAGGTCAGGCCCGGGGACGAACGTCATCAGCTTGTCGAGCGTCGCGTCCGGGTGGTTGATCAGCCACCGGGCCGCGGTCACCACCTCGCCGAGGTTGTGCGGGATCATGTTGGTCGCCATCCCGACCGCGATCCCGGACGTGCCGTTGACAAGCAGGTTCGGGAAGGCGGCCGGGAGCACGGACGGCTGCATGAGCGAGCCGTCATAGTTCGGGACGAAGTCGACTGTGCCCTCGCCGAGCTCGCCGACAAGCAGCATCGCCTCGCGGGACATGCGTGCCTCGGTGTACCGCGCCGCGGCCGGGCCGTCGTCGGGCGAGCCGAAGTTGCCGTGGCCGTCGATAAGCGGCACGTTGAGCGAGAAGTCCTGGGCGAGCCGGACCATGGCGTCGTAGATCGCGACATCGCCGTGCGGGTGGTACTTACCCATCACGTCACCGACGACGCGGGCCGACTTCACGTGCCCGCGGTCCGGCCGGTAGCCCTGCTCGGACATGGAGAACAGGATGCGGCGGTGGACCGGCTTGAGCCCGTCCCGCGCGTCCGGCAGGGCGCGGGAGTGGATGACCGAGAACGCGTACTCCAGGTAGGAGTCCTCGACCTCGGTGGTGAGCGGGTTGTCGATGATCCGCGCGCCGGCCGCGTCGAACGCGGACAGGTCGACCTTGGCGGACTTGGAGTCTTTACGGCGAGCCATTGGAAAGAAATCCCTTACGCGTCAATGGCGTCGCGGTCGACGCGGTCGGACGATTCGATCAACCAGTTCTTGCGGGGCTCGACCTTCTCCCCCATGAGCAGCTCAAGCGTGCGCTCGGCCGCCTCGACGTCCTCGAGCGTGATCCGCCGGACCGCGCGGGAGGCGGGGTTCATCGTGGTGTCCCACAGCTCGTCCGCGTCCATCTCGCCGAGGCCCTTGAACCGCGGGATCGGCGTGACGATCTGTCTGCCGGACTTGGTCAGCCTGGCGACCGTGTTGGTCATCTCCGGCTGCGTGTAGGTGTAGATCGTCTGCGGCGAACGGCCCTTGGTGGTGATCTTGTGGAGCGGGGGCATCGCGGCGTAGAGCCGGCCGGCCTCGATCGCCGGCCGCATGTACTTCGCGAACAGCGTGATCAGCAGGGTACGGATGTGCGAGCCGTCGACATCCGCATCTGCCATGATCAGGACCCGGCCGTAGCGCATCGCGGACACGTCGAACGTGCGCCCGGAGCCCGCACCCAGCACCTGCACGATCGCGGAGCACTCCGCGTTGTCAAGGACCTGCTGCATGCTTGCCTTCTGCACGTTCAGGATCTTGCCGCGGATCGGCAGCAGCGCCTGGTACTCCGAGGAGCGCGCCATCCGGGCCGTACCGAGCGCGCTGTCACCCTCGACGATGAACAGCTCGCTGCGGCCGACGCCCGTGGAGCGGCAGTCGACAAGCTTGGCCGGCATCGACGCGCCCTCAAGCGCCGTCTTCCGCCGGGCCGCGTCCTTCTGCTGCTTCTGGGTGAGCCGCACCCGGCCCGCGTCGACGATCTTCTGCAGGACCGTGCGCGCCTCGATCTTGGTCCGCTTGTCCTGCACCCACTCCTTGAGGCGCGCCTCCACAACCGCCTGCACCACCCGGGTGATGCCGGCCGTGGACAGCTCGTCCTTGGTCTGCGAGGTGAACTGCGGCTCCGGCACGCGCACGTGGATGACGGCTGTCATCCCCTCCAGCACGTCGTCCAGGACCGGCGGGTCCTCCTTCGGCTTGAGCAGGCCGCGGGTGTTCTTCACGGCCTCGCCCAGCGCGCGGACCGCGGCCCGCTCGAAGCCCTTGCGGTGGGTGCCGCCGTGCACGTTGCGGATCGTGTTGGTGAACGACTCAACGATCCGCTCGTAGCCGGTCCCCCAGCGGAACGAGATCTCGATCTCGGCGGTGCGCTCCACGTTCGACCGCATGACGCCGTTCTCGTCGGCGGCGTTCTCCCGGTACGACCCGGTGCCGTTGATGGTGATCGTGCCGGAGACCGGCTTCTCGCTCGACGGCGCCAGGAAGTCGACCATGTCGGCAAGCCCGTTCGGGAAGTGGAACTCCTCGGTGCCGTTGCCGGACATCGGATCCACGTTCGCATCGCGGAGCACGTAGGAAACGCCGGGGACCAGGAACGCGGTGTTGCGCAGCTTGGTCCGGACCGCCTCGACGTCGAGCGCGGCGCCGGCCTCGAAGTAGCGTGCGTCGTACCAGTACCGAGTGGACGTGCCGGTCGGCTCGCCGCGCTTCATCTTCCCGGTGACGCGCAGGCCTGCCGCGGCGGTGAACGGCGCATCCGGGCCCGGGCCGTGGAACTCGCCCGCGACACCGTGCCGGAACGAGATCTCGTGGATCTTGCCGTCCCGCCGCACCGTCACGTCGTAGCGCAGGGACAGCGCGTTGACCGCGGACGCGCCCACGCCGTGTAGGCCGCCGGAGGTCTTGTAGCCGGACCCGCCGAACTTGCCGCCCGCATGCAGCCGGGTGAGCACCAGCTCGACGCCGGACATGCCGGACTTGGCGTGCGTGTCGGTCGGAATGCCACGCCCGTCGTCGTCGACCTGGACGGAGCCGTCCTCGTGAAGCGTCACCTTGATGCGGGTCGCGTGACCGCCGACACCCTCGTCCGTCGAGTTGTCGATGATCTCGTTGAACAGGTGGTTGACGCCACGACTGTCGGTGGATCCGATGTACATGCCGGGCCGCTTACGAACCGCGTCCAGCCCCTCGAGGTGGGTGAGGTCGGCTGCCCCGTACAGGGTCTCGGGCTGTGCAGTCACCGGTTCTTGACTCCAGATCCTCGCGCTTGTGCTGGGTGGCGCCGTAACACGACCCCGCGAGCCTAACCGCAGGGTCCGACGAGACCGTCGCTCCATGCCGCACATCTCAGGCGTCGCGGCGCAATGACCGGAAAGACTATCGCACAGATGTTCTAGTCACGCCTCGTAGGCGCGCCAGTAGAGACCGTCCTCGCGGGCCAGGATGTCCAGGTCGACGAGGTATCGGCGGATCGCGACATGATCCACCCCCGGCACCCCGTCGCACCAGGCGCGGAGGATGTCATTGACCTCGGTTTCGCGGTAGCGGCGACCGGGCGTGAAGGACCCGGCCGCCAGGTGGTCAAGCACGGCCCGGCGACGGGTCAGCTTGCTCGGCATGGCGGTAAGACGCCCCTCGCGCACGAACGTGCGAATGGCTGCGTCGTCGGAATCTGACACTGGGTTACCTCCGGAGCGTAAACGAGATCCACGTCACCCTAGATCCCGGGCGTGGCCCAGTCAGCCGATTTCCACTGTGGAACGGCACCCCCAAATCAAGATCATCCGGGGGTACGGGTGGAAGGCTTCTCCACACTTCGTTCACAACGTCCGCCGTTCCTCTGCACGACCGCCACCTAGAGTCACTGCCAACGGGGGTCCACGAGGAGGAGTAATGAGCATTTCTCAACCTGGCTGCTCTACTGCGCCAAGGCCGTGTCCACGGGTCGGGCTGTGACCAGGTTGGGACAGGTTGAAAAACACTCAATGGCCGCACAGCGCACGATCCTGGTCGTCGAGGACGAGCGTGCGATCGCGGATGCGGTCGCCGCCCGACTGCGTGCCGAGGGCTTCCTGGTGCACTGCGTGGGGGACGGCCCGGCGGCGGTCGAGGCCGCCCGCCGGATCCACCCCGACGCGGTGGTGCTTGACGTGATGCTCCCCGGCTTCGACGGCCTGGAGGTGTGCCGCCGACTCCAGGCCGAGCGCCCGGTGCCGGTGCTGATGCTCACCGCGCGCGACGACGAGACCGACCTGCTGATCGGGCTCGCGGTCGGCGCGGACGACTACCTCACCAAGCCGTTCTCGATGCGCGAGCTGACTGCGCGGGTGCACGCGCTGCTCCGCCGGATGACGAAGGCCGCGGCCGGCGAGCCGCCGATCGTGTTCGGTGACCTGGAGATCAACCGGGCCGAGCGGCGGGTCACCCGGGCCGGTGTGGAGGCGCACCTGACGCCGACCGAGTTCGACCTGCTTGTGCACCTGGCCGGGCGGCCGCGCACGGTCCTGCCCCGGGAGCGGCTGCTCGCCGACGTGTGGGGCTGGGCCGACGCCTCAGGCACCCGGACCGTGGACAGCCACATCAAGGGCCTGCGCCGCAAGCTCGGCGCCGACCTGATCAGAACCGTGCACGGCGTCGGGTACGCGCTTGAGGTGGACAGGTGACCCACGTCCGCGGGCGCCCGGCCGCCGGCCTACATGTGCTGATCCGGACCGGCTCCCGGATCCTCGACGCGATCTACCGGGTCGGCGGCTGGCTGCGGGCCCGGCCCCCGGTCGGCCCGGTGATGAACGTGCTCGAGCGCCTGACCGGCCGCCTCCCCCGCCCGTTCGACCCGGTCCGCTCGATCAAGGCGAAGCTGTCGCTCGCGCTCGGCCTGGCCGGCGGCGTCGGTCTGCTCGTGCTCTGGTACTCGCTGAAGTGGATCCCGCTCAACGTCGCGTTCATCGCCTCTGCGGTTGCGCTGGCGCTGCTCACGCTGCAGATCGCGGCGCACGGCGCGACGGTGCCGCTACGCGAGATGACCGAGGCGGCCCGGCAGATGGCGCGCGGCGACTACACCCGCCGGGTGCACTCCACCTCCCGGGACGAGGTCGGCGAACTGGCCGCCGCGTTCAACCTGATGGCGTCGGATCTGGCCGCGGCGGACGGGCAGCGGCGGGAGCTGATCGCAAGCGTCTCGCACGAGCTGCGCACCCCGATCACCGCGCTGCGCGGCATGCTCGAGAACATCGTGGACGGCGTCTCCGCGCCGGACCCGGCCGCCATGCGCACCGCACTGGCCCAGACCGAGCGCCTCGGCAAACTCGTCGCCGAGCTGCTCGACCTGTCCCGGCTGGACGCCGGGATCGTACCGATGAAACGCTCCTGGATCGTCCTTGACGACTTCCTCGCCGACGTGGTCGCGGAGGCCGAGGTGAACAGCCCCGCCGTGCCGATCATGCTGTCGGCCGAGTCCGGTCTCACGCTCGACGGCGACCCGGAACGGCTGCACCAGCTCTTCGCGAACCTGCTCGACAACGCGGCCCGGCACAGCCCGCCGGGCGGCACGGTCCGGCTCCGCGCCGCGGCCGACGGCGACTGTGGCGTGCTGTTCTCCGTCGCGGACCAGGGCAGCGGCATCCCGGCCGCGGAGCGCGACCGGGTCTTCGAACGCTTCACCCGAGGCCAGCGCGCGACAGGCGGCGGCACCGGGCTGGGGCTGGCGATCGCGCGCTGGGTGGTGCAGCTTCATCACGGCAGCATCGCGGTGGTCGACCCGGGTCCGGACGACGCGATGACCGGCTGTCACGTGCAGGTGCGGCTGCCGCGCGAAAGTCACTGACCACCGGAGGCGATGAATCGCCGCCCTGAACACGTCACTTGAGTACGGCGCCTGTGCCGTCCGCGCGTCGCGCGGCCGGGCGCCGCCACCTACCCACCCAACGGGGAGTCCGCCGTCGTGACCGCAGCACCGCAAGAACCACCGGCTTCGCCCGCCGCACCGCAGGACGTGCCGGCCCAGCCCGCCGCGCCGCAGGAGCCGGCCTCTCCCGCCGCACCGCAGGACCCGGCCTCTCCCGGCGCACCGCAGAATCCGGCTTCTCCCGCCGCACCGCAGAATCCGGCTTCTCCCGCCGCACCGCAGGCGACGCTCAGCTCACCCACACCTCGGCAGGCGTCGACCCCGCCTCTCGCGGGATCCGCCACGCCCGCGCCTGCCGTTCCTGCTGCCCCTGCCGCAGCGCAAGGCCTGCCACATCAGCCGCCGGGCCCACCCGCCGCGCCCGGAACGCCGCCGGGCGCCTGGAACGCCACCCCGCACCAGGGCCCGTGGGCCGCGCCGCTCCCCTACCGCTGGATCGACCCCGCCGCCCCCGCCGGACCGGCTGCCGTGATCGCCCTGCTCGCCGCCGCCGCGATCGGTGCCGGCACGCTCACCGTCGATCTGCCCGGTCTCGGCTGGCTGATCACCGCGCTGGCCGCCGGCGCCGCGATCGCTGTGGCCGGCCGCGCCCGCACGCACACCGAGATGCCGCCGCCGCGTGTCACGTCCGCCGTGCCCACGGTCGTGCGTCCCGCCGACCGCTACCTCTGGGCCGCCGTCACGCTGCTGCTGGCCGGCGCCGGGACGATCAGGGCGGCCGGCTGGCTGTTCGCGCTCTGTGTGCTCACCGCGCTGGCCACTGCCCTGCTCGCCGCGGTCGGCGACCGCTCGGTCCGGGCGCTCGGTTACCTCACGGCGGTCCTGCCCGCGGCCGCCGGGCGAGCCGTCCCCTGGCTGGTCCGTGGTGCGCGGACGATCCGGCGCCGCAGAGGCGGCGACGCGCCCCGGCTGGCACTGCCGATCCTGCTCACAGTGGTGCTGCTTATCGTGTTCGGCGCGCTCTTCGCGTCCGCTGATGCGGCGTTCAACTCGCTTATCGTGGCCGCGCTGCCCGAGCTGGACGGGACGATCGTGGCCCGGGTGGTCATCCTGTTCCCGGTGCTGCTGCTGGCGATCGGCGCGCTCGCGTTCCTGCGGGCCGCGCCGCCGCGCACCGCCGACCTGAACGAGCCGGTCCGCCGCCCGTTCCGCCGGGCCGAGTGGCTGCTGCCGCTTGTCGCGCTGGACCTGCTGTTCGGCGCGTTCGTGCTGGTCCAGGCCGCGGTGCTGTTCGGTGGCGCGCGGCACGTACTGGAGACTGACGGCCTGACCTACGCGGAGTACGCCAGGTCCGGCTTCTGGCAGCTGCTTGTGGTCACCGGCCTGACGCTCGTGGTGATCAGCATCGCCGCGGTCACCGCGCCGCGTGCGTCCCGCGCCGACCGGGTGCTGGTCCGGGTGCTGCTCGGCGTGCTGTCCGGCCTGACGCTGCTGATCGTGGCGTCCGCGCTGTCCCGGATGGCGGTCTACGCGGACGTCTACGGCCTTACCCGGCTGCGCGTGCTGGTCTTCGCCACCGAGATCTGGCTCGGCGTGATCTTCGTGATGGTGCTGGTCGCCGGCATCCGGCTGCACGCGCGATGGCTGCCCCGGGCCGTGCTCGGCGCGACAGCGGTGACCATGCTGGCACTGGTCGCGGTGAACCCGGACGCGCTGATCGCCCGGCACAACCTTCGCCGGGATCGGATCGACACGTTCTACCTGCGCACGCTCTCCGCGGACGCGGCGCCGGAGCTGGCCAGGGCCGGCGACGACTGCCTGACCGCTCAGATCGCCCGGGACCTTGCCCGGCACGAGGACGACTGGCAGGACTTCAACCTGGCCCGCGCCCGGGCCAGGGCACTCCTGGGGGACAAAGCGATCACCTGCACGTACAGCTAAAGCGAACCCCGTCTCGGATCTCCGGGCCGGCACCTGTCTTCCGGCAGGTGCCGGCGGCTGGGGTGCGCTGTTAGCGTGACCGGGATGGTGCGACGGCTGCGTACCCCCGCGATCCTGATCTTTCTTCTGCTCTCGATGATCGTCCAGGGTGACGTGTCCTGGCCGGTGGCGGCCGGAACCGCGCTGATCGCCGCCGCGGCCGTGGTCTGGCGCCGGTTTCCGCTTGCCGCGCTGACCCTGGCCGCCGCGGTGAGCCTGCTCCCCGACCCGGCCGTGGTGCCGATGCTCGGCGCGGTCGCGGTCTGCTTCGCGGCCGGGCGGCGGCTGGACCGGGTGGGGCCGCCACAGATCGTCTTCGCGGTGGTGGCGGTCGCGGGGCTGCCGGTCGCAGCCGCGAACGGGACGGCCTCCGGCGCGATAAACGTGCTGCTGGCCGAGTTCGTCCTCTGCGCGCTGCCCTGGTGGGCCGGGAGCTGGTGGCGGCAGCGGGCGGAACTGGCCCGGGCCGGCTGGGAGCGGGCCGCGTGGCTGGAGCTGCAGGCGGAGCAGGCCCGGCTGCACGAGCGCACCCGGATCGCCCGGGACATGCACGACTCGCTCGGTCACCAGCTGAGCCTGATGGCGCTGCTGGCCGGCGGCCTCGAGGTCGACAGGGAGCTGCCGGACGAGCACCGGGAGACGGCGACGCGGCTGCGCGCGGGGGATCGCGCTCCCGCACAGCTACATCCGCACGCCGCCGCCGGTGCTCACCGCGCCGCCGGCCCCGCCGCACGCCAGCTGCGAGTTCTACCGGCCCGGCATCTTCAGCCTGTCCGGCGACCTGTACCGCCTCTGCTTCGCCGACGGCGCCCTGATCACGAAGGACCTGCTGACCCGATGATCCGAGTGCTTATCGCGGACGACGAGCCGATGATCCGCTCCGGCATCCGCACGATTCTGCGGACCGACGACGGCATCGAGATCGTCGCGGAGGCGTCGGACGGCGGCGAGGCCGTGACACTTACCGAGACGTACCGGCCGGACGTGGCGCTGCTTGACATCCGCATGCCGGTCCTGGACGGCCTGGCCGCGGCGGGCCGGATCCGCGCACGGGCACCGGAGACCGCGGTGATCATCCTGACCACGTTCGGCGAGGACGGATACATCGTGCGCGCGCTCGACTCGGGCGCCGCCGGCTTCCTGCTGAAGGCGCTCGACCCGCACGAGCTGATCGCCGGCGTCCGTGCCGTGGCCGGCGGCGCCGCGTGCCTGTCCCCCGCGATCGCCAAGCGCGTCATCGCCCAGTGGCGACAGACCACACCCAGCCGGGGGTACGCCGCCCGCGCCCGAATCCAGACCCTGGCCCCTCGCGAGCGGGACGTGCTGGCCCTGCTCGGCGCCGGCCTGTCCAACGCGGAGATCGCCGCCCGCCTGCACTTCGTCGAGGGCACGGTGAAGAGCTACGTGAGCGTGATCCTCACCCGGCTCGAGGTCCGCAACCGCGTACAGGCCGCGGTTCTGGCCGTCGAGGCAGGGTTGGTCCCCTCACCCTGACCATCCTCATCGAATCGATCCGCTGGGTTACCACCCGCCACAGCTCAGGCGTCGGTGAGAGCACGGACCAGGCGGCGGTTCTAATGCTGGCTTCAGGTCGGCCCGGGAGAATGAGCGGCAAAAGCATTGACGTGGAAGGGGGCGAGCCAGCGTGCGGATCCTGATCGCGGATGACGACGCGGCCATCCGTGAGTCGCTGGAGCGGGTGCTCCAGGTCGAGGGTTACGACACCAGCACCGTCGCCAACGGTCTCGCCGTGCTCGACGGGGTCGCCGGGGCGGGCGGTGACACGCTGGATCTGCTGATCCTCGACGTGATGATGCCCCGCCTCGGCGGGTTGGAGACCTGCCGGCGGTTGCGGGCCGAGGGCCGGGATCTGCCGGTGCTGATGCTGACCGCCCGTGATCAGGTCTCGGACCGGGTCACGGGGCTGGACGCGGGCGCCGACGACTACCTGCCCAAGCCGTTCGCCACCGAGGAGTTGCTGGCCCGGGTACGGGCCCTGCTGCGCCGGCGGACGCCTGCCGACGAGGAGTCGCAGATCCTGTCGTTCGCCGACGTCCGGCTCGATCCCGACAGGTTCGAGGCATGGCGGGGCGCGCGGCCGCTGCGCCTGACCCGGACCGAGTTCTCCCTCCTGCAGGTCCTCCTGCGCAACGCGACCCGGGTCCTGCCCCGCGACGTGCTGTTCGAGGCGATCTGGGGCTTCGACATGAGCACCACCGCCAACAACCTCCAGGTGTACGTGAGCTACCTGCGCCGCAAGATGGAGGCCGAGGGTGAGCCGCGGTTGATCTACACGCTGCGCGGCCTGGGATACACGTTGCGGGAGACTCCGCCGTGAGCGGGCACGCCCGCCGGGAACCGCGCCGGTTGACCCGATGGTGGCGCCGGCGGTCCCTGCGGACCAGGATGACTGTGATCGCGGCGACGGCCATCGCGGTAAGCGTGTTCCTGGCGTTCCAGGTGGCAAGCGAGCTGATGGACCGGAAGCTGCGGGACACCGCCGCGACGCAGCTGCGCGCCGACGCCCGCGTGCTTGCGACGAACGCGGAGCGCGCCGGTCTGGCGCAGGTCCAGCTACCGCCGTACCCCGGGGCCGGTCGGCTGGTGCGGGTCATCCTGCCCGACGGCTCGACCCGGACGCCGGCCGGCCAACCCGCACTGCCCTCCGTCAGCGAGAGCGCCGGGAGTGTGGCGCGGGGCGCGTCGGCCGACCTGCTGGAGTCGACCGACTGGAACGACGGCTACCGCGTCTACACGCTGCGGGCGGGCGACGGCGCGGTCCAGGTGGCCGACCTCGCCGACGACAGCCCGATCAACCAGTTCGGGTTCGGCATGCTGGTGATCGGGCTGCTCTGCGTGGCTGGCGGCGCCCTGGTCGGGCGGACCGTGGCGCGGACCGGACTCGCGCCGATCGACCGGCTGACCGCCGCCGCGGTCCATGTCGCGAACACCCGGGATCTCGACGCCGGCATCCCGGACGAGGGCGGTGGGGAGATCCGGCGGCTGATCCAGGCGATCAACGACATGCTCGCCGCGCTCCGGGACTCCCGGCGGGCCCAGCGGCTGCTCGCCGAGGACGCCGCCCACGAGCTCAAGACCCCGCTCACCAGCCTGCGCCTCAACATCGAGCTGCTGGTCCGGCTGGACCGGCGCGGCACCCTCGACACCGCCCTCTCGGCGGAGAGCCGGACCCGGCTGCTCACCGATCTCGGCGCCCAGGTGGCCGAGTTGAGCACCCTCGCCGCCGAGCTGACCGACCTGGCACGCGGCGACGTCGGTGACGAGGGCGCCGAGCTGCTCGACCTCGCCGACGTGGTGGTGGCCGCCGCGGCCCAGGCGCGCTCCCGCAAGCCCGGCCTCGAGGTCGCACTCGACGTGACCTCGGTGTGGGTGAACGGGCGTCCCGCCGCGCTCCAGCGAGCGGTGCTCAACCTCGTCGACAACGCCGGCAAATGGTCCCCCGCGGACCAGCCGGTGCAGGTCCGGCTGCGTGCCGAGGGCGCCTCGGCGGCGCTCGAGGTCGACGACGCCGGGCCGGGCATCGACGCCGCCGACGTACCGCGGGTGTTCGACAGGTTCTACCGTGCCGACAGCGCCCGGGCGATGCCGGGATCCGGTCTGGGGCTGTCGATCGTGCAGCGGGTCGTCCTCGCCCACGGCGGCCGGGTCACAGTCGCCCGCTCCGCCCGCGGTGGCGCGCTGCTTCGGGTCGATATTCCGGCCGCGGCCCCGATCGCGCGCCCCCGGGAGGACACCGCGGTGGGCTGACGGGAACCATCCGGCCCAGAAAAAGATCCGGGTCGGGGCTGGATGCCCCGACCCGGATCTCGTCCGTGTTCACCGTTGCAGGGCGAGCTCCTCGCCGTCGGTACGCGCCAGGGGCCCGTTCGGCGGCTCCGCCGTCGGCCGGGACAGCCGGCTCGGCCACCAGATCCGCCTGCCGATCAGCAGGGTGAGGGCGGGCACCAGGACCGACCGCACCAGCAGGGCGTCGAGCAGCACGCCGAAGGCGACCAGGAACCCGACCTCGATAAGCATCACCAGCGGAAGTGTGGTGAGGACCGCGAACGTGGCCGCGAGGACCAGGCCCGCCGAGGTGATGACGCCGCCGGTGGCGGAGAGGGCCTTGAGCATGCCCTCCCTGGTGCCGAGGAGCGCTGCCTCCTCCCGGGCCCGGCTGGCCAGGAAGATGTTGTAGTCGACGCCGAGCGCCACCAGGAACAGGAAGGCAAGAATCGGCACCGAGTAGTCGATGCCCTTGAACCCGAGGATCGTGTCGAACACGAAGACGCTGCCGCCGAAGGCCGCGGCGAACGAGACGATCACGGTGGCCATCAGGACCAGCGGGGCCACGATCGCGCGCAGCAGCAGCCCGAGGACGATCAGGACGACCGCGAGCACAAGCGGGATCACCAGCTTCTCGTCGCGGCTTGTGGTCACCTCGGTGTCGAGGTTCTCCGCGCTCGGCCCGCCGACGATCGCCTCCGCCCCGCTCACCGTGTGCACGGCGGTGCGCAACCGCTTGATCGTGTCGTACTCCGCGACGGTGTCCGGCGCGTCCGCCGGGAACACGGAGATGTCGGCCCAGCCGTTGATGGTCTGACCCGGGACGACCATTGCTACACCCGGGGTGTTCTTGACTACCTCGAGCACCCGATCCTGGTACGCCGGCCGCGTGAAGACAGTCATCGGCTGGCCGCCGAGCTCCGGAAAGTGCTGGCGGAGCACGGTGAAGCCGGTGACCGACTCCGGCGCGGAGAGGAACTGGTCCTGCTCCCGCAGGGCGCCGGTGTTGCCCGTCAGCCCGATGGCGAGCACGCCGAGTATGCCGACCGAGCCGATCGTCGCCATCCACCGGCGGCGGTTGATCGCGGTGCCGAGCCGCCCCCACAGCCCCGGCTTCTCCTGCACGGCCGCGCTGAACCGCGGGATGGCCGGCCAGAAGACCCGCCTGCCGAGCACCACGAGCACCGCCGGGAAGAGCGTCAGCATGGCCACAAGCGCGCACAGGATGCCTGCCGCGCCGATCGGGCCGAGTCCGCTGGTGCTGTTCAGGTCCGCGACGAGCAGGCAGAGCAGGCCGGCGACCACCGTGGCCGCGGACGCGAGGATGGCCGGTGCCGCGCTGCGGAGCGCGTGGACCATCGCGACCCGGACGTTCTCGTGGTGGTGCAGCATCTCCCGGTACCGGGCGATGAGCAGCAGCGCATAGTCCGTGCCGACGCCGAACACCAGGATCGTCAGCAGCGCCGAGTTCTGGTCGTTGATGACGATGCCGAAGCCCTTGACGAGCAGGTAGACGGTCGCCATCGAGGTCAGTGCGGCCACGCCGACGGCCACCAGCGGAACCAGCCACAACACCGGGCTGCGGTACGTGAGGATGAGCAGGACCGTGACGACGATGACCGTGGTGAGGAAGACCTGCAGGTCGATGCCGTCGAAGACCGCGTCCATGTCCCCGTCGATCGCGGCCGGGCCGGTCACGTCGAGTTCCAGGCCGGCAGGGCGGTCCTTCGCGGTGTCCCGCAACGGGCCGACGATGGTCTCCGGTCCACCGTAGGCCGTGCTCACGTCGAGGTTGAACATCATCGCCTTGCCGTCGGTGGAGAGCCTCGTCGACGTACCCTCATCGTCGTCGTCCTCGCCGGCCGCCGCCTGCCCCTTGGGCGGGTACCGCTTGGCAAGGGTGTCGTAGTGGCGCTCGACCGCCGCGCGGTCGGAGTCGGTGATGCCGGTGGCGCGGTGGTACACGAAGACGAACGTGTTGTCCTCCCCGCCGGGGAGACTGTCCTCAAGCACCGCCACCTTTGTGGACTCCGCGCCGGCCGGCAGGGTGTCCACGGCGCGGTCCGTGGTGACCGAGCTCAGCTTCCCGCTCAACGGCACCATGACCGCCGCGAGCGCCACCCACAGGCCGATCACCAACCACGGCACCCATCGGCCTGCCAATCGACCGGTCGGTGCTGGCTTGACTATCATCAATGTCCTCCTGTACGCGGGCTGCATCGCTTCCCTGACGGGGACTTTGTAGTGAGCGAATCTGAGACGACTGTTAATGCGGCGCTCGGGCGGCCGCCGACGTAGTACCGCGGTACCGCTCCCCTCCCGCGGATGACGACCGCGGTACGACAAAACACGGCGAAATCGGTCCTAGCCTTCGGGTCATGACGAAACCTGATAGCCCACTCCGGAGGATTGGGGCGGGCGCCATGGCGCTGGCAGCGTTCACTGTCGTCGCTGCCTGCGGGTCGAACGCCGACACCGGTGCGCCGCCCGCCGCGCCCGGCCCGCACAGCGCGCACACGGGCGTGTCGTCGGCTCCACCGCAGCCGCTGCGCGCCGGCGAGCGCTTCCTCGACCTGAGGATGGCCGAGGCCTACACGCCCGCCCCGCCGGAGGGGGGAGGCTCGGACGAGTACCGGTGCCAGGTGATCGACCCGGGCCTGACCAAGGCGGCATTCCTGACCGGCACCCAGTTCACGCCGGAGAACGTCGCCATAGCGCACCACGCCATCGTGTACTCGGTGCCGCCGGCCGGCGCCGCCGCGGTACGCGAGCAGGACGCCAAGACCCCCGGTTTCGGCTGGCAGTGCTTCGGCGGCACCGGTGTGCCCGGCGCCGAGGTGGAGGAGGGGGACGCCACGTGGGTGGACACCTGGGCGCCGGGCGCCACGGAGGCGCTGCTCAGCCAGGACGTCGGCTACCGGCTGGAGCCGGGCGGCCTGATCGTCCTTCAGATCCACTACAACCTGCTCGCGACGGACGGCAAGCCGGCCGGGGCGGACCGCTCGGCGCTGCGGCTGCGGGTGAAGGACGGCACGCCGCAGACCCGTGAACTCGACACGTGGCCGATCAGCGGGCCGACCGAGCTGCCCTGCCTCCCCGACGAGTCGGGTCCGCTCTGTGACCGGGCGGCCTCGATCGCGGACGTGACGAGGCGGTTCGGGGACGACGTCGGCGGAATGGCGAACGAGCAGGTGGAGGAGTGCAGCCAGGGCGCGCCGAAGCCCGGCAACACCCAGACCTGCGACCACGCGGTGGAGGAGCCGGTGACGGTGTTCGCCGGTTTCGGCCACATGCACATGCTCGGGCGATCCATCAAGGTCGAACTCAACCCGGGCACGCCGAAGGCCAAGGTCCTGCTTGACGTGCCGCAGTTCGACTTCGACAACCAGCGGCTGACACCGCTGCCGGCACCGGCCGAGATCGGTCCGGGCGACACGCTGCGGGTGACGTGCACGCACGACGCGGGGCTGCGCAAACAGCTGCCGCAGCTGCAAAAGCTGCCGCCGCGCTACGTGGTCTGGGGCGACGGCACCAGCGACGAGATGTGCTCGGGCTTCCTGACGGTCTCCCCCCGCACGCCCTGACGACGCGCCGAACGTGTGTGAGCTCACCGCTCACACACGTTCGTGGCGCGTCGTGGCAGCCGATCAGGCCGAGCGGATCAGGCCGGAGCGACGCGGCCGGGAACCACAGTCGCGCGAGGTGTGCTGCACCGGCCGGGTGAGTCCCAGGTCGTAGGCGAGGATGACGGCCTGGATCCGGTCCCGCGCGCCGATCTTGGCGAGGACCCGCCCGACGTGGGTCTTCACTGTCGACTCGGACAGCGTGAACCGCTTAGCGATCTCGCCGTTGGTGAGGCCGTGGCCGATGGCGGCGAAGACCTCGCGCTCGCGGCCGGTCAGGAAGTCCAGCCGGGGATCCTCCCGCACCGGCTCGCAGAGGTCATCGTCGAGCCGGTCGGCGACCGCATCGAGCAGCCGCCGGGTCAGCGCCGGCGCGATCACCGCGTCCCCGGCGGCGACGGCTCGGATGCCGGCGAGCAACTCCTCCGGGCGGATGTCCTTGAGCAGGAAACCGCTCGCCCCGGCCCGCAGCGCGGCGAACGCGTACCGCTCACCGTCGAACGTCGTCAGCATCAGGATCCGCGAACGCCCACCGGCTGCGACGACGCGACGGGTGGCCTCGATCCCGTCGACGCCCGGCAGGCGGATGTCCATCAGCACCACGTCGGGACGCAGCTCGGTGATCCGCCGAACCGCCTCGGCACCGTTCTCCGCCTCGCCGACGATCTCGGTGTCGGGGGTGCTCTCCAGCAGCATGCGAAACCCGAAACGCTGCAGGGGCTGGGCGTCCACCACGAGCACGGAGATCATGAAGCGCTGCCTTTCCCGGTCGCGGGGCGGTCCGACAGCCGTCCGCTGCGGGGCCGGCGCCGGCTGTGCGTTCGGCCATCCCGAGACCCGCATCGCCCGGCGATGCCACTTCTACCGAGCGAACCTGAAACGACAGTTAGAACGAGCCGCCGGGCTGTCGCAGGGAAGTGCAGGCCCGGCCCACCAGGTTTGCGAGGGCTCGGCCCCTGGGCAGACAGCACGCAGACATGACGAAGGCCGCGGTTCGCACCTTTCGCGAACACACGGCCTCTGTATCTGGTGGGCGATACTGGGTTCGAACCAGTGACCTCTCCGGTGTGAACGGAGCGCTCTTCCACTGAGCTAATCGCCCTTGCGAGAAGGAACAATACCGGATGCCGGAGCCCGGGCGCACATCGGGGTTCCGGCGCGCCCGGACGGACAGCGGGGGTTAGAAGCGGTCCAGCAGATCCAGGCCGACCTGGATCAGGTCGATGCCCATGGTGAGCTTGAGCGAGAGCCAGACGATCGCGCTGACGAAGACAAAGCAGAGCAGGCCGAGCAGGGACCGGAGTGGCCACGGCTGGCGCATGATCCAGCGGGTCCAGGCCTGGACGTGCCGGCGGGTGAAGTGAAGCAGGTGCCGGGCCCAGGCGAACTCGATGGCCCAGATGGCGAGGCCGACGATGACGATGCCCCAGCCGGGTCCGGGCAGCGGTATGGCGACGATGCCGACGGCGACCACGAGCGCGCCGAGGATGCCGATGCCGATCTTGAGTGCGATCGCGCCGGTGGGGTTGGCACGGATCCGGGCGAGCCGGTCGTGCATGCCGCGCCGCCAGCGGGGCACCGGCTTGGTCGCTTCTTCGAGGACCTCGTCGGCCTCATGATCACCCACTGTTGTGCCCGTTGTATCGGACGCCGTGGAGGGATTTGCCGCCATTACCTACCCCCAGTAGCCCTAGGGCCGTCACTGATCAGGACAACTCGACGTTACCGGAGTGAGTCGACGTTGGTGCCGCCGGAAACGACGGACCGAGGAGCAGGCAAGACGCCGGGATCTTACTTCAGTTCTTTCTTTTGGAAGACCAGTTCGGCCCGACTTCCTACTACTGGGTGAGATCAGCGTATGACGGAGCGTAATCGGATGTATCCGCTGAGTATGGGATACGCGGGGTGAGTACCCCGCAGCGGTGCCGGGGGGAGAACGTCAATGAGTGTCATCCGACCGACGACCGTCGAGGTCGAGACGTCGCTGCGGCTTGTCGCACCGGATGCTACCGCGTTGCCGGTGCGCGCCAGCCTTCGCTATGACCCGTCAGATCCGTACGCGGTGCACGTCCTCTTCCACGCCGAGACGGCCGGCGGAGAGGCCGTGAGCTGGTCATTTGCGCGGGAGCTACTGGTCACCGGGCTCGACGAGCCGGCCGGGATCGGCGATGTCCGGGTGTGGCCGTGGGCCACTCCGAAGGGGGACTTCGTCGCCCTCGCCCTGTCGTCGCCGGACGGAAACGCCCTCTTCGAGGTACCACGCAGCGTGCTCGTCCGGTTCCTTCGCCGGACGTACGTGGTGGTGCCGCGGGGCCGGGAGGGTGAGCATCTGGATGTCGATGCCGCCGTGAACCGGCTGCTGGCAGGACGGTAGGAAAGCGCGCTTTTCATGGTTTTAAAAGGGACAAAAGAACTGATATGACCCGCGCGGCCCAGATAGGGGCCGTGCGGGTCAGTCTTATACCCCCAAAAACCGCGAAATCGCCATAAATATGCAATAAACGGAATAGTACCGGCGGTGGGGATGCGGCCCTGGCCTGCGGCGGTTACCGTCAGTCGGATGGTCGGTATCGGTCAGACACCGCCGGGTGGCACGCCCGTTCGCGCCACCGGGATCGGCGCCACTACGCTCAGCGACTTCACCGAAGACGGACCGCATCTCCTGGATCGGAACCTGCTCTTACTGGTCACAGTCGGACAAGGCACTCAGGAGATCGACTTCGTCCGCCACGACTGCCGCCCCGGCACGCTGCTCTGGGCCGGCCCGGGTCAGGCGATCCGGCTCAACCGTCGCGCCGGTCTGGACGCGGCGCTCGTCACCTGGCGCCCGGAGGATCTGCCCGGCGACCACTGGCAGCCCCGCGGCAGGTCCGCCTGGCAGCTCGCCGGCGAGGACGAGGACGCGGTGATCAGCGAGGTCAGCCAGCTGATCGTGGACCGGGAACGGCACGCCGGCACACCGCTCGCCGACGACCTGCTGCGCCACCAGCTCACCGTGCTGATGCTGCGGATCGCTTTGCTGGCAGGCGATACGGCCACCCAGACGCCGGCGCCGACCACGTTCCACGAGTTCACTGCCGCGGTGGAAGACCGGTACGCGCTTACCCGCCGCGTCGAGGAATACGCCCGGCTGGTCGGCTGCTCGGTCCGTACCCTCACCAGGGCCTGCCTTTCCGCCACCGGGCGAAGCGCGAAGCAGGTGATCGACGACCGGGTGGCGTTGCAGGCCCGGCGGCTGCTGGCCTGCACGGACACGCCGATCGCGGATATCGGCCGCGCCCTGGGCTTCCCGGAGCCGACGAATTTCGGCCGCTTCTTCCACCGCGAGACCGGCAGTTCCCCGGGGGCATTCCGCGTCGCGCTCACCGGGCAGCCGCTGGAGACGGCCGAGCCGGGCCCGCATCGCCTGCGCACCACCGCGTTCCACCGGATCTAGGCCATCGAGCCACCAGATTTTCGGACAAAGTAGGGCGGCGCACCTGACGACCACGTTCGGGGTCACAATGTGGGGGTGCAGATCTCCGCGCGTGGCGAGTACGCCGTCCGAGCCGCCCTCAGCCTGGCCTCGGTCTACCCCTCGCTGATGTCCGCCCAGGCCATCGCCGCGGAGCAGGACATGCCGCGGAAGTTCCTGGAGGCCGTGCTCGCCGATCTCCGCCGGGCCGGCATCGTCCGGGCCCAGCGCGGCGCCGAGGGTGGCTACACGCTCGCCCAAAGTCCGCGCGAGATCATGATCGGCTCGATCCTGCGCGCGGTCGACGGCCCCCTCGCGGGCGTGCGCGGCATGCGCCCGGAGGAGACCCGCTACGACGGCGCCGCGGAGAACCTGCCCAAGCTCTGGGTCGCGGTCCGCAGCGCCGTGCGTGAAGTGGTGGACGAGACAAGCCTTGCGGACGTGGTCAGCGGCAGACTGCCCAACCACGTCAAGAAGCTGACGACGCGGCCAGACGCGTGGGAACCGCGCTAATTCACCCGAACGTTTGCGCCGCCGGGGTTTCGGGCACATGGTCCACAACCCCGGCAGCTATGCAGATGAAGGGAGCACACGCCATGGGCCTGATGTTCCGTAAGCGCAGGAAGTTCGGACCGCTGATCTTCAACTTCACCGAGAACGGTTTCTCGTCGTGGAGCATCAAGATCGGCCGTTGGTCCTGGAACTCGAAGGCACGCGCGCACCGCGTCGACCTCCCCGGACCGTTCTCCTGGAAGCAGGACAAGTCCCGGTCCTAGTATCAGAAGCAGCGCAGAGCGGTACGGCGATCGTCAGGCGGGCACGGAGATTCCCACTCCACCGCGCGTCTGACCGCCGTACCGCTGCTTTTCCCGGGCGATGTCCAGCCGCCCGATCGACTTCCGCGCGGAGAGCGCGGCGTCGTCGAGCAGGTCCGCCGGAATGAGCCAGACCACCTCGAACTCGAGCCCGTCCGGGTCCCGGCCGTAGAGGCTCTTGGTGCTGCCGTGGTCGGACGTGCCGACAAGCGCGCCCGCATTCGCCAGCGCGGCCATCACCTGCTCGAGCGTGTCAAGCGTGTCGACCTCCCACGCCAGGTGGTAGAGCCCGACCGTGGCCCGCCCGGCCATCGACGGGCCGGCCGCCTCGCCTATCTCGAAGAGCCCGAGGTCGTGGTCGTTCGTCGAGTCCGGCGCCTGCATGAACGCGGCCCGGAACCCGTTCGGCGTCATCGGCACCTGCCGGAACCCGAGCACGTCCCGGTAGAACGCGACGCTGCGGTCGAGATTGCTGATGTAGAGCACTGCGTGGTTGAGCCGGAAGACGCCCATCGTGATCCCCTCGTCGTGTCGATCCCACGCCAACGGTAGCCGGGGATAGTTGAGAGTTCAACTAGTTGATTACTATACGGCCATGACGCGCTGGCTGAATCCCGACGAGCAACGCACCTGGCGGGCATTCCTCTTCGCCTCCCGGGCCCTGCTGGACACGCTCGACAAGGAGCTGCAGCGCGACTCAGGGATGCCGCACGCGTACTACGAGATCCTGGTCAGGCTGTCCGAAGCACCGGAGCGAAGCATGCGGATGAGCGATCTCGCGGACTCGCTCGCGTCGTCCCGCAGCCGGCTCTCGCACGCGGTGACCAGACTCACCGAACAGGGCTGGGTCCGGCGCGAGGACTGCCCCACCGATCGGCGCGGCCAGCTCGCGGTCCTTACCGAGCAGGGCTACGAGGTGCTCGCGGCCGCCGCACCCCGCCACGTGGACGGCGTCCGCGCCCACCTCTTCGACCAGCTCACCCCGGACCAGCTCGCCCAACTCAGCCAGATCAGCTCCCGGCTGCTCGACCACCTCGACCCCGACCACGAGCTGCGCTGACGGGATCGCGACAGTCCGGAATCGCCCAGTAAGGCGCCCCGGGGACACACCCGGCGAGAGCGCCCACTTGAACACATCGTTCTGGAACGAGCACTATGGGGCACGTGTCACACGGATTGGCGGAACTGACGGCGCACGCGAAGGACCTGATCGGCGCGGGCGACCTCGGGTCGGCCCAGATGCTGCTCAGCGACGCGCTCGCCGCCGTCGACGTCGATCCGCTCCGCGCCTCGGCCGACCTGGCCGACGCGGCCGGCCTGCTCGCCCGCATCCTGGTCGCGCTCGGTGAACCGCACTCCGCCCGGGCCTGGGCCACGTTCGCGCACGCCGCCCAGCAGCGGCTGCACGGCCCCGCGGACGAGCGCACAGTTGTCGCGGCCGCCACACTCGCCGCCGTGCTGCACCGGGTCGGCGCGAACGCCTCCGCCGCCCAGCTCTACCGCGACGTGGTCGCCCGCCTGACGCTCGTCGACGGCCCCGGCAGCATGCGCGTACTGGCCGCCCAGGCCGACCTCGCCACTGTCGAACACGCGCGCGGCGAGTGCGACACCGCCCGGCACCTCCTCGCGGACGCCTACCGCCGCCACCGGGAGACCTACGGCGAGGGCCACCCGGCCGGCATCAAGATGCTCGCCCGGCTCGGCACCATGGAACGCGACTGCGGCAACTTCGGCGAAGCTCACAGGCGCTTCAGCGGCGCCCGCAACCTCTGCCGCGACTACCTCCCGGCCGACCACCCGATGGCCGCCCAGATCGCGGCCCTGGCCCACGCCGGCGCCAACCCCGACCACGTCTGCCGCAACGACTCCCCCGCCGACGACGACTTCTCCGCCGACCCGGCCCTCAACCCCTCAACCCCAGATCTCGCCGGTACGCCCGAGAGCCCCGAACCCCCGGCCGTGCCCCCGGACCCCGACCTCACCCCGAGCGCGCCCGACGCCACCGGCACCCCGCCCTCGGGCCACACCGCAGACGCGAGCCTCACCGCAGACGCGAGCCACACCGCAGACGCGAGCCACACCGCAGACGCGAGCCACACCGCAGACGCGAGCCACACCGCGGACGCGGACCCAGACGCCGCCGACCCAGACGCCGCCGCCGACCCGGAACCCGCCGGGCACGCGGCCGCCACCGTCCCGAACCTCGACACGGACGCCAGCCGCACCACCGACGCCAGCAGCACCACTGACGCAGACGCACGCACCGCGGACCCGGCCGGCCGACGTGACGCCGAGCCGCACCCGATCCGGCCCGCCGAAACAGCCGGTCCGACCACCGGGCGTGGGACGAACGAGCCCGGCAGCACGGGCGAAACCCGCGTGCCGACCGGCACGGGCACCCCGTGGGGAACCGCGCCGCAGCGGCCGCCGAAGGTGAGCCCGTGGGCCTCCGAGCCGGTGCCCGCGACGGCCACGACCCCGGAACTGTGGACAGACCCGACCCCGGAAACGCCGCAGGCACCGTGGACGGGCACGGACCGGGAAGCGCTGCACGAGCCGTGGACAGACGCGGGCGGCGAAGCCCCGCACCAGCCGTGGACCGATGCGACCCAGGAAGCGCCGCACGAACCGGGGACGGAGCCGACCCGGGAAGACCTGCACGGACCGGGGACAGGCGCGGCCGGGGAAGCGCTGCACGAGCCGTGGAACGATGCGAACTCCGTGGTCGCGGCCGACGATGACAGCCTGGACACGTTCGGCGACGTGCCGCCCGATGTGGACGATCGCCGGGCGGCCTCGGACCTCGACTGGGAACCGCGACGCCCGCCCGCGCCGGCCGAGGTGCCGGAGGAGCACGGTCCGGAAGACGCGTCGCCGCCAGCCGCCGCGCCGGTCGACGACCTCAGCGAGCCCGCGGACCTCGACTGGGAGGCGTGGCGTGCCTCGACGGCCGCGAGCATCTCGAACACCCGTGAAGCCGAGACCACGCCGACTGCGGAAGCCGCTCTCCCTCTCCTCCAGGAAGCGAAGGCCGCAACCACAGACCTCACTCCCCCGGCCGTCCACGAACCGGAAGCCACACCCGCGGACGCCGAGGCCGAGGCCGTCCACGAACCGGAAGCAGCACCCGCAGACGCCGGCCTCCCGGTCATCCACCAACCGGAGGCCTCGCCGGCAGACGCCGAGGCTGTCCACGAACGGGAAGCCCAGCCCACAGACACCGAGCTCCCGGCAGTCCGGGAGGCGGAAGGCGCGCCGGCCGTGGACGGCGGGCACCTTCCGGGCGTCCACGCAACGGACGCACCGCTGCCGGGCGCCGATCTCCGGTCCGAGTCCGGCCCGGAGGGGACGCCCCGCGACGACACCGTCCTCACGAAGGACGAGGCCGCCGGGGAGACGCCGCACGAGAGCGAACCGGCCGTGGACGGCGACGGAGGTTTGGTCGCCGGGCCGCGCGTGGCCGAGCAGAAGGCACAGGCCGGGGAGTCGGAGCTCCGGGGCGTACCGTGGCAGGATTTTGATCTGGATTCGCGGGCGCCGCTTGTGGACCGGGATCCCGAGTCGTGGCGGCCGCCGATCCAGGACGCCGGGGATGATTCGCTCCGGTGGGTCGAGGGCGAGCCCGTGGTCGGGCCGTGGCATCCGCCGCTGCAGCCCGGGGAGAACGTCGAACCCTGGCGTGCGGTGAGCTTCTACGCGGGTCATGAGCTGCGCAACCGTTCCGCCGAGCAGGGTGCCTGGGGGCCGGAGGGCGAGCCGTTGCCGGCCCCGGAGCCGTGGCAGCCTCCGGCCGGGCCGTCGTGGGGGTCCTCGGCAGCGCCGGCCCGGGAGTCCTCTGCCCCGCCTGCCTGGGAGTCGCCGGCCTGGGAGTCCTCGGTCCCGCCGGAGCCGTGGCAGCAGGCCGTCGACGGGCCGACTGCCGCCGGCCCGTCGACGCCGTGGCAGCCGCCGCCCGCGCGCGGGCCGTCCGAGCCGTGGCCACGTGGCTCGCACGCGGCCGGCGAGTCCGGCCCGCAGCCCGGCGACAGCGGCGCGACCCCGTGGACGCCGCCCGCGCAGAACCAGCCCGCGCAGGCCTCGTCCGCGCAGACCCCGCCTGCCGAGACACCTCCTGAGGCGACGCGACCGCAGGCCCCGGCGCCGCGCTGGCCGGCCTCCGGCATTCCGAGGTCGACGCCCTGGGCGTCCGGCGGGTCGGCCAACCCGGTGGATGCCGGGCCGCGCGGTGCGGACGTGGATTCCGCGTTCGGGGACTGGCCGCTGGACGAGCCGCCGGCGTGGCAGCCGCCCGAGGCGTCCGGCGCGTGGTCGTCCGCGCCAGGTCCGGTCGCGCAGGAGCCGCCCGTGCCGGCGCCGCCGCAGGGGCGTGCGGGCCGGTACGCGACGCCGCCCTCCCCGATGTCGTCCTATGACGAGCACGGGAGCCGGGCCGCGGAGGATCAGTGGTGGGCGGACGAGGGTGTGGCCGCGCCGCTTCCCCCGGCCGTCTTCGACGAGCTGGGCGGATCATCCGCCGGTGGGCCTCCGGAGCCACCGGCCGCCGGCACACCCGCTGTCGCGCAGCCCCGGCATCCGGTTCCGGCCGACCCACGGCACCCGGACGGCGGACCTGAGCATCGCGGAGACGCCGCGCCGGACCATCGCGGGGACGCCGCGCCGGACTATCGCGGAGACGCCGCGCCGGACTATCGCGGGGACGGCGGGCCGGAGCGTCGGGGGTATGAGCGGCGGCAGTCGCAGCAGGAGCAGCCGTGGCGCACGCAGGCGCGCGGGGTCCGGACGCCTCCGCCGGGCGGCCGTTACTCGCCGCTGGCGCCGGGCTACGGGCAGCCGGGGCAGCCGCAGATCAAGGCGCACCGGCGGACCCAGGGGGATCGTTCGTTGACTGCCGGCCCGGCGCCGGTCCAGCAGCATCCGGGAATGCTTGTGCCGACCCGGCGGCCGGTCGGCGTGGCTCCGGAGCGGTACCCGGAGCGGCCGATCGGCAAGATCCTCGCCGCGTTGATCGTGGTGGGGCTCGGCACGGTCGTGGTGATCGGCGGGTTCCTGCTTACCGAGCGGGACACGGAGCAGACGCCGCCCCCGGAGACGCCGGCCGCGACCACGCCGGCTGCCACGCCCCCGCCGGCGGAGGCTCCGGCGCGCGCCGGTGGTGGCCCGCCGACCGGCCTCACGATCGAGGACTCGCGCACGCAGGTGACGCTGACCTGGGCGTACCCCGAGAATGCGGAGGGTCCGGTGGTGCTCAACGGCGGCCGGAAGGGCCAGACCCCACAGTTGATCACGGAGTTGGCGGCCGGCACCGAGCGCTTCTCGATGAACCTGAGCAATCCGGACGCCGACTACTGCTTCACTGTCGCTGTCGTCTACTCCACGACCGCTGTGGAGAAGTCCGCGGAGGCCTGCACGAACCGTTAGTCGAGGGCGGGCAGGCGGATCTCCGCGCGCAGGCCGGAGCGGGGCGCGTCGGTGAGCGTGACCGCGCCGTGGTGCAGGCGCACGACCTCGCGGACGATGGCGAGGCCGAGGCCGGAGCCGCCGTCGTTGCTTGCGCGGGCGTCGTCGAGGCGGGTGAAGCGGTCGAAGACGCGTTCGCGGTCGGCGGCGGGGATGCCGGGGCCGTCGTCAGTGACGGTGATCAGGTGGCGGGTGCCCTCGGTGGTGACGGCAAGCGCGACAGTGGACCGGGCGTGCCGGCCCGCGTTGTCGAGCAGGTTGGAGACCGCACGGCGGAGCGCGTCCGCGTCGCCGTCCACCCAGAACTGCGACGACGGCACGGTGAACTCCACCGTGGGATAGCGGCCGGTCAGGTCCGTGAGCAGCTCGCCCAGCTCGACCGGGGCGGTACGCCGGGCCGCCTCCGCCGAGTCGTCCGCGCGGGCCAGCAGCAGCAGGTCGTCGACGAGCCGGCCGAGCCGGTCCGCGTCGATCATGAGGTCGTCGATGAACGCCTGCCAGTCCGTGTCGTCCGGCAGCCGCTGTGCGACCTCCAGCTGTACCCGCATGCTTGCCAGCGGGCTGCGCAGCTCGTGTGCGGCGTCCGCGACGAACGCGCGCTGCCGGGCCCTGGCGGTGTCCAGCCGGTGCAGCATGTCGTTGAGCGTGAGCGCGAGCCGGTGGATCTCGTCGCGGGAGGCGGGCACCGGCAGGCGTCCGGCCCGCCCGCCGCCGGTGATCTCCTCGGCACCGCGGCGCAGTTCCTCGACCGGGCGTAGCGTGACGCCGACGACCCGCCAGCCGACCAGCGCGAGCCCCAGCACGAGCAGCGGAAACGCGACGAGCAGCGCGACGCGGACGTAGCGGGCGCTCTGGAACAGGTCGCCCATTGACTTCGCGACCAGCACTACCTGCTGGTCGTCGCCGGCGCCGGTGCTCGCGGACACGATCAGCACGGGCCCGTCGACGCCGATCCGCACGCCGTCGATGAGGAGCCGCTCGCCCGCGAGCACGCGCGGGAACTCGTCCGCGTGAAGCATCGGGGTGAGCCGGTCCGCGTCGATCGACGACTTGAGCACCCGCAGCCGCGCGTCCACGACCTGAACCCGGACCTCAGTGCCCGCGACCGGGACCAGGTCGGGCAGCTCCTCCTCCTCGATCAGCCGCACGATCGCCTGCGCGGTCTTCTCGGCCTCCGCGTTCGCGGTGCGGTTGATGGCGAAGTTCAGCGTGGTGATCAGCGTGATGCCACCGAGCGCGAGCCCCACGGCAAGCCCGAAGACCCCCAACAGCACGATGCGGGTACGGAGTGAGCGTTCCTTCCGCCGGTTCGTCATCAGGCCGCCGACAGGCGGTAGCCGGCGCCACGCACTGTCTCCAGCACATCCCGCCCGATCTTGCGGCGGAGGTAGCCGACGTAGACCTCGACCACGTTCGGCGCGGTGTCCATCGCCGCGTCCCACACGTGGTCGAGCAGCTCGGTCTTGGAGACGACAGTGCCCTCGCGGCGCATCAGGTATTCGAGAAGCGCGAACTCGCGCGCGGTAAGCGTGATCTCCTCGCCGCCTCGGATGACCCGGCGCTGGGCCGGGTCGAGCGTGAGGTCGCCGACCGCGAGCACGGCCGGCCGTTGGGGCGCGCCGCGACGAAGCAGGGCGCGGAGCCGGGCGAGCAGTACCACGAACGAGAACGGCTTGGTGAGGTAGTCGTCGGCGCCGCAGTCCAGGCCGTCCGCCTGGTCGTACTCGCCGTCCTTGGCGCTGAGCATGAGCACCGGCAGCCACACCTCCTCCGCGCGTAACTGCCGCACCACGCGGTAGCCGGAGAGACCGGGGAGCATCACGTCCAGGATCATCGCGTCATATCCGCCGTGCCGGGCCATGTCCAGCCCGCTCGGCCCGTCCGCGGCAACGTCGACCGCGAACCCCTCGGCCTGCAGGCCACGCTGCAGCGCCCGTGCCATCCGGGCCTCGTCCTCGACCACAAGCAGTCGCATTCCCGTAGCGTGCCATGGTCAGTCTCAGCGTCGCCTCAGCCGCTCAGCTTCGTCACAGGCACGCCGTCCCATAGTGGTGTCCAGGAGGTGCGACAACCATGGCACTGATGAATTCACCGACCGCCCGGCGCTGGCTCATTCCGACCGCCGCTGCGGTGGCCGTCATCGGCGGGGGCGCCGCGGTGGGCGCGCTCGCCGCGGGCGCCGATCCGGCACTCCCGCCCCGCAGCGCGGCCGAGCTTCTGGTCGACCTGCAGTCGGCCAAGATCGACGGCCTGTCCGGCACGGTCGTGCAGACCGCGGACCTGGGCCTGCCCAGCATCGCGAAGCTTGCCGCGAACGCCGGCGGCGAGGCCGGCAACCTCGGCTCGCTCGTCGCCGGGACGAACACGCTTCGCGTCTGGCACTCGGATCCGGACAAGTCACGGGTCGCGCTTGTCGGCACGCTCGGCCAGACCGATGTGATCCGCAACGGCACCGACGTGTGGATCTGGCAGAGCGCGGGCAACACCGCGCAGCACTGGACCATGCCGGCCGACAAGGACGACCACACGCCTGAGGCGCTGCCGTCCGACCTGCCGAGCACCCCGCAGGAGGCGGCCGACCAGGCGCTCGCGGCAGTCGACCCGACCACCGAGGTCGTCGTCGGCCGGACCGCGACCGTCGCCGGGCGGGACGCCTACGAGCTGATCCTGCGCCCGCGTGACAAGGCATCGCTTGTCGGCGAGGTCCGGCTGGCGATCGACGCGGAGAAGAAGGTGCCGCTGCGCGTCGAGGTGATCGCGAAGAAGGACGGCGTGTCCGCGTTCAAGGTCGCGTTCACCCAGGTCGACTTCAACCGGCCGGCCGCGGAGCAGTTCGCGTTCAACCCGCCGCCCGGCGGGACGGTCACCGAGGGTGGCGACGCCGGCAAGGACCTGGCCGGGCCCGACGCCGAGAAGGCGATGACGCCCGAGCAGCAGGCCGAGATGGACACGGTGGCCGAGGCCGCCGGTCCGAAGACGGTCGGCGAGGGCTGGACCACAGTCGTCACCGCGGACCTGGGCGCTGCCGAGAAGGCGGTCCCGGGCGAGGCGGCCAAGCCGGAGACCACGCCCGAGGGCGTGCCGGACCTGGCCGCGCTGGCCGAGACGTTCCCGGAGGTCAGCGGCGTCTGGGGCAAGGGCCGGCTGCTCTCCGGCACGCTGTTCAGCGTGCTGGTGACCGACGACGGCAAGCTCTACGCGGGCCTGGTCTCGCCGGAGCGGCTGTACGAGGTCGCGGCGGGCTGAGCGGTTGCGTTGTCGATGGGGGCGCTCGTGACGAGCGCCCCCATCGCCGTCTCAGTACCTGTAGTGCTCAGGCTTGTACGGCCCCTCGACGTCCACGCCGAGGTACTCCGCCTGCTCCTTGGTCAGCTCCGTCAGCCTGACCCCGAGCGCGTCCAGGTGCAGGCGCGCCACCTTCTCGTCCAGGTGCTTCGGCAGCCGGTGGACCGCGGTGCTGTACTCCCCGGTCCACAGCTCGATCTGCGCGATGACCTGGTTCGCGAACGAGTTCGACATGACGAAGCTGGGGTGCCCGGTGGCGTTGCCCAGGTTCATCAGCCGGCCCTCGGAGAGCACCAGGATCGAGTGGCCGTCCGGGAAGCGCCACTCGTGCACCTGCGGCTTCACCTCGATCCGCTCGATCCCTGGGTACGCCGCGAGCCCGGCCATGTCGATCTCGGTGTCGAAGTGCCCGACGTTGCCGACGATCGCGTTGTGCTTCATCCGCGCCATCTGGTCGGCACGGATGATGTCCGTACCGCCGGTGGTGGTGATGAAGATGTCGCCCTGCTCCACCACGTCGTCGAGCGTGGTGACCTGGAAGCCGTCCATCGCGGCCTGCAGCGCACAGATCGGGTCGATCTCGGTGACCACCACCCGGGCGCCCTGCCCGCGCAGCGCGGCCGTGGCACCCTTGCCGACGTCGCCGTACCCGCAGACGACGGTGAGCTTGCCGCCGAGCATGACGTCGGTGGCCCGGTTGAGGCCGTCAGCGAGCGAGTGGCGGATGCCGTACTTGTTGTCGAACTTGCTCTTGGTGACCGAGTCGTTGACGTTGATCGCCGGGAAGAGCAGCGCCTCCTCGGCCGCCATCTTGTAGAGCCGGGCCACGCCTGTCGACGTCTCCTCGCTGACGCCGCGCAGGCCGGCCGCGATCCGGGTGAACCGCTGCGGGTCCTCGGCCAGGCTGTCGCGCAGCGTGTCCAGGATGATCCGCATCTCCTCGTGGTCGCCCGCGGCGGCCTGCGGGACCGTGCCGGACCGCTCGTACTCGACGCCCTTGTGCACAAGCAGCGTCACGTCGCCGCCGTCATCGACGATCAGGTTCGGGCTCTGGCCGCCGGCGAAGTCGAAGAGGCGCATCGTGCACCACCAGTACTCCTCGAGCGTCTCGCCCTTCCAGGCGAAGACCGGCGTGCCGGCCGCGACCACGGCCGCGGCCGCCTCGTCCTGCGTGGAGAAGATGTTGCAGGAGGCCCAACGGACCTCGGCACCGAGCGCGACAAGCGTCTCGATCAGCACCGCGGTCTGCACTGTCATGTGCAGCGAGCCGGCGATCCGGGCCCCGCGCAGCGGCTGGGACTCGGCGAACTCGCGGCGCAGCGCCATCAGGCCCGGCATCTCGTGCTCGGCAAGCCGGATCTGGTGCCGGCCCGCCTCGGCAAGCGTGAGGTCCGCGACCTTGTAGTCCTGAATGTCCACGTCATGTCTCCTCTCCCGCGTCCGCTCACCGTGAGCGGGCGGTGTGCGCGGCCTCGTCAGGCCACGCGGCGATACCGCGGGAGGTGCACAAAAAAGGCGCCTCCGCGGTACGGAGGCGCCCTTGGATGATTCACCGGCCGAGCGTGGCGGACTCCATATGTCGGTCCGTCGCAGCGCCCCTCGGCCTGGTCCGAGTTTAGCGCCGCCGCTCCGCCAGCCGGAAGACCGGGAAGCCCGGTGCGGCCGCGCGCAGGTCCTCATCAGGCGAGTTCTTGGTCAGCCCGTCGAAGAACATGCCCACCTCCCACTCCCATTTCCGCAGGTAGAGGCGGATCAGCGGGACCTTGTCCGAGTCGGCGACCTCGACGGCGGTGACGTACTTGACACGCCGGCCGAGACGCAGCTCGGCCTCGCCTGCGGCGCGCAGGTTCCGGACCCACTGGGTGTGGCCGCGGGGGGCGAGCAGGTAGCGCTCGCCCTCGTGGGTGAACAGGTTGACCACTGTGGTGCGCATCTCGCCGCTGCGACGGCCACGGACCGCGAGCACCCTGCTGCCGAGCAGGCTGACGCCGCGCGCGGTCAGCCACTTCGCGAAGTCGTTGAAGGGCTGTTGTGCGCGCGTGGCCTCGACGTACCGCATGATCGCTCCCCGGTTCGCTTTGAGAGCACTGCTCTCTCTTGAGATCAGTGAACACCATGTGTCAAGGCCCGAGGGCGGCCTGTATCGGCGCCTGGGCCTCGCCGCAGCCCCCGCATTCCACGTCGACACAGGCCCTAGAATGATCGTCGTGAATCTTGTTGGCACCGGACGCACCGCTGACGTGTGGGCCCTCGACGACGCCCGCGTGCTGCGCCGATACCGTGACGGACGCTCCGCCGAACCCGAGGCGGAGCTCCTCCGGCACCTGCACGCGCATGGCTTCCCGGTCCCGCCGATGCACCTGGTCGACGGGCCGGAGATGACGCTCGGCCGCGTCGGCGGGCCGACCATGCTCCACGCGTTGAGCACGGGCGGGCTCGACCTGCACACGGCCGCCCGCATCGTGCTCGACCTGCACGCACTGCTGCACGCGGTGCCACCGCGCGGCCCCGGCGAGGCGATCCTCCACATGGACCTCCACCCGGACAACGTGCTGCTCGGCCCGGACGGACCGGTCCTGATCGACTGGTGCAACGCGATCGAGGGCCCGCCCGGCCTGGACCTGGCGATGACCGCGGTCATCCTCGGCCAGGTCGCGGTGGACGGCCCGTTCGCGGAGGGAGCCGCCGCGTTCGCCCGCCCGTTCATCGCCGCCTCGCCGAGCCTGCTCCCACACCTGGACAACGCGCTCGCCCACCGCGCCGCCGACCCGCATCAGAGCGCCGCCGAACTCGCCGCCCTCCCCCGGGCCGCCGACTTCATCCGCGCCGCCGCCGGATGAGACGACTGCTCATCGCGCTGCTGATCGCCCTGACGATCATCGCGGCCGCGGTGCTTGTCCTCGCGTTCCCGTCCGTCGCCGCGCTCGCCTGCCCACGCTGCTACAACCTTTCCCAGACCCGGCCGCAGGTGTACGTCGAACGCGGCGCCACCGACGCCCAGCGCGAGACCGTGACGTCCGCACTGTCCGCCGCCGACACCGCCATCCGTGCGTTCTACGGCGGCCGGGCCGCCGACCCGCGCGTGCTCGCCTGCGTCACCGACGCCTGCTACCAGCGACTCGGCGGCGGGGGCAGCAAGGGCATCGCGATCCTGAACCGCGGCCTGATGCTCTCCCCCGACGGCCTCACCCCGGTCATCGCCACCCACGAACTCGCCCACGTCGAACTGCACGCCCGCCTCGGTTCCAGCTCGGTTCCACAGTGGTTCGACGAGGGCCTCGCCGTCGTCCTCTCCGACGACCCCCGCTACCTCGCCCCCGCCACCGCTCCGAACCGCTGCCTTCTTCCCCTCTCCGAGGCCCTCCCCCTCACCACCCAGCCCTGGAACCTCGACACCGCCGCCGCTTCCAACGCCTATCCCAAAGCCGCCTGCCTGGTCAGCCACTGGCTCGCCGCTTCAGGCAGCCCACCCGCCATCCCCACCCTCATCGCCGCCCTCCACTCCGGCACCCCCTTCTCCACCGTCGTCACAATCACCCCCTGAACCCCGGCCCTCTGACTCCGGCCCCGGCCCTCTGACTCCGGCCCCGGACCGTGTATGCGTAATCAACGTTTTCAGGGTGAGAAAACGTTGATTACGCATACACGGTCAGTCGATCTTCCGTCGGCGACGATCACGGGTGGCGCGGGGCAGAATTGAGGGCGTGGTTCGGGTGGCATCGGTGCCCGCGAGACTCCGCTTCCTGCCGTTTCGGGGGAGGCTTGTGGTCGCGGAAGGACTCCTGACCCGGCGTCAACTGCAGTCGGCGGAGTGGCGGCGGCTATTTCGCGACGTCTATGTGAGGGCGGCCGAATTCGACCAGGACGATCACCGGATGTGGTGCGATGCGGCGGCGCTCGTTCTCCCGTCCGGCGGGGCGATCAGCGGACCGAGCGCCGCCTGCCTCTGGGGCGCCGGCATACCGGTGCGGGGAGCGCCGGTCACCGTGACCGTGCCGGCCGGCCGGAGCCTACGACCGCAGGACCGGCTGGTAATCACACACGGCGGGCTGCCGCCGGAGGACGTGACCTCGTTCGGCGGGTTGCCCGTGACCACGCGGGAACGCACAGCCTTCGACCTGGGACGGCTGCCGGACCGGCATCAGGCCGTCATGGCGCTCGACGCGATGCTGTTCCGGCGGCTGGTGACTGTGGACCGGCTGGCCGCGTTCGCGACATCCCGGCCGCGGTGGATAGGGGTCGCGCTCTTCTCCGCGCGGCTGGCCGAAGCGGAACCGCTTGCCGAGTCACCGATGGAGACACTGGTCAGGCTGCTGATCACGGATGCCGGCCTGCCTCGCCCGGTGGCCCAGCACGAGATCCTGACTAGGGGCGCCCGCTTTCCGAGCCGCGTCGATCTCGCCTATCCCGACCTGCGGATCGCGATCGAATACGAAGGCGATCATCACCGGGAGCGCGACACCTTCCGCAAGGACATCGCACGCGAACGACGCCTCGAAGAGGCCGACTGGCTCGTCCTCCGCCTCACCGCCGACGACGTCCTCCGCACCCCGGCCGAAACTGTCCGGCTGATCACCTCCGCCCGCGAGCGGCGCCGCGCGCGCACGGTCGCGCCGCCTCGCGGGAAGTGAGGCCGGCGGGGCTGCGGCCCTTCCCCGACCACGGCGCGACCGGCTCCGAGCGGCGGGGAAAGCGGAGCGCCAGCGGAGTCTTTGCCCGCCGCGAGGTTGGCCCGCGGGAGCATGCGGGCCGCACCACCGCGAGAGCGGGAAGATCTGGGTCGGGGTCTGGGGTCCTCCCCAGGTGAGCTCGAGCGCCCGCGGGAGCAAGCAGGCTACGCCCCGGCGAAAGCCGGAAGATCTGGGTCGAGGTCTGGGGCTACCAGGCGAGCTCGAGCGCCCGCGGGAGCAAGCGGGCTACGCCCCGGCGAGAGCGGGAAGATCTGGATCGGGGTCTGGGGCACCCCAGGCAAGCTCAAGCGCCCGCGCGAGCAAGCGGGCCACAGCCCGGCGGGAGCGGAAAAGTAGTCCGGGATCTGGCGGGCCTTAGAGGCTTTCCCAGCCGGGGACGGCGGAGGGTTTGCGGGGGTCGGGGCCGGTGTAGCGGGCGGAGGGCCGGACGAGGCGGCTGAGCTTCTTCTGTTCGAGGATGTGTGCGCTCCAGCCGGCCACCCGCGCGCAGGTGAAGACGGAGGTGAACATGTGCGCGGGCACCTCGGCGAAGTCGAGGACGACGGCGGCCCAGAACTCGACGTTTGTCGGGAGTACGCGGTCGGGGCGGCGCGCGGAGAGCTCCTCGAGCGCGGCCTTCTCAAGCGCCTCGGCCAGTTCGTAGCGGGGGGCGCCGAGTTCCTTTGCGGTGCGGCGGAGGACGCGGGCGCGGGGGTCCTCGGCGCGGTAGACGCGGTGGCCGAAGCCCATCAGGCGTTCGCCGCGGTCGAGCACGCCGCGGACGTAGCCGGCCGGGTCGCCTGAGTACTCGACGGCTTCGAGCATCTGCAGGACCCGGGTGGGGGCGGCGCCGTGCAGCGGGCCGGAGAGCGAGCCGATCGCGGCGGAGATGCAGGCGGCGACGTCGGCGCCGGTGGACGCGGCGACGCGGGCGGTGAAGGTGGACGCGTTCATGCCGTGTTCGGCGGCGGAGATGAAGTAGGCGTCGATGGCCTTGATGTGGCGCGGGTCGGGGTCGCCCCGCCAGCGGCGCATGAACCGCTCGACCACGGTCTCGGCCTTGTCGATCTCCTTCTGCGGTACGGCAGGCAGACCGAGCCCGCGCGCGGACTGCGCGACGAACGAGAGCGCGGTGACCGAGACCCGGGCCAGATCCGCGCGGGCCTGCTCGTCGGAGGCGTCGAGGAGCTGCGGCAGGCCCCAGTAGGGCGCGAGCATGGCAACCGCGGACTGCACGTCGACGCGGATGTCGCCGGAGTGGACCGGGACCGGGAACGGCTCGGCGGGCGGCAGGCCGGGGCCGAACTCGCCGTCGACAAGCAGCGCCCACACGTTGCCGAACGAGACCTGGCCGATGAGGTCCTCGATGTCCACGCCGCGGTAGCGCAGCGAGCCGCCGTCGCGATCGGGCTCCGCGATGTCCGTCTCGAATGCGATCACGCCTTCGAGTCCGGGTTTGAACGGGGTCATGGTCCCTCCTCACAGCCGCGCAGCGGACGGCCGCACCCGCGGTTGCGCACCGGCGGGAAACCGTCGTTTCGTCGGAGTTTTCCGTACGTTACCGCCGGGCGATACGTTACGTGACCCAAGCCACGACCCCGGTGACCGCCGTTGAGGCTTTTGCCCCATCACGAATGATTTTTCATCATATAGTCAGGCGAATGGAGGAGATCGCCGCGCATCCGGTCGGGTGGTGGGCGGAGCTGCTCGCCACCTCCGACCACTTCGACGCGCCCTTCTTCGTCGAGGAGCTGACCTCCGCGCTGTCCCCCCGGGTGACGAACCCGCTGGTCCGCCGTGAGGTAGAGCTGGCCGCGGCCACAGTCACCCGGCACCTGCAACGCCCGCTCGACGCCCATCTCGCGGACGACGCGGATGCGGCCCGCTCCCGGCTGCGCGGCACGCTCGCCCGGGTGGACTCGGACAGCACCCGCCTGGCCGAGGCCGGGGTGATCAGCATCGCGGTCGGCGGCGACTACCCGGGCGCGGCCTCCGCGGCAGAGCCGTTGCTCGGCGCGCCGTCCACGCTGCTGCTGGTGATGACCGCACTGCGCTTCGAACGCTTCGACACCGCGCTCGCGGTACGCCTGCTGGCGGCCGGGCGCCCACCCGAGGAGGCCATCCGGTACGGCGCGCTTGTCGGCCGGTACGCCTGGTGGCCGGCGTGGCTGCTGGAGATCGGCACCCGCCGCGCGATGGACGGCTCGCTCGACGAGGGCGTGATGGCCGCGCTCGACATGTGCGCGTTCGCCAAGATGACGCCGGCCCAGACGCACATCGCCCGCAAGCTGCTCAGCGGCGATCCACGGGCGCTGCGCACCGCGGCCGACCACCTGGAGACGATCGGCGAGCCCGCGGCCGCGGCGGACCTGCGCGGCGGCGACCTGACGCCGGTCGCCCTGGCGGCAAAGCTGATGACGTCATAGCCGATGACGCCGCAGCGAAACCTCTGAACGAACTGAATCGGCACGGCCGGAAAGCGCGTCCGCACCGCACATCGTCCAGCGGTTACGGCCGACAAACAGGAAAAATAACGTCATATAGCCATTTTTACCATAAGTGTCACTTACGCGACACGAATCACAGCGTGGCGGCGCATTCAACTCACTACTCCGCACCGACCCACCAATTACGCTCCGTTGTAGTCGGTCAAAACGTGCATTAGGCACGTATCGGACCGGCGACCAACCAGAAACCGGGGGCACGCGACACATCGGACCTCCACCATCCGTCGCATTGAGACGGTTTGGTCCGGCGTGCCACCTGAATGGAAGGAGAACGTCATGGAGGGTGCAGTAGCAACCCGACGTGTACGGAGCGCCATTGTCTCGGCCACCGCGTTCACGCTGCTCGGCGGCGGTTTCGCCGCGGCTCCGGCCCAGGCGGCGACGCCGCTCGGCACCGCGAAGCCGGCAACGGCCCGCAGTGCCGCCCCGGCCGAGGCGCCGAAGGTCGACTCCGCGCTCAACCGCAACGGCCGCCTGTCGGTCTTCGGCCGCGGCACCAACGACGCGGTGTACGTGAAGACGCAGACAAGCGCCGGCTCCACCACGTGGACCAACTGGGCGAGCCTCGGCGGCGTCGTCACCGGCGCCCCGCGCGTCGGCGTGGACGCGTCGCAGCGCCTGCAGGTCTTCGCGCGCGGCACCGACAACGCGATCTGGTCGAAGCGCCAGACCGCGCCGAACAGCACCAGCTGGACCGCGTGGACCAGCCTGGGCGGCGTGCTGAACAGCGACCCGACTGTCACTGTGGACCAGAACCGCCGCCTGACCGTCTTCGGTGAGGGCACGGACGGCGCGGTGTGGACCAAGCGCCAGAAGGACCAGAACAGCACGTCCTGGACCAGCTGGCAGTCGCTCGGCGGCAAGGTCACCAGCGAGACCTCGGTCTCGTTCGACAAGCTGCAGCGCCTGAACATCTTCGCCCGCGGCACCGACAACGCGCTGTGGACCCGTCGCCAGACCTCCGCGAACAGCGGCAGCTGGACGGCGTGGAAGTCGCTCGGTGGCGGCGTCACGAGTGACACCGCAGCGGTGCTGGACGGCAAGAGCCGCATCCAGGTGTTCGCCAAGGGTGACGACGACGCGCTGTGGTCGCGCCGTCAGCTCTCGCCGAACAGCAACGACTGGACCGCGTGGACCAGCATGGGTGGCGTGCTGACAAGCAACGCCGCGGCGATCATCAACAAGAACAACCGGCTGCAGGTCTTCGTGCGGGGCACTGACAACGCGCTCTACACCCGCGTGCAATCCGGCAACGGTGCCGCGAGCTGGTCCGACTGGGCCTCGCTTGGCGGCGTGCTGACCAACGAGATCGAGACGGCCGGCAACCACGACTGGCGCGTCTCCGTGCTTGTGCGCGGCACCGACAAGGCGCTCTACGCCACGTCGCAGTGGGCGCCGGGCAGCGGCTACGGCAGCTACGCCTACCTCGGTGGCGTGCTGAAGTAAAGATTGACAACACAGAAATGCGGCGGGGGTACGCGTACCCCCGCCGCATTTTTCTGGTCTTAGAGCACGTGGCTGGACGTCTCCGCGGGCAGTTCGACCACGTCGCCGGCGTGGCCGAGACGGATCCGCCAGGGCAGCGCCTCGCCGGACACCCGGGTGACAGTGATCGCGCCGCCGTCGTGCACCACTGTGAACCGCGCCGCCTCGCTCCCGTCGATCGCGGGAACGGAGACGGTGAGGTCCGCCCCGTCCGCGAGGTCGTAGAGCGCGAGCGTCACGCCGCGCGCGTAGTCGTAGTCCGGCCTGTCGTCGATCTCGCCGAGCGCGAGCACGCTGCCCGGCCGGACCAGCACCGGGACCTCGCCGAAGCCGACGGTGCGCCGGTGCCACGCCGGGCCGGTGAAGACCTCGCCGGTCTGGAGATGGGTCCAGGAACCGGCAGGCGTGTAGAACGTGGTGTCGCCGGCCTCGCTGAAGACCGGCGCGACGAGCAGGTTGTCGCCGAGCATGTACTGCCGCTCGACGTGCGTGGTCGCCAGGTCGTCCGGGAACTCGACGACCATCGGGCGCATCACCGGCACGCCCTGCTCGTGGGCCTGCACGGCCTGGCCGAAGAGGTAGGGCATCAGGCGCGCCTTGAGCTTGGTGAACGTGCGCAGCACGTCCACCGCCTCCTCGTCGAACTCCCACGGCACCCGGTACGACTGGCTGCCGTGCAACCTGCTGTGCGAGCTGAGCAGGCCGAACGGGATCCACCGCTTGAACACGGCCGGGTGCGGCTTACCCTCGAAGCCACCCATGTCGTGGCTCCAGAACCCGAAGCCGGACGCGGACAGCGACAGCCCGCCGCGCAGGCTTTCCGCCATCGCCTCGAACGTGGACTCGCAGTCGCCGCCCCAGTGCACCGGGTACTGCTGGCCGCCCGCCGTGGCTGAGCGCGCGAAGAGCACCGCGTCACCCTCACCGCGGACCTCGCGGAGCACGTCGAACACGACCCGGTTGTAGAGGTGCGTGTAGTAGTTGTGCATCTTCTCCGGGTCGGAACCGTCGTGCCAGACGATGCCGCTGACCGGGATGCGCTCGCCGAAGTCCGTCTTGAACGCGTCCACGCCCTGCTCAAGAAGTCCGCGCAGCTTCGACGCGTACCACTCGCGGGCCTCGGGGTTGGTGAAGTCGACGAGCGCCATGCCGGCCTGCCACAGGTCCCACTGCCAGACGTCGCCGTCCGTGGTCTTGAGGAGGTAGCCCTTCTCGGCGCCCTCGGCGAACAGCGCGGACCGCTGCGCGATGTACGGGTTCAGCCACACGCAGATCTTCAGGCCGCGGTCCTTGAGCCGCTTGAGCATGCCGACCGGGTCCGGGAAGACCTTCGGGTCCCACTCGAAGTCGGTCCAGTGGAACTCGCGCATCCAGAAGCAGTCGAAGTGGAAGACGGACAGCGGCAGGTCGCGGTCGGCCATCCCGGAGACGAACTTGTTTACCGTCTCCTCGTCGTAGTCGGTGGTGAACGAGGTGGACAGCCACAGGCCGAAGGACCAGGCGGGCGGCAGCGCCGGCTTCCCGGTCAGCGACGTGTACTTCCGGAGGATGTCCTTCGGCGTGGGGCCGTAGATGACCAGGTATTCGAGCTCCTGGCCGGGCACCGAGAAGCCGACCCGGGAGACCGACTCGGACGCCACCTCGAACGAGACGCCGCCGGGGTGGTTGACGAAGACGCCGTACCCCGCGTTGGTCAGGTAGAACGGGATGTTCTTGTACGCCTGCTCGCTGCTGGTGCCGCCGTCCTCCTGCCAGATGTCGACGGTCTGCCCGTTCTTGACCAGCGGGCCGAACCGCTCGCCGAGCCCGTAGACGGTGTCGCCCACGTTGAGCAGCAGCTGCTCCCGCAGGTAGGAGCCGTCGCCGTCCACGTCGAGCGCGGCCAGGTTCTTGTAGCCGCTTGACGTGAGCACCCGGCCGCCGGCCACGAACTCGAGCTTCCAGCTGTCGCCCTTGTGGAACCGCGCGGTCAGGTCGCCGCTGGTAAGCGCCGCGAACTGCTCGTCGTCCGTGATCTCCACGGCCGTCTCGGACCGGACAAGAGCAAACTCGGGGGTACGCGGCCGGCGCCCCGCGAAGTGCGTCGCCTTGATCGAGATCACGTCCGGCGCGGGCGAACTCGCCACGACGGTCAGCAGCGGCAGGTTGAGCGTGTCCCCCCGGGAGGCGATCCGCTTGGTGGGCGCGTAGACGGTCAGCGCGTCCGGGGTCACCGAAACGTCGCGGGCCTCCGCCGGATAGAGCGGGCTCACCCCGTCCCGCATCCGCCAGTAGCCGTTGCTGAACTTCATGTCGTAGGTCCTCCGTGGGTCACTTGACGGCGCCCGACATGACCCCGCGGGTCAGCGTGCGCTGGAAGAAGAGGAAGAACACCACCGCGGGCACGATGCCGAGCAGGGCGGACGCGGCAGTGGTGGTGATGTCCACCTCGCGCTGGCCCTGCAGCACCGCGAGCGCCAGCGGCACGGTCTGGATGTCGTTGTCGATCAGGAAGATGAGCGGCAGGAAGAACTCGTTCCACGTCCAGATGAAGAAGAACGTGAACAGCACCGAGAGCGTCGGCCAGCTGGTCGGCACCACGACGCGAAGCAACGTGCGAAGCTTCCCGGCGCCGTCAAGCGCCGCGGCCTCGAGCAGCGACGGCGGGAACTCGCGGAACACGCTTGAGAGCAGGTACGTGCCGAACGCGGCCTGGATCGCGGTCAGAATGATGATCACGGCGAGCCGGGTGTTGTAGAGGTCGAACTGCTTCGCCAGGAAGTACAGCGGGTAGACGAGCGCCTCCTGCGGCAGCAGGTTGGCAAGCAGGAAGAACATCAGGAACGCGGTACGCCCGCGCAGCCGGCCGATGCCTATCGCGTAGGCGTTGAGCACCGAGATGATCACCGCGAGCACCGCGACGGAGAACGCGATGAGGAAGCTGTTCCACAGCTTCTCGCCGAACTCCACCCGGTTCCAGAAGTCGACCATGCCCTGGAGGTAGATCGCGGACGGCAGCGAGAGCGGGCCGCCCTGGCTGTAGTCCTCGCTCGACTTGAACGCGTTGAGCAGGACCACAAGGAAGGGCGCGAGGACCAGGCCGGTGAAGATCGTCAGGCCGGTCAGGACAAGCGTCTTGGTGGCGAGACCACCGGGCTTCGCGGCTTTAACCGTTTCAGAGGACGTCATGGTCAGGCCTCCCGGCGCTCGTCGGCCGTCTGGATGCGCAGGAAGACGTAGGTCAGCACGATGATGATCAGCGTCAGCACCGTGGAGATCGCCGCGCCGTACCCCGCGTTGAATTTCTCGAAGAAGTTCTGCCACGCGAAGTAGGACGGGACGAGCGTGGAGTTGCCGGGCCCACCGCGGGTGAGCACGAAGATCTGGCCGAAGATCTTGAGAGCCGAGATGGTCGTCGTCACAAGCACGACGTAGATCTCCGGCTTGATCAGGTGGATCGCGATCCGGGTGAACTTCTGCCACCAGCCCGCGCCGTCGAGGTCCGCCGCCTCGTAGAGCTCGGGATCGACGCGCTGCAGGCCGGACATGAACATCACGACCGGGTAGCCGAGCTGGACCCACACCATCACGAACATGACCGACCAGAGCGCCCACTTCGGGTCACCGAGCCAGTTCTGCGCCAGGAAGCCGAGGCCGATCTTCTCCAGGATCGAGTTGAACACGCCGGTGCTCGAGTTGAGGAACCATCCCCAGACGATTCCGGTGACAGCGACCGGCAGCACCTGCGGCAGGTAGAGGCCGGAACGGAACGCGCTCGCCGTACCGGGGCCGATCTTCTTGCCGACGTAGTCGAACAGGACCGCGGCGAGGAAGAGGCCGAGCAGCGTCGGGACGATCACCATCGCGACGATGATGAAGCCGATGTTCCGGAAGGACGCCCAGAAGTTGGCGTCGTGGATCAGGCGGTCGTAGTTGTCCAGCCCGACCCACTGCGGGGTGCCGATGCCCTGCCAGCGGGTGAAGCTGATCCCGATGTTCATGATCAGCGGAATGATGATGACGGCGGTGAACAGCAGCACGCCGGGGAGCAGGAAGAGCAGGTAGCCGCCCTTGCCGCCCTGCCGGGACCGGGTCTTGGCCATGGTGAGGGGGGTGCCTTTCAGTGGCGATCCGCGCCGGCGGCCTGGTCGAGGCCGCCGGCGCGGTCGGTGTTGCTGCTACTTGCCGAGGCTGGCGAGGTTGTCGTTGTACGGCGTGGCGATCTCGTCCAGGACCGCCTTCGGGTCCTTGGAGCTGTTGATCAGGTTCTGCATGCCGCCCACCAGGACGTCGTAGTAGCCCGGCGCCGGCCAGTCCGGGTAGAACGAGAGGCCGTCAGCGGAGTTGATCGTGTTGAAGTTCTCGATCAGCTCCTTGTTCTTCGCGTCCGTGATCGCGGCCGGGTCGGCCAGGATCGGGACACCGCCGGAGTTGCCGATCAGGTTCTGGATCTCCGGCTTCATCGTGATCTCGATGAAGTCGTACGCCAGGCCCTTGTTCTTCGAGCTGGTCGGGACGACCCAGAGGTTGCCGCCGGAGCCCGCCTGCAGCTTGTTGCCGGGGAACAGGAACGTGCCCCAGTCGTACTTGATCTCCTCGTTGAACCGGCCGTTCCACCAGGAACCCGAGATCAGGATCGGCGCCTTGCCCTGGATGAAGCTGACGCCCATGTCCTCGGCCTTGATGCCTGCCGAGTCCTTCGCGATGTAACCCTTGCTCACCCAATCGGCGAACTTGGTCGCGCCGTAGGTGAGCTCCGGGCCCTGGAAGTTGACCTTGTTCTTGTAGAGCTGGTAGTCGTCGACGAACGCCGGGGTCGCCTGGGAGAGCGCCAGCTGGTAGAAGATCTGCTGCGCCGGGTACTCCGCGCCGCCGACCGCGAGCGGCGTGGTGCCCGCGTCCTTGAACTTCTGCATCACCGTCTCGAACTCGGCGAGCGTGGTCGGGACCTCAAGGTTGAGCTTCTTGAACTCGTCCTTGTTGTAGTAGACCATCACGTACTCGCCGTAGTTCGAGACGCCGAACCACTTGTCGCCGCCCATGATGCCGTCCTGGTCGTACTTGGACGTGACGGCGATGCTGGCCGGGACCGTCTTGTCCCAGCCGCGCTTGGTGACCTCTTCGGTCATGTCCGTCAGCAGGCCCTGCTTGGACAGCAGACCGGCGCTGGCGTTGCCCTTGTTGTACTCCATGATGTCCGGAGCTTCGTTCGAGTTCAGGATCATGCCCGCGTTCTGGCGGATCTGCTCGAAGCCTTTCTCCTCGAAGACGACCTCGACGCCCGGGTGCGACGCCTTGAACTGCTTGATCGCCTCGGCCCAGGCGATGCCCAGACCACTGGCCGGGCTCTCGTAGTGCCACAGCCGCAGCGTCTTGCTGTCGCCGGAGTCGCCGGAATCGCCGCCGCAAGCCGCGAGACCGAGGGAAGCGGTCACAGCCAGCGCGGCCGCGACAACCCCCATCTTCCTGGTACGGAACATGTGCCGTCCTCCTGGTGGAGCGAGGTGGTGCCTCTTGTGAGTGGATAAGACCTGGCGCCTTGTGTGGCGCAGAACCGGAAAAATCGGTCCCGCGCCGGTGGTGCTAACCGCGGATCGACTGCTGAGCGAGGGAGCCTCGCGCCCCTCCGGCCGATTGACTGGCACACCACCCCAGCTCCGCCACGGGCGGCTGGTGTGCGTCGTCTCGGCGATCCAATCGGAGGAAGCGACCGAAAATACCGAATAATCCTCCGGTACGTGGTCCCTCTGCCCCAGGATCGCGGGCACCCACACGCGGGATCGCGACGATCGGGCCGGTCACGCCCGGTTCCGCCGTGGTGATGTCCCGCCAGATTTCCCGGCCGGCAGCGGGCGAGTCCTCGCGGATGCGGCAATGCGTCGCATCGGAAGATCAGCCTCCACGCCGGGTCCGTGTTTTTGCAGGTCAGAGCTTTGAACTGGTTTGTCGAAACGCTTCGACTCGAAAGCTACGACTGAGACGTACGTCATGTCAATGGCGTGACTTCGAGATTTCTTCACCGTTACCGAGCTGCGATGGGAGCGATTCCAGCCCGTGCCGGACTCCCGGAAATGTGCCGCGATCCGCCGACGACCCGCTTCGACCTGCGGCGATGTCGCAGGCTGCAGGACATAACCGCCCTGCCCGCCAGCCTCCGGAGAGTCTGAGATGTTCCGACGCCGCGCCCTTCCCCTTCTTGCCGCCGCCGTCTTCGCCGTCCCCGCGCTCTCCGGCTGCATCCTGGTCAGCACCGAGAACCCGGAGCCGGCCACCCCGCCCGCCCCGACCACAGCGGCGCCGGCCACAGGTCTTCCGAAGACCGCGCTGCCCACGCTGCCCTCGCTGCCCACCGGCGCGAAGAACGGCGACGCCATCAAGGACCCGTGCGGTCTGCTCAACCGGGCCGAGGTCACCGCGCTCACCGCGCGGCAGGTCACGCAGATCGACAAGGACGGCCTGGAGGAGACCGCAGCGGTCCGGTACTGCCAGTGGCAGCTGTCCGAGGGCCAGCTCGCGCTCTTCGTCACCGGGATGACGCCGAAGGAGTTCAAGGACCAGGCCAAGGCCGGCACCGTGGTGTCCGGTGTGGGCGACGCCGCATTCACCGAGGCCGGCCACCTGTTCGTGCTCTTCGGCGACACCCAGGTCGACATCTACGCCCGGGTCGGCGACGACGCCGCGAACCTGCGGATCGCCAAGACGGTCGCGGACCGGATCCTCCCGCGTCTGTAGCGCCCGGGCGGTTTACCGGCCGCGGGCCGGGTATGCCGGGCCCATGGTCTCCATCGGTTACACGCTGCTCAGCGAACAGTCCGGCCCCCGAGAACTTGTGGACTACGCGATCCGCGCCGAGAGCGCCGGATTCGGCCACCTGGTGATGTCCGACCACTTCAACCCGTGGCTGGAGTCGCAGGGTCACTCCCCCTACGCCTGGTCCGTGCTCGGCGCGGTCGCGCACGCCACCTCCCGCGTCGAGATGCTGTCCTTCGTCACCTGCCCCACCCGCCGCTACCACCCGGCCGTCGTCGCCCAGAAGGCGTCGACGGTCGGTGTGCTGTCCGGCGGCCGGTTCACGCTCGGGCTCGGCTCCGGCGAGAACCTCAACGAGCACATCGTCGGCCCGTGGCCGCACGTCCAGGACCGGCACGACATGTTCGCGGAGGCGCTGCAGATCATCCGGCCGCTGCTTGCCGGCGAGCGCCTCACCTACTCCGGGACGTACTTCGACGTGCCGGAGGCGCGCATCTGGGACCGCCCCGAGGAACGCGTGCCGATGGCGATCGCGATCTCCGGCCAGTCCTCCGCCGCGCTCGCCGCCGAATACGGGGACGCCGTCGTCGCGATCGAACCCTCGGCCGACCTGCTCGGCACGTACCGCGACGCCGGTGGCGCCGGGCCGCGCTACGGCCAGGTGCCGATCTGCTGGGGCCCGGACGAGGCCGCGTGCCGGAAGATCGTGCACGACCAGTGGCGCTGGTCCGGCCTCACCTGGAAGGTCAACGCGGAGCTGCCCGAGCCGGAGTCGTTCGCGGCCGCCACCCAGACCGTGCGCGAGGAGGACGTGGCCGAGGCCGTCACCTGCGGCCCGGACGTGGAGAAGCACGTCGCCGCGATCAGGAAGTACATCGACGCCGGCTTCAGCCACGTGGCCCTGGTCCAGGTCGGCGACGAGAGCCAGGAGGCGTTCCTGGACTGGGCGCGGCGCGAGCTACTCCCGCGTTTCTGACCGCCACCTCATCACATCGTCCGCGAGCCCGAGCTGCAGCTCGGTGACCCGGGTGAGGAACTCGGTGACCACGGCGGCGGCGTTCGGCTCGAGCGCCGCCGCCACCGGGCCGATCGTGTCCATCACCTTCGCCATCCCGTTGACCCAGCCCGTCCGCGCGCGCTCGGACAGGGACAGCAGCGTCGAGCGCCGATCCGCCGGGTTGGCCGCCCGGACCAGGAAATCGCTTCGCTCCAGCCGGTCCACGAGCGCGGTCATCGCACTCTTGCTGATCAGCAGGCGCGCCCGCAGCGCCTCCTGGGTGAGCGGCTCGTCCGCGCTCAGATGCGCGATCGCCTCGGCGTCGGTCGGATTGATGTCCAGCCGCCGCGCCACCGCGTGATGCATCGTCAGGTGCGACTGCTGCATCCGCTCAAGCGCCGCGATCACGTCACGACCATCCGCCACGGCTTGCCACCTCTTCGCTAGGATGGTACGAAAATAGGATCGATCGCTTTTCAAACCAATTCACAAGCTTAGAGCCCTTCGCGGGTACGGCGTGCGCCGCGCTCCGGGCTCACGATTGCACGACCTCGCCGACGCCCCGGAGGACAGCCCCGTGAGCTCCACGCCGTACCTCCGCAGCGGTTGCGCCGCCACCCGCTCACCGCTCGCCGAGTCGTCGCCCGCGCCCGGCCTCGGCATCCGGGCCGAGACGACGCCTCAGGTGGCCTCGTCCGCGCTGTGCGCGCCGGGGCGGATCTCCGGCGCGCCGGCCGGCTGGCGGGCCGCGGTGCGCCGGCTGATGGGGGCGGCCGGGCGGGTCGACGACCGGGCCGCCGCACGCCTGGTCACGAACGCGCTGGAGACCCGCGGCGCGCTCGCCACCTGGGAGCTGCTGTGCGCGCCGGCGCTCGCGGCGGTCGGCGGGCCGGCCCTGACCACGGCACCGGCGCTGGCGCTGGTCACCGGCGTGCGGACCGCCTTCGACTGTCGCCTCACCCACTTGGCGCGCCCCGGCCACCGCCCGTCCGTCATGCTCGCCGCCGCCCCCGCCGCCCCCGCCGCACCCGCCGCCCCCGCCGCACGCGCTACCGGGGACACACGGGCCGCACCGGCCACACCCTCTGCACCGTCCGCGGGCAGCTCATGCAGCTCAGGCAGCTTGGGAAGTTCGGCCGGTTCCAGCGGTTTGGGCGGCTCCGCCGGCTCCAGCGGCTTGGGCGGCTTCGCTGTTGTGCCGGGTGATCTGCCGCTTGCCGCGCTGGCGGTCGTGCTGCTGGAGAACGGTGTCGAGTCCTGGCGGCTCGGGGCCGACATGCCGTGGGGCGCGCTCTCCGCAGCGGTCGGGCGGGTCGTACCCCATCGGCTCGTGGTCTGGTCCTCGGTGTCGTCTCCGGGCGGGGTCGCAGGCCGGGCCGAGTTGGAGGCTGCCCACCCCGCGGTGCCGGTGGTACCCGCCGGGCCCGGCTGGCCGGAGGCGTTGTCAGTGGCCGCGGCCGCCGCCGTGTGTCTCGCGCCGGCGCGGTAAAAGCGCTGTGGGGTGCGGTCCCGCGCGTGGCAGGGTGTGGGCGTGGCCGGGCCGGTGGAGATCGTGTGCGACGAGTCAGGCTACGAGGGTGACCGTCTGGTCGGGTCGACCACCGCGCTCTTCGCGCACGCGTCCGTGCTGATCTCGGAGGCCGAGGCCGCCACGATCCTGGCCGAACTGCGCGCCCGGATCCGTTCCCCGGCCACCCAGTACAAGGCGAACCACCTGCTCAGGCCCCGCCACCGCGCCGTGCTTGAGTGGTTCCTCGGCCCGGATGCGCCACTGCGGGGCCGGGCGTCGGTCTTCGTGGTCGACAAAACCCACTACGTCCTCGCCCGCGTCGTGGAACTGCTGCTCGGCGACGGTCCGCTCGCTCCCGGCGGCGCGGCTCTCCGGCCGGAGACCGAACTGCTGCACCGGTACGTGACGCGCGCCTCGGCCTCCATCGTGGAGCGCCGCCTGCCGGAGGTGGCCAACGACCTGCTGCGCCGACGCGGCTCGGCAGACCAGTTCTTCACAGTCGTCACCGAAATTCGTGGCGGCTTAGCGGCTCCACAGGCGGCGCGTCGGCCACGCGACACCGCCGGTTCGGCTCTGCCGACGCCGAACGGGCCGCGCGCCATCGCTCCGCTCCCTCCGGAGGCGGTGAATGCGCCGCGTGAAGGTGTCCGCTCCGGTCCCCTGGCGGCGAACGGGCCGCCCCCTTCGGGGGTGGACGACTTACTCGGGTGGCTGGCAGGTGCGGGTGCGCGGGCGGCGGAGTACCGGGCGGCGCTTGCCGCTGATCCGGAGGCGGCGGGGGCCTCGGTGGATCCACTGACACCGGCGATCCTCGCGGCGGTGCGGCGCTGGGATGCCGGGCACGGCGTGACGGTGGCGCACGACCGGCAGATCGCGCTGTCCAGCACCCGGGTGGCGCGTCTGCGGACGTGGAGCGACGGCCGGCTGGCGGCGGTGCGGTTCCTGGTCGCGGAGGACGAGCCGCGCATCCAACTGGCGGACATCCTGGCCGGTACCGTGCGCGCGCTTCTCTCCAGCGGCGACGCCACGGCCCGGCCGTTCGTCGATCCGGCCTCGCTCCTGCCGCACGCCGGTCACCACGATGTCGCGGACCTGACCGGCCCGTAGGCCAGCATCGCGACCGCACACCGATCCTGGGCCCCGCCGCAGCCCGGCATCCCACGTCGATACAGCACCTAATACTGCAACCCGACGCGACCACGGCGATCCGCGGCGGCGGACGGGCTGAGGCCGTCGGTGACCGGCGGGGTGGGACGGCCGCGGTCGCGCTGCCAGAGGCGGAACGCGTGGGCGATGATGCCCAGCCAGGCGAGGCCGAGCAGCCAGCCGCCGAGCACGTCGGAGACGAAGTGGACGCCGAGCGCGATCCGGGTGAAGCCGACAAGCACGACGAGCACCACCCAGACCGTGATCGCGACGCGCCGCCGGAGGGGGCGGAGCGCGGGCAGCAGGACCAGGAGCACGGCGCCGTACGCGACGACCGTGCCTAGAGCGTGGCCGCTTGGGAAACTGGCACCGGGCGCGGACGAGACCGGGCTGTCGACGACCGGCCGGAGCCGCCCGACGAGCGCTTTGAGTGACGGGTCGAGCAGCAGCGCGCCGACGCCGGTGACGACCAGGTAGAGCGCGAGGCGGTGTTCGCGGCGGATGAGCAGCACGGCCGCGACCACGCCGACAAGTCCGGCCATGAGCAGGCGGTTGCCGAGTTCGGAGATCGCACGCAGCGTGGCCGCGACCGGCTCGTGCCGGGACACGACCGCGTTGAGGTCCGCGGCCGTGTCCTGGTCGAGTGCGTGCAGCGGGGCCCACTCGGCACGGACCAGCAGTAGGAGCAGGCCGAACGCGGCGCCGATGGCGAGCACCGCAAGCAGGCCGAGCACTGACCGCTCGGTGAAGCGAGCAAGTGCGCGTCGCGGAGCCGTCAGCATGGGATCACCGCTACCCGGGAGCGCGGGCGGCTACACCGCCGGTGGACGTTTGCGGGGGTGGACCGGCTTGCGGAGTCCGTCCGGCTTGACCGCGAATCCGGCCGGCTTTCGTCGTACCCTCGCGGCGGCTTTGACGGTTTTGACCTTTTGGGCCCGAGGGGCGCGCTGGGTGGGGAGGTGCGGCGCGTGCGGGAGGCTGTCCTCCGGGGCGGGGTGCCACTCGTCGGGCTTGGCCGGATCGGGCGCGCCCACCCGGGCCGCCTCCAGCTGGGCGGCGAACGCGAGGCCGAGGAAGAGCGCGATGCCGGTCAGGTTGGCCCAGAGCAGCAGCGCGATGATGCCGGTAAGCGGGCCGTAGGTCGCGCCGAAGCCGTCGCTGAAGCGCACGTAGCCGGCGAGCAGCAGGCTCGTCGCCCACCAGAGCACTGTGGCGACCGCGGCACCGAAGAGCAGCCAGGACAGGCCGGGCTGGCGGCGGCGGGGCGCGTAGCGAAATATCACGCCGATCGCGAAGACGACAAGCGCGAGGCTGGCCGGCCAGCGGACCACGTTCCAGATCCCGGCGAAGTCGTGGCCCCAGGGATAGCGGTTCTCTATCGAGTGGCCGAACGGGCGGCCGGCGACAAGCGTGAGGAAGCCGAACAGCGCCGGTACGCCGGCGAAGACCGCCAGACCGGCGCCGCGCGCGTATTTGAGGAGCGCGGGGCGGTCGCGTTCGACGCCGTAGATGCGGTTCGCGCCGCGCTCGATCTGCGCCATCGACTGGGTGAGCGACACCATGCCGGTGATCAGACCCAGCGTCAGCGCCAGCTCGCCCGCGTCCTCGGTCATGTCGTCGTCGGTGAGCAGGTCGTTGACCACGTCGTGGCTGGCGCCGGGGGTGAGCGCCAGGATGGTGTCCGCGACGACCAGGCCGCCCTCCTCCGCGCCGAGGTCGGTGGCGAGGCCGGCAAGCGCGATCAGGAACGGCACCACCGCGAGACACAGCTGCAGCGCGAACGCACGCGAGTGGCTGAACCCGTCGCCGTAGCGGAACCTGACGAACGCGTCGTGGAACAGGTGCCAGCGGCCGTAGACGCGCAGCGCGCGCCAGGCGTCGTCCGCGGAGAGTTCGTCCCCGGACATCAGCTTCGTCTCGGGAACCTGGTTGGTGCTGCTCATGCCCGGGACTCCACTTCGCGGGGGCGGCTGCGTGGCCGTCGCTGTACCGACCCGGTCATGCGCGCTCCTTCACCCGGTCCACACCCTCGGCGAGGTCGCGGGAGCGTTCCGGGCGGGGTACGCAGAGCACAAGTGCCCTGGGCCGCAGGTGGACGCGCAGCACCTCGTCCGGGGAGATCAGGTCGCCGTCGAGCTGGCGCGGCTGAGCCCGGTTGCTGCGCACCTCCACCTCCGACGCGGTGTACAGCTCCATCCGCGGCACGCGACGCCACCGGTACAGGACGCCGAGGCTGAGCACCGCCCACTGCCCGAGGCTGCGCGCGGTCACCACTGCCACGTTGAACTGGCCGTCGTCCGGCTCGGCGTCGGCAAGCAGCCGGACGCCGCCCTGGAGGCGGCCGACGTTCCCGATCAGCACGGTACGGGCGCGCCGGTCGAGCACCCGGTTGCCGTCGAGCTTGATCCGCACCCGCATCGGGCGGTCCCGCAGGTGCCGGGCGGCGCCGAACAGGTACGCGATCCAGCCGATCCGTTTCTTCGCCCGCTCGGACGTACCGGCAAGCATCTGCGCGTCGAAGCCCATGCCGGCCATCACCGCGAAGCAGTCGCCGGTGCCGTCCACCTCGCCCACGTCGATCAGGCGCCGCCCGCCGCCGAGCACGACCCGTACGGCCGCGGTGACGTTGCCCTCCAGGCCCAGGTTCGCGGCCAGCAGGTTTCCGGTGCCGGACGGCAGCACTGCCATCGCCACGCCGGTCCCGGCCAGCCCGCTGATCACGGCCCGAACCGTGCCGTCGCCGCCGGACACGAGCACGATCTCCGCTCCGGCAGCGACCGCCGCCCGTGCCTGGCCGACGCCGGGGTCCTGGGGTGTCGTCTCAAGCCAGAGCGGCTCGGGCCACCCGGCCACCGCCAGGCCGTCGCGGATCAGCCGTTTGTGCTCGGCAAGGTCGGCGACCTTCACCGGGTTGAGCACCACTGCCGTCCGCACCGGCGGGGGCACGGCTGCCCGCAGGTGCGCGTGGGGCGGCCCGCTGTCTTCCATCACGGCGGATAGTGTGCAACACCGCGGCCCCACGAGCGACCCATCGGGCGAACGCCACAGCTCAGGCGGGTGAATCCGGGGTCACCGGGGCCGTCGTGGTGCCGATCCGGGACGGGTCCACCACCCCCCAGTACGCGTCCTTCGCCTGCAACCTGGTGTCGAAGAGCAGCGGCGCGTCCTTGCGGGTGACCGGGAACGTGTCAAGCCAGGTGTCGTCGTCCGCGAGGCCCCACACGGTCACCGAGGTGAGGTGCGCGGCGTACCTGCGGTAGAGCGCGAACAGGTCCCGGTACCGGTAGGCGACCGCGAGCAGCCGGTCCGCCGGCGGGGCCGGGAACGACTCGCCGCTGCTGGTGTAGATCGACACGTCCATCTCGGTGATCTGCTGCTCCACGCAGAGCGGGACGAACGTCTGGATCATCGCCTCGACCTCGTCGATCGCCGGCCAGTCGATGTTGACGTGCATCTGGTGCCCGACGCCGTCGACCGGCACGCCCTCGCTCTTGAGCAGCGCCACAAGCGCGTAGAGCTTGTCGCGCTTGGCCGGCACGTTCGTGTTGTAGTCGTTGATGAAGAGCTTCGCGTCCGGCAGCACCTCGCGGGTGACCCGGAACGCGGTGCGGATGTAGTCGAGCCCGGTGATCTCGTACCATCTGCTGCGCCGGTAGCCGTCGGGCTGGGACTCGTCGATCACCTCGTTCACCACGTCCCAGACCGGGATGTCCGCGCCGTACCGACCGGCCACGCCGCGGATGTGCGCCTCCAGCCGGGCCAGCAGCAGCGCCTTGTTCTCCGGGGTGGCGGTCATCGCGGCGCCGTCCGCATCAAGGAACACCCAGGCCGGCGTCTGGTTGTGCCAGACCAGCGTGTGCCCGCGGACCGCCAGGCCGTTGGCCTTCGCGAAGTCGACGATCGTGTCCGCGTCGGTGAACCGGAACGTACCCTCGGTGGGCTCGGTGGCGTCCCACTTCAGCGCGTTGCCCGGCGTGACGGAGTCGAAGTGCTTGGTGAGCAGCTTCCCGTGCTCGCCGAGCAGTGCGGCAGGCGTGATCGCGGCCCCGACCGGGAACTCGGTGACCACGTCCCTGACCGACGGAATATCGGTCTGGATCGGCGTCTCCGGCAGGTAGGAGACCGTGACGTCGTCCAGGTGGAGGTCGCCGGTGCCGGTCGCGGTCTCGACGTACACAGTGAGGTATTCGACGTCGGAGGCCAGCGTGTACGTACCGGTCAGGTTGACCCAGGCGCCCGCGGTGAGTGCGGTGTCGCCTGCCACCTGGTCGTAGGAGGCCGTGCCGCCGGTGCGCCGCTCGACGCTGAGCCGGGCACTGTCCGAGCCGGCGGCGAGCCGTACCCAGGCGGAGATCGTGTATGTGGTGCCTGTGACGAACGTGCCGAGCACGTCAAGGACCGGGCCCTCCCAGGTGGCGGTGCGCCCGGTGATCGCGAGGCTGCCGGAGCCGCCGTGCGCGACAGCTGTGGACGGCGCCACTGTCTCACCGCCGCGGGGTGTCCAGCCGCCTGTGGTGCCGTCCTCGAACGTGCTGTCGATGACAGTGACCGGTTCGTCCGCATGTGCGCCGGCCGGTGGTACGAGCAGAGCCGCCACAAGTCCGGCGGCGATGACGGGAGCGAGGCGCGTCCATGTCGGGCGCATGATGGCAACCTTTCCGGGTGCGGAGATGACTGACCCGGCATGAGCCCGCACGCCGGCGGCGGCTCGCACACCGCCCCGGGCTCCCGGCCGGGGCGGTTCGCGGGCGCGGTGGTTCGCGGGCGCGTGAATCCGCAAGCCACCGATGGCCATCGATGTTAGGGGCGGCTCGGCGGGTCGTCAACGGATCCACCTGTCGAAGAGGCCGAGGCGGAACGCCGCGTCGCGGGCCAGCAGGAAGCCGGCGATGCCGAGGACCCAGCCGAGCGCGCCCGCGGTGTGCCGGGCCAGCCAGGCACCGAGGCGCTCCAGCGGCACCTGGGCGCGGTGACCGGCGAGCAGGCGCAGGCCGCCGAGCAGCAGCGCGGGCACGATCATGACGAGGACGTAGCCGCCGAGCGTGGCGAGCCAGCCGGCGACCGGCAGATCGGCGGCGGTGATCAGGCCGACCGCGGCCAGGTAGGGCAGCATGGTGGCCACCTCGAGCGCGGCCGCGCCGAGTCCGAGACCGACCATCGCGGGGATGGTGGCGTCCTCACCGGCCAGCCGGTCCCGCCAGCGGCCGGACCGGTCCCCCTTCTTGCCGTCGAAGCGGAAGCTCCAGGCGAACAGTCCGACGCCGAGCGCGAGTTGCACCCAGGCGACCCACCGCGCGCCGGACAGCCCGGCGAACGCGGCCGTGGCCGCCTCCGCGCCGAGCACCAGGATCACGCCGACGATCGCGTAGAAGACCGCCACGGTGGCCAGGTAGACCAGGAACCGGGAGGCGCGCACCTTTGGCGACAGCAGCATCCAGATCGGAATGACGAGCGTGCCGATGCTTGTGCTGTCGATGAGCGCCAGGCCGGCCAGGCCGGCGAGCGTCAGGAGATCCACGAGCGTCCTTCCCCGTTTTATTTCGCACAGTCGTGTGAAAAACAAAGTAACACAGCCGTGCTAAAAAGAGGGGTGCCCAGAATCGTCGACCATGACCAGCGCAGACGTGAATTGGCAGCGGCCGTGTGGCGGGTGGTCGCCCGCGGCGGCATCGGCGCCACCTCGGTCCGGGCGATCGCGGCCGAGTCCGGCTGGTCCACCGGCGCGATCCGGCACTACTTCTCCACCCAGGCCGAGCTGCTCGCGTTCGCGGCGCAGCTGATGATGGAACGGGTCCCGGAGCGCATCCGCGTGCACCTGGAGAACGCGTCGCTGACCCCGCTCGACCAGGTCGTGGCGGTGCTTGAGGAGATGCTGCCGCTGGACGAGGAGCGCCGCGTCGAGGTGCTGATCTTCGTGATGATCGCGGATTTCACGCTTCGCACACCCGGCATCGACGCCGCCCGCGACGTGGCCTGGGCCGGCACCCGCTACCTGTGCCGGCTCTCGGCCGCCCGGCTCACCGGCACCCCGGAGCCGCCCGAGCTCGCCACGCCGCTCGCCGACCCGGCGCTCGAGGCGCACGCGTCCCGGCTGCACGTGATCGTGGACGGGCTGTCGCTGCAGGCGCTGATGTTCCCGGACCGGATGACACCGGAGGCGGTCCGCGCCACGCTCACCGGCGCGTTGCGCGAGATCACCCGGTGAGGTGTCTACCCGCGGCCCACGGGTGATCGTCACGTACCGTGGGCGACGTGGACGGCACGGCGGTAAGGGCCACGTGGTGGGGGCACGCCACGATCTGGCTCGAGGATTCGGGGGTCCGGCTGCTCACCGACCCACTGCTCGGCGACCGGCTCGCCCATCTGCGCCGGATGCGCGGCCCCCGGCCCCTGCTCCCCGGCGCACCCGACGCGGTGCTCGTCTCCCACCTGCACGCCGACCACCTGGACGTCCCGTCGCTGCGCCGGATACCAGCCGACACCGTGTTCGTGGTGCCACGCGGCGCGGCCGGCCTGATCCACCGCCGCCTCGGCAGCCACTACTCCGGCAACTGCGTCGAACTCGCCCCCGGCGAGGAAACCAAGATCAAGGATTTGCGGGTACGGGCGGTGCCCGCGGCCCACGACGGCGGGCGCGGCCCCTGGTCCCGCCTCCGGGGTGACGCGCTCGGCTTCGTCATCGAGGGCGCGGCCCGCACCTGGTTCGCGGGCGACACAGGCCTGTTCGACGGCATGTCCGAGATCGGCCCGGTCGACGTGGCGCTGGTGCCGGTCGGCGGCTGGGGCCCGAGCCTGCACCCGTCGCAGCACCTGGGGCCGGCCGACGGTGCGGAGGCGGTGCGCCGGGTCGGCGCGTCCGACGCGGTCCCGATCCACTACGGCACGTTCTGGCCGGTCGGCATGGGCCGGGTACGGCCGCACATGTTCCACTCCCCCGGAAGCGACTTCGTGCGCGCGGCGGAGGAGCTGATCCCGGGCGTGCGCGCGCATCTGCCGCTACCCGGCGAGACTGTGGAGTTCGGGGCGCCGTGACCATCGGGGTACTCCTCTCCCTGTTCGGCCTGGTCGCGTTCGGTGCGGTGCTGCCGGTCGTACCGACAGGTGTGGCGGTGAGCGGCGCGGCCGCGGTGGCCGCGCACGACAATCCGGTCCTGGTGCTGCTCGTGGTGGCGGCCGGCGCGCTCGGCGCGTACCTCGGCGACCTGGTCACCTACGCGGCCTGCCGCTGGGGTGGTGAGCAGCTGGCCCGCCGGCTGCGCTGGCTGCGCGGCAACGAGAAGCTCGACAAGCTTGGCGAGGAGCTGAAGAACCGCGAGGTGCCGGTGCTGCTGATCTCCCGCCTGGTGCCCGGCGGCCGGATCCCGATGCTGCTGGCCGCAAGCGTGATCGGCGTGTCCTGGCGGACGTTCGTCCTTGCGAACGCGCCGGCCTGCGCGCTGTGGGCCGCCGTCTACGCCGCGGTCGGGCTGCTCGGCGGCACGGTCTTCGCCCGGCCGTGGGAGGGCGTGGTGGCCGCGATCGTGCTCGTCGTGGTGGTCACGCAGATAGCGTCGTGGGTGTCCCGCCGCCGAGAGGCGCCGGCATAGCGTCGCGATCCGGGGTGGCGTCCTCATCCGGGGTGGCGTCGTCATCCGAGGTCGCGTCGTCATCCGAGGTCGCGTCGTCATCCGAGGTCGCGTCGTCATCCGGGCTCGCGTTGCGGACGCCCAGTTTCTCAAGCCAGGTCAGCAGCTGGCGGTGCACCGCGTCCGGGCCGTCGAACTCCTCGGACTCGCGTGGCCACTCGTCCGGGTGCAGCACCATCGCCTCGGTCTGCCAGCCGCCCAGCCCGCCGTGCGAGCCGACCAGCTCCTCGTAGGCGGCGACGTCCTCGGTCGCGGAGTCGACCGGGCTGATCAGCACCAGGTCTCCCACATGGTCCATGGTCTGGTGGCGCAGCAGGTCGGCGCGGGCGCGCGGGCCGTACGGCAGCAGCGGGTCCTCGCCCTCGACCACGCCGTCCGCGAGCCGGTGCCGTCCCCGGGCTCCGTGCGCGACCGGCCCGGCTGCGGAGTCCACGACAAGCACGCCCACGCCCGGGTGCGAGGCCAGATCCTCCACAAGCCCGGGGTACGCGACGTCCAGCTGTTCCTTCGTGGCCTTGCCCGCCAGCCGCGGCAGGTAGACCATCGCCAGGTTCCCGGACGCGACCACCACTGACTCCGCGTCGTCGTCCTCCGCCGCGTCCACCGGGCCGAGCGTGACCTCGCCGCCCTCGGAGCGCTTGCGGGTCGCGGCCCGGGCCGCCGCCGCTGTCGGGCCGGACCGGTTCGCGGCCTCGGTGAGAAGCGCGTTCACCGGCCCCCACTGCTCGACAGGCGCGGTCGAGGAACGGGCCCGGCCGGTCGGCGCCTCGGTGCCGGCGCGGGCGACCAGCCGCTGCACCACATCCTCGACGCGCTCGCCGTGCCGCTGCCGGAAGGTGGCGCCCTGCGCCTGGCCGTGGTCGGAGAGCACCACCAGGTGGTAGTTGCGGGGCGCGTCCGCGGCGAGCCGGTGCAGGATGCCTACCACCCGGTCCAGGCCCTCAAGCGAGTGAAGTGCCTCGTTGCGGGCCGGTCCGGCGTGGTGCGCCACCTCGTCGTAGTCCACGAAGTCGCAGTAGACGACAGGCGCGCCCTTCGCCATCTGCTCCGCGATCAGCGACACGTTCAGGTCGCGCAGCAGCACGTTCGTGGCCGGGCGGAGCAGCAGGTAGTAGCCACCCCGGCGGATCCGGGGCTGCACGTCGCGGCGGCGCTGCTGGCGGCTCTGCCACAGCTCCTTCATGATCTCGCCGAAGCCCAGCACGATCGCGCGGGCCAGGCCGAACGTCATAAACGCGGCGTACCCGGAGGAGGACGGGCCGGGCAGCGCGGCCCGGGACACGGTGAGCAGGCAGGTCTCGGCGTCGCCCGGGAAGACGTTGCTGATGCTCACGCCGCCGTCACGGAGCAGGCCGGCACCGGTGGAGAGGCGGCGCTCGATCTCGGCCGCGTCGCGCGGGCGGTTGGTCACCATCAGGCGCCGCTCGGCCTTCTCGTACCAGCGGAACGCGGGCACCTGGCGCACGTCGCCGTAGAGGATCCCGGCCTGGACCGCGGGCGTGGTGGCCGGCACTCCAGTGTGGAACGGCGCCAGCCGGTGCGTACCGTCGCGCAGCCAGCGGCCCATGTGCGGCAGGTTCCCGGCGCGGACCGCCCAGCGCAGCAGCGGCGCGGAGACGCCGTCCAGCTGGACGATGAGCATGCCGTCCCGGTCGCAGTCGGCCGGGCGCGGGTGACTGCGCCGGACGCGGGACATCAGGCGCATGGTCTCCAGCACGAACGTGTCGTCGGTGCCGGCGTCGACCACCCAGTTGACCACCGCGGCCAGCGCGATCGCGATCCACGAGGCGGCGAACGCGACCTCGAAGCCGGTGCCGCCGCCGGCCGGGTTCAGGCGCAGCGCGACGTACAGGATGATCGCCTGCACCACCACGCCGAGCAGCAGCGAGCCGAACCCGCCGAGCACTGTCGCGACCACAAGCAGCAGCGGCCGCAGCAACGCGCCGACGCCGGTGACCAGCGCGACCAGCCAGAGCAGCGCGACGAGGCCGCTGGCGTTGACGCCGGGCAGCAGCCAGAGCGTGGCCGCGAGCACCACGAACGAGGTGAGCATGGCGCGGGTGAGCGCGCGGAAACGTGGGAGCGTGGGCCGCCAGTCGCGCAGGACGCGCAGGCCCAGCCGGAGGCGGCCCGGTTCCGCCTGCGCGTCGCGCGGGCCGGGTTGCTGAGCCATCCCTGCACTCTGGCACAGGCGGCCCCAGCCGTCCCCCGCACGCGCGCGGGCCTGCCACGATCGTGATCGGTCGCACAACGGCGGCCCGGTTTGTCGCACGGGCGCGGCCCGGCCACACTTGGCTTTCTGCTTCCGCGGCGACACGCCGGCGGCACGCGGCACTGCACGGCTTCGCAGGCCGCGGCGGGGCGGCAGGGCATGGCAGCGGCACATAGGGCACGGCAGCGGCACAGAGGATGGGCGCGATGACCGACGAGCGGGACCGCATCGAGCGTGAGCTGACGCTTCTCGTCCGGCGCACCCAACGGATCCATGTGCGCCTGCCCGGCGTGGCACGGCACGTGGAGCGCGCGGCGTACAGCATCCTCGGCCGCCTGCACGACGACGGGCCGATGCGGCTCACCGCGCTTGCCGCGCTGTTCGGCCTGGACGTGTCCACGGTCAGCCGCCAGGTGCAGTCGCTGCAGAACGAGGACCTGATCAGCCGCTCGGCGGACCCGGGGGACCGGCGCGCCGCGCTGATCGAGATCACCGGGTACGGCACGGAGGTGCTGCGCGGCATGCGCACGGCGCGCCGGGAGCTGCTGCGGGAACTCACCGATTCGTGGCCGGCCCGGGACCGCGAACGGTTCGCGGACCTGCTGGAGCGGTTCAACGAGGGCGTCGCGGAGAGGTTGAGCGGGGCGCCGGATTCGTTGCCGCAAAAGGGTTTGGTCCGCGAATAGCGGGTATCTTCGCCTGTCTGCCCGCGCCCGTCGCGCACTACACCCGGAAAACCGTCCAGTCTAGTTTTCCATATCCGACATGCCCGATTTTCTACGAAATTGTAGTGTAAATTACGCGACAGCCTACACATGGCGAAAATACGGGCTCTTTGCGGCTGCCTTGAATAGTGTTTGCCGTGTTCGAGTGATCGCGCAGTTACCTCCGGTTACTGCAGTCCCTCGGGCCGGCGTCGGACCGATTCCGGCATGTGCACTTCAGGAGCTCTCACCATGAAGATCACCATGGCCACCACCGGCCGCATCTCCCTGATGATCGCCACCGCCGCGTTCGGTGTCGCCGTGGCCGCCGCCCCGGCCGCCGCCGGCTTCGGCCCGTCGTCGACCACCAACAAGGCGGACATCGCGATCGTCGGCGGCGACGCCAAGGCCGTCGGCGCCTGCTTCAACGTGGCGAAGACCTACGCCAAGCTGAAGAAGTCCCCGCCGAAGATCCAGTCCTGCCAGAACATCTCGTCGGCGCAGGGTGGCGGCGTCGTCCTGAAGGACGTTGACGTCAACGTCATCCAGGACGCGTCCGGCGGCAAGGGCAAGAAGCTCAACAGCGCCGACATCAAGATCGCCGGTGGCGACGCGACCGCGCTCTCCGCGTGCGCGAACGTGCTGAGCGGCTCTGCGTCCTCGAAGAACTTCCAGGACTGCGCCGCGATCTCGGACGCCAAGGGCGGCGACGTCAAGCTGTCCAACGTCGACTTCACGGTCATCCAGACCAGCTGATTCACCGAGGGGGCCGGGTGACCGGCCCCCTCACCTCATATGCGGTCCTCCCCCGCCTCGCGGGCGGCACGGCGGCACACTCCGGGCCGCTCGCGAGGTGAGGTTCTCCTCCGACTCGTCGGCAAGTGCGTGCACGGGCTCTCAGCGCACGCAGCGCCCCTCGTGCCGCAGTCACGGAAGGAATGGCGAGATGACCAGTCCTACCCGGGGCGCCCTCCTGGCGGGCGCCTCGTTCTCAGTTCTACTGGCCGCCGCGTTCACGCCCGGAGTGGCGCAGGCGGCGACGCCGGCCACGCCGAAGCCCTGGCCGGCCTGCACCATCAACGGCACCTCAGGTGACGACAAGCTGATCGGCACCAAGGGCAAGGACGTCGTCTGCGGCTTCGGCGGCGATGACCTCCTGCTCGGGCTCGCCGGTGACGACATCCTGATCGGCGGCGCCGGCGACGACATCCTCGTGGGCGGCCCCGGCTGGGACACGCTCTACGGCGGCGCGGACGACGACCGGCTGGTGGCCGGCCCCAACGGCGGCAAGGCGGACGGCGGCTCCGGCCGTGACCGCTGCCTCGGCCCGGTGAAGAACGCCTGGTACTCCGGTTGCGAACGCACGTTCACGACGGGCGGATGACCATGACACTCTCCCGCGCCGGCGTGATCCTCACCGCCGGCCTGCTCACCGGCGCCGCCGCGGCGACAGTCGCCTCCCCGGCTCAGGCCGCGGACGCCACGCCCACGTTCGCAAGCACGAACACGGCCACCTGGGACGGCAACCTGCTGAAGGTGACGTTCCGGGAGACCGGGGCGAAGCCGTGGTCGACCGGCCTGGTCTCCATCCGGGCCACCGGCACCGTGGACGTCGTCTGCATCGGCGGCGGCGTGTCGCTCACCTCCCAGGCCTCCTCCGAGACCGAGGTCGTCTCCGAACACAAGGCAGACGGCAACGGGGTACGCGCCGGCGAGCAGGTCGCCGGGTTCTCCGTCCAGCCCCCGGTGATCACCGGCCTGGACTGCAAACCCACGCTCGCCCGCAGCTTCTCCGTCACCGTGCAGGACCTCAGCACCGGAGCCGTGCAGACGCTTGCGGGCCCCGCCTCCAACACAGGGAAGACTTCATGAGACTGCAACACCTGACGCGCATCGGCGCGGTCGCCTCCGGCATGCTCGTTCTGGCGATGGCCGTCACCGTCGCGCCGTCGCCGGCGTCCGCGGACACCACTGACATCACCGTCAAGGGCGGCGACGGCAACTCCACAGTGGTCTGCGGCAACGTCGCCGCGGCGCTCAGCCTCGCCAAGAAGGCCGGCTACAAGCTGCAGCTCAACAACTGCAAGGCGAACGCGGCCGGCGGCTCGGTCGGCCTCGGCGGCGTCGAGATCTTCGTGTCGCAGTCGGCCGCGAAGGCCAACGCCTCCGCGCTCGCCTCGCTGGACCGGGCGGCCGCCCGCGTCGGCATCGCCGCCGACAAGTGCGAGAACCACCGGGCCAAGGGCACCGGCCAGATGACCAAGTGCTGGGCCACGGCCAAGGGCGGCAAGGTCTACCTGAACAACGTGACGGTGCAGAAGGGCAACATCGCCCGCACCATCACGTCCGGGGTCATCGACCGGGCCGGCGTGCCGAAGGGCACCGACGGCGGCGCGTCCGCCAAGTGCTGGAACGTCGTCTCGGACAAGCTCAACCAGCGCGACGACTGCTCGACCTTCGGCGGCGGCGCCGAGTGGAGCCTGAACAACGTCGACGTCAAGGGCTACAACGGCGGCGGCCTGCAGAAGAACGTCAACGTCTCGGTCAAGGGCGGGGACGCGAACAACTACGTCCTCTGCTTCAACACCACGGACGGCTCCGGCAAGGTCAAGCAGATCAACATCTGCTCCGCCGAGGGTAAGGGCGGCGACGTGACGCTCAGCAACATCAAGATCATTACGCTCTGATCCCGGTAACACCCGGTTCGACGCGCGCACCAGGCTCTCAGGCTTCACTCTCCGGTGGCCCCGGAGGTGGCCGGTGCGCCATCGGGAGCCCCGCCGGTCGCGGACCGATCGCTGCTTGCCTCCCCTGCAGCGATCGGCCCGCGACCGGCGGGGCCTCCGCGTTTCTTGACTGTTAACTGGCCCCCCTCTAGCGTTCTTATGGGTAACTGTTGTGCGCCATGCGAACACTGGAGCGCCTCCCATGACAGACACCCGCAATCTCCTGATAAACGGCGAGCACGTTCCCGCCACCGGCGGCCGCACCACCCAGGACCTCAATCCCTGGACGGGTACGCCGCTGGCGCTCGTCGCCGCGGCCGGGCCGGAAGACGTGACCCGTGCGGTCGACGCCGCCCACGCCGCGTTCCCCGGCTGGGCCGCCACCCCGCCGTCCGCCCGGCGCGCGATCCTGAACCGGGCCGCCGACCTGCTCGAGGAGCACGCGCACGAGGCCGCTGCGCTGGTGGGCGCGGAGACCGGCGGCCCGTTCGGCTGGGCCATGTTCAACGTCGGCCTGGCCACCGGCATGCTGCGCGAGGCCGCCGCGATGGTCAGCACCCCGATCGGCGAGGTGCTCGCCACCGACAATCCGGACGCGCTCGCGCTCGGCCTGCGCCAGCCGGCCGGGGTGGTCGCCGCGTTCGCGCCGTGGAACGCGCCGATCATCCTCGGCACCCGCGCGATCGCCACGCCGCTCGCGGTCGGCAACACGGTCGTGGTCAAGGCCAGCGAGGACGCGCCGCTCGCCGCCGCCCACTACCTGGCCGACCTGCTGCACGAGGCCGGACTGCCGCCGGGCGTGCTCAACGTGATCACCAACGACCGCGCCGACGCGGCAGTGATCGCGGAGACCCTGATCGCCGACCCGCGTGTCCGGCGGGTCAACTTCACCGGCTCCACCTCCGTCGGCCGCCGAATCGGCGAGCTGGCCGCCAGCCACCTCACGCCCGCGGTGCTCGAGCTCGGCGGCAAGAACTCCGTGCTGGTCCTGGACGACGCCGACCTGGAGTACGCGGTCAACGCGGTCGCGTTCGGCGCCTACCTGAACGCCGGGCAGATCTGCATGTCCGCCGACCGGGTGCTTGTGCACCGCGCGGTCGCGGACGAGTTCACCGCACTGCTCGCCGCGAAGGCCACCGCGCTCCCGGCCGGCGACCCGTCCGACCCCACCACAGTGATCGGCCCGCTGATCAGCGAGTCCGCCGCCGCCCGCGTCGCGACGCTTGTCGACGAGGCCGTGTCCCAGGGTGCGAAACTCGCGGCCGGTGGCGGCGCACCGGACCGTGCGCTCTACCCCGCCACAGTGCTGTCCGGCGTGGAACCGCACATGCGCATCTACGCGGAGGAGATCTTCGGCCCGGTCTGCACCGTGATCACTGTCGACGACGCGGACCACGCGGTCACGATCGCCAACGACAGCCCGTACGGCCTGACCGCCGGCGTTCTCACCGGCGACCTGTCCCGCGGCCTCGACCTGGCCCGGCGCCTGCAGACCGGCATCGTCCACATCAATGACCAGTCCGTCGACGACGAGCCGGTAGCCCCGTTCGGCGGCGTCAAGTCCTCCGGATACGGCCGGTTCGGCGGCCGCGCCGGCATCGACGCCTTCACCGACCTTCGCTGGATCACACTCCAGCAGCGCCCGAAGCATTTCCCCTTCTGAGCTGCCCTATCGCGGCCCGGCGTCGGCACGGACGGCCTTCTTCGCGGCCTGGATCTGCCCGTAGACGTGGGTGCGGAGTTCGATGAAACGGGGGGCCGCGCGGGTGTGGAGCTGGTCGCGCTCGGCGGGGAGGTCGATCGGGAGGTGTTCGAGGATCACCGTGGGGGACGCGGAGAGGATCAGGACGTTCTGGCCCAGGTAGACGGCCTCGTCGATGTCGTGGGTGACGAAGAGGACCGTGACGCCGAGCCGGTGCCAGAGGTCGCGGATCAGGTCTTCGAGGTCGGCGCGGGTCTGGGCGTCGACCGCGGCGAACGGCTCGTCCATCAGCAGGACGCGGGGCTCGTAGGCGATGGCGCGGGCGATGGCGACGCGTTGCTGCATGCCGCCGGAGAGCTGCCAGGGGTACGCGGAGTGGGCGTCGGCGAGTCCGACCGCGGCGAGTGACTCGTGCACCAGCGCACGGCGGCGTTCCCGGGGGATGTGTTTCTGGCGCAGCGGGAGTTCCACGTTGGCCGCGACCCGCATCCAGGGGAAGAGGCTGCGGCCGTACTCCTGGAAGACGACTGCCATGCCGGGTGGCGGCCCGGTGACCGGTGCGTCGTCGAGCGTGACCGTGCCGCCGGACGGGGTGAGCAGGCCGGCGATGCACTTGAGCAGCGTGGTCTTGCCGCAGCCGGACGGGCCGACCAGGCAGGTGAGGTCGCCGTCCGCGAGGGTGAAGGTCAGGTCGCGGATCGCCTCGACTGATCGGCCGTCGCCGGTGTAGGTCTTCTGCAGGCCCGAAACGGTGAGCATGTCAGCCCTTCTGCGCGCGGCGGAGGCCGTGGTACCAGCCCAGGATCGCGGTCTCGGCCAGCCGGAACAGGCCGGAGAGCAGCACGCCGAGCAGGCCGAGGACGATGATTCCGGTCCACATCTCCGGGATCGCGAAGCTCCGCTGGAACTCGACGATCGTGTAGCCGAGGCCGGAGCTGGCCGCGAACATCTCGCTGATCACCATGAGGATGATCGCGACGGAGAGCGCCTGGCGTGCCCCGGCGACGATCTGCGGGCTGGCGGCCGGCAGCACCAGCCGCCACAGCCGGGCGGGTCCGGTGAGCCCGTAGGAGCGGGCGGTCTCGGTGAGCACGCCGTCGACCGCGCGCACGCCCTCGACCGTGTTGAGCAGGATCGGCCAGACGCAGCCGGAGACGATGACCAGCACCTTCATTCCGTCGCCGATGCCGGCGAACAGCATGATCACCGGGACCAGCACGGGTGGCGGGACCGCGCGCAGGAATTCCAGCACCGGCTCGACAGTGGCCCGCACGCGGGGACGGCCGCCGATCAGCACGCCGGCGGCCACGCCGATGAGCAGCGCGAGCGTGAACCCGGCGAGCAGGCGCCACAGGCTGGGGAGCAGGTCGGAGCGGAGCCGGTCGAGGGTCCAGACGCCGGGCGCGGACGCCACGATGTCGTGCAGCGGGGGCACGTAGAAGTTCTCGCTGCGGGCGGTCGCGAACCACCAGACGGCGACCAGGACGACAGGCATCGCCACGAGCTTGAGAAGCCTCATCACACCGCCGCCTCGCCACGGACCGACTGGTGCCACGCGAGCGCGTGCCGCTCGACCGCACGGGCGCCCACGTTGATCGCGACGCCGAGCAGGCCGGTGACCACGATCAGCGCGTACATGTCGGCGACCGCGCCGGAGCTCTGTGCGACAGCGATCCGCGAGCCGAGCCCGGGCGCGCCGATGACCAGCTCGCCTGTGACGCAGAGGATCAGCGCGACGGCGGCGGCGAGGCGCAGGCCGGTCATCACGTACGGCAGCGCGGTCGGCCAGAGCACGTGGGCGATGCGGGCGGGGCGGTTGAGGCCGTACGCGCGGGCGGTGTCGTCCGCGACCGGGTCGACGTCGCGCACGCCGTACAGCACCTGGACGAGCATCTGCCAGAACGCGGCGTAGACGACGAGCACCAGCTTGGACTCCAGGCCGGCGCCGTAGAGGACGACGACGAGCGGGATCAGCGCCACCGACGGGATCGGGCGCAGGAACTCGATCGTGGACGCGGTCAGCTCGCGCAGCACCGGCGTCGCGCCGATCAGCAGGCCGAGCGCGATGCCGGCCACGGCCGCGATGAGCAGCCCGAGCACCCAGCCGTGAAGCGTGTCGCGGAGCGCGCTCCAGAACGCGGGCTCGGACAGCTCGCCGCCGAGCGCGACGCCGATCTCGGTCGCCGGTGGGAGGTAGCGCGCCGGGACCAGGCCGGCGCGCGGGAACACCTCCAGGAGCAGCAGGAATCCGGCCAGGCCGACCAGGCCGAGCGCGAGCCGGGTGCGGGCGGTGGTCACGGCAGCAGCTTGCTCAGGTCGGGCCTCGCGTCGCCGAAGATGCCGTCCGTCTCGCCGAGCCCGGCCAGCGTCTCAAGCGAGGCCCGGTTGATCTCGACCGGCCACGTCGGCAGGATCAGCGCGGCCCGCACCTCTTCGCTGATCTTCGTGTAGCTGCTGAGCACGGCGCGTACCTCGTCCGGGTGGGCGTCCGCGTAGGACAACGACTCGTTGACCGCCTCGGTGAAGCGGCCGACCAGCGCCGGATCCTCCCCGATCAGCTTGGCGCCGGTGAAGTAGGCCGCGATCGTCAGGTTCGGCGCGGTGTCGGTGAAGTTGGAGGCAACCACCGTCGCGCCCGCGGCCTTCGCTGTGGACAGCTGCGGCTCGACCAACCAGGCCGCGTCGACCTGGCCGTTCTCGAGCGCGGCCGGCATGTCCGGGAAGGCGATCTCGACGAACTGGATGCCGGACGGGTCCCCACCGTCCTTGCGGACCGACTCGCGGACCGTGGTGTCGCCGATGTTCTTCAGCGTGTTGACCGCGACCTTGCGCCCGGCAAGCGCGGCCGCGGTGGTGATCTGGCTGCCCTTGCGCACCACGACGCCGCTGAAGTCCTTACCTGCCGCGCCGGTGGAGGCCGCGCCGTTCGCCACGACCTTGACCGGCACCTTCTTCGTCTGGGCGATCATCAGCGAGGTGATGTTGCTGAAGCCGAACTCGAACTCGCCGCTGAGCACACCCGGCACGATCGCGGAGCCGCCCTGCGCGGTGACCAGGTTGAGGTCGATCCCGCGGGACGAGAAGAAGCCCTGCTCCTTGCCGAGGTAGATGGGCGCGACGTCGACGATCGGTATGACGCCGACCGTCACCGTGCGCGGGCCTGAGGCGTCGGTGCCCGGCTCGTCCGCCGGTGAACTGCCGCAGGCGGTGAGCACGGTGCCACTGAGCGCGGCGACACTGATCTTGAGGACTGAGCGGCGACGCATGAGCCATCTCCCGGTTGAGGGTTTTGCCCGTATTGTGCCTCTTGCTCGTTTTCGACGGTAGAATGTGTGCGCATAACGAACATTCGTTCCCACAGAGAACGTAAGACGTGACCCAGGCCACGTCAATGCCACGCGTCGATATTGTTGGATCACTATGCGTGCCGACTCGACAGCCTAGACGCCGTTGACGCTGCGTGGGGGCGGACGTTACGTTCGTTGGACGAACGTGTGTGCGCAGGACGCACGCTGTCGCCGACCTCGGGAGCGCCATGGGGGAGATCACCACGCTGGCCGACGCGGTCGCCCGGCTCGTGCACGACGGGGACACGATTGCGCTGGAGGGCTTCACCCACCTGATCCCGGTGGCCGCGGGCCACGAGATCATCCGCCAGGGCCGGCGCGACCTGACGCTGGTCCGGATGACGCCGGACATCGTCTACGACCAGCTGATCGGCGCCGGGTGCGCGCGCAAGCTGGTCTTCTCCTGGGCCGGCAACCCGGGCGTGGGCTCGCTGCACCGGTTCCGGGACGCGGCGCAGCACGGCTGGCCGGCCCCGCTGGAGATCGAGGAGCACAGCCACGCCGGCATGGCGAACCGGTACGCGGCCGGTGCGGCCGGGCTGCCGTTCGCGGTGCTGCGCGGCTACACCGGCACCGACCTGCCCGCACAGACCGCCACGATCGCGCCGATCACCTGCCCGTTCACCGGCGAGGTGCTGACCGCGGTCCCGGCGCTGAACCCGGACGTGGCGATCGTGCACGCGCAGCGCGCGGACCGGGACGGGAACGTGCAGATCTGGGGCATCACCGGCGTACACAAGGAGGTCGTGCTCGCCTCGCGGCGCTCGCTTGTCACGGTCGAGGAGATCGTCGACGAGCTGGAACCACGGCCGGGCGCGGTGGTGCTGCCGGGGTGGACCGTCACCAGCGTGGCGGAGGTCCCCGGCGGGGCCCGCCCGTCCTACGCGATGGGCTACTACGAGCGCGACAACGCCTACTACAAGGAGTGGGACGCGATCTCGCGCGACCGGGACTCCTTCACCAGCTGGCTCCGGACGGAGGTGCTGGGCCGATGAGCTGGTCCTCCGGAGAGATGATGACGATCGCGGCGGCACGCACGCTGCGAGGCGACAGCAAGTGCTTCGTCGGCATCGGCAAGCCCAGCACCGCGGCGAACCTCGCCCGGCGTACCCATGCGCCAGGTCTTGTTCTGGTGTATGAGTCGGGCACGATCGGCGCGAAGCCGGGCAGGCTGCCGCTCTCGATCGGCGACGGCATGCTCGCCGAGACCGCGGACGCGGTGGTCTCGGTGCCGGAGATCTTCAACTACTGGCTGCAGCCGGGCCGGATCGACATGGGCTTCCTCGGCGCGGCCCAGCTCGACCGGTTCGCCAACATCAACACGACGGTGATCGGCGCCGACTACGCGGACCCGGCCGTGCGGCTGCCCGGCGCGGGCGGCGCGCCGGAGATCGCCGCGTCCTGTCGCGAGGTCATCGTGATCGTGGCGCACAGCCGGCGCACGTTCGTGGAGAAGGTCGACTTCGTCACGTCTGTCGGCTTCGGCGGCGGGCCGGGCGACCGGGAGCGGCACGGGCTGCGCGGCAGCGGACCGCAACTCGTCGTCACGGACCTCGGCATGCTCGCGCCCGACCCGGAGACCTGCGAGTTGACGCTCACCCACCTGCACCCCGGCGTGACGCTCGACAGGGCCCGCGAGGCCACCGGCTGGGACCTACGGGTCGCGCCGGACCTGCGGACCACCGACGCGCCGACCGACACCGAGCTGCGCGTGCTCCGCGCGCTTGAGGAGGGCTGATGGACCTCACCACCTACAGACGCGACGATGGTACGACTCATCCGCCGCTGCTCTCCCCCGGCTACAGGTCGACAGTGCTGCGGGCCCCGCGCGAGCAACTCGTGCTGCTTCCGCACACGCTCACCGAGCTCACCGGGCCGCTGCTCGGCGAGGGCCGGGTGACGGAGGCCGACGCGGATCTCACGCTCGCACCAGGTGGCGAGGCGCAGGGCCAGCGGATCATCGTGCACGGGCAGGTGCGGGACGCAGGCGGCCGGCCGATCCCGCACACGCTCGTCGAGGTGTGGCAGGCGAACGCGGCCGGCCGCTACCAGCACCGGTGGGACCAGCACGACGCGCCGGTCGACCCGCACTTCACAGGCGTGGGGCGCTGCCTGACCGACGCGGACGGGCACTACCGGTTCGTGACAGTGAAGCCCGGGGCGTACCCGTGGGGCAACCATCCGAACGCGTGGCGGCCGGCGCACATCCACTTCTCGCTGCTCGGGCGCGCGTTCACCCAGCGCCTGGTGACCCAGATGTACTTCCCGGACGACCCGCTCTTCGCGTACGACCCGATCTTCAACTCGATCCGGGACGAGCGCGCGCGGCAACGCCTGATCGCCGGCTTCGACCTGTCCGCGACCGTCGACTCGTGGGCGCTCGGCTTCCGCTTCGACATCGTGCTGGCCGGGCCGGACGACGGCACCCCGACCGAGGACCCGCACGATGACTGAGCGGGGGTTGACGCCGTCGCAGACGGTCGGGCCGTACCTCTCGATCGGCCTGCCCTGGCCGGACGGCCCGTCAGTGGTCGCCGAGGGCACGCCGGGCGCGATCCGGATCACCGGCACGGTCTTCGACGGCACCGGCGCGATCGTGCCGGACGCGCTCATCGAGACGTGGCAGGCCGACCCGGCCGGCGGTTTCGCGCACCCGGACGATCCCCGCGGCCTGCCGGGCACCGGCTTCCGCGGATTCGGCAGGTGTCCCACAGACGACGCCGGAAACTGGGCGATACTCACGCTTAAGCCCGGCACCGTGCCGGACCGCGAGGGCCGGCCGCAGGCGCCGCACATCGACGTCTCCGTGCTCGCCCGCGGGCTGCTGCACCGGGTGGTGACGCGCATCTACTTCGCGGACGAGGCGGAGGCGAACGCGGCCGACCCGGTGCTGGCCACGGTCCCGGCCGCGCGCCGGTCCACGCTTGTGGCCCCGCTCTCCGGGGACGGCTACCGGTTCGACATCCGGCTCCAGGGGGACCATGAGACAGTCTTCTTCGCCATCTGAGCGCCGCGGCCTCTTCGACGGCGTGCTGTCCGCCGGGCCGGTGCACGACGCGGTCAGCGACCGGGCCTGGCTGCAGGCGATGCTTGACGCGGAGGCCGCACTGGCCCGCGCACAGGCCCGGCTCGGGCTGGTCTCCCCGTCGGCCGCCGCCGCGATCACCGAGGTCTGCCAGGCCGCGCGCTTCGACGCGGCCGCGCTCGCCCATGAGGCAGCCGACACCGGAAACCCAGTGGTCCCATTGGTACGCGCGCTGCGTGCCCAACTGAGGCCCGAGTTCGCCGGGCAGGCGCACCTGGGGGCCACCAGCCAGGACATCATCGACTCGGCCGCGATGCTTGTCGCGCACCGGGCCACCGGGCCGCTGCGCGCGGACCTGGCCTCGGCCGCGGACCGGGCCGCCGCGCTTGCCGCCGAGCACCGGGACGCGCTCATCGCCGGGCGTACGTTGTTGCAGCAGGCACTGCCGACCACGTTCGGGCTTGTCGCAGCCGGGTGGATGACCGCGCTTGACGCGGCCGGCAGCCGGCTGGCCCGGATGCGGCACGGCACGCTTGCGGTGCAGCTGGGCGGCGCGGTCGGCACCCTTGCCGCACTCGGCGAACCTGCCGAAACACGGGACGCGGCCGGCGGAACGGCGGGCACCCGGGCCGCACCCGACGGACCGGCGGACACGCGGACCGCGAGTGACGGGCCGACCGCCGCGCGGACCGCACGTGACGAACCGACCGGCTTGCCTGGTCGTGCCGGTTCGGCAGGCGTCTCCGCGAGGCGCAACGGACTCGTCGGGATCGCGTTGATCAGCGCGTTCGCGGATGAGCTTGAGCTGAACGAGCCGATCCTGCCCTGGCACACCGACCGGGGCCGGATCGCGGAGCTGGCCGGCGCGCTCGCGGGTGCCGCGGGCACGATCGCCAAGGTCGCCCGGGACGTGGTGCTGCTCGCGCAGACAGAGGTCGGCGAGGTCCGGGAGGGCGGCGGTCGGGGCGGCTCCTCGACCATGCCGCACAAGGCGAATCCGATCGCCGCGATCTCCGCGGCCGCGTCCGCCGCCCGGGCGCCGGGACTGACCGCCACGCTCTACGCCGCGATGCCGCACGAGCACCAGCGCGCGGCCGGCGCCTGGCACGCGGAGTGGCTGCCGCTCACCGATCTGCTGCGCGCCACCGGCTCGGCCGCACACTGGCTGCGCGAGTGCCTGGGCAGCCTGGAGATCGACGTGGCCCGGATGCGCGCCAATCTGGACCTGACCGGCGGCGCGCTGCTGGCCGAGCGGGTCGCGGGCGCGCTCGCCCCCACGCTCGGCAAGGACGCCGCCCACGACCTGATCGCGTCAGTGGTGCGCGGCGGCGGCACGCTCGCGGACGACCCGCGGATCACCGCGCACCTGGACCGGGACCGGGTGACCGCGCTGCTCGATCCGGCGGAGTACCTGGGGAGCGCCTCCGCGCTGATCGACCGCGCCCTCGCCGCCCACCCGAAGGGCGACGCGTGATCGCTCCCCGCAGGCCCGCATGGCGCGCGGGCCGGCCCACATGACTCGTGACCGCTCCCGGCCAGCCCACATGCCGGGCGGCCCAGCCCACATGACACGTGACCACTCCGGCCGGCCCGCATGGCGGGCGGGCAGATCCCGCCGGCCGGCGCGTGGCGTGGAGGCGGCATCATCGGCACGACAGTGAGGGGACCGGCATGAGCGCCGTCGAATTGCATCACGTCGTCGACGGACCCGTCGATGCGCCGCCGTTGCTGCTGCTCAACTCGCTCGGCAGCGATCTGGGCATGTGGGATCCGCAGATGCCCGCGTTGAGTCGCCGCTTCCGGGTGATCCGTTGCGACACCCGGGGGAACGGGCGCTCACCCGTACCCCCGGGAGATTTTGATCTTGAGGATCTGGGGCGGGACGCGCTCGCGTTGCTTGATCGGCTGGGCGTCGCGCGGGCGCATGTGGTGGGACTCTCGCTCGGCGGGATGACGGCGATGTGGCTGGCGGCGCATGCGCCGGAGCGGGTCGGCAGAATGGTGCTGTGCTGCACGTCCGCGCAGCTCGGGCCGCCTGAGGGCTGGGCGGAACGGGCCCGGCTGGTGCGCGCGGGCGGGATAGCGGCGATCGCTGACGGGCTTGTCGGCCGCTGGCTGACGCCGGGATTCGCGGCCGGGCACGCCGAGCTGACCGGCCGCCTCAAGGACATGATCCTCAGGACCCCGCCGGAAGGGTACGCGAGCTGCTGCGCCGTGATCGCGCACATGGACCTCCGCCCGGACCTGCCGCGCATCACCGCACCCACGCTTGTGATCGCCGGACGCGACGATCCGGCCACGCCGCCGCCGCACGGCCAGGTCATCGTGGACGGGATTCCCGGCGCGCGCCTGGCGGTGCTGCCCGAGGCGGCCCACCTGGCCAACGTGGAGCGGGCGGACGCGGTCACCGCGCTGCTGCTCGAGCACCTGGAGGACCGGGAGGACGACGCCGGCATGATCGTCCGCCGGCAGGTGCTCGGCGACGAGCACGTGGACCGCGCGATCGAGGCCACCACGCCGCTCACCGCGCCGTTCCAGGAGTTCATCACGCGGACCGCGTGGGGCGGCGTCTGGTCCCGGGACGAGCTGGACCGCCGGACCCGCAGCTGCATCACGCTTGCCGTGCTGACCGCGCTGCACAGCCACGACGAGCTTGCCATGCACGTACGCGCGGCCCGCCGCAACGGTCTGACCGCGACCGAGATCGGCGAGGTGCTGCTGCACACCGCGGTCTACGCGGGCGTGCCGGCGAGCAACGCGGCGCTTGCCGTCGCGCGCCGGGTCCTCGCCGAGGAGGGGTAGGGTGGCTCAGCGTGACTGACTCTGCCCGGGAGGGACACTTCGTCCAGTCGCTGGAACGCGGGCTGGCGGTGATCCGGGCGTTCGATGCCACGCATCCGGAGCTGACGCTCAGTGAGGTGGCCCGGATCTGCGATCTGACCCGGGCGGCCGCGCGGCGGTTCCTGCTGACGCTTACCGATCTCGGATACGTGCACACGGACGGGCGCCTGTTCCGGCTCAGCCCGCGCGTGCTGGAGCTGGGATATGCATATCTGTCCAGCATCTCGCTTCCGGAGATCGCCGAGCCGCACCTGGAGCGCCTGGCCGCGGAGGTGCGCGAGTCGTCGTCCGTGTCCGTGCTTGACGGCGACGACGTGGTCTACGTGGCCCGCGTCCCCACCAGCCGGATCATGACGGTCTCGATCAACGTGGGCACGCGCTTCCCCGCCTACGTGACCTCGATGGGCCGGGTGCTGCTGGCCGCGGCGCCGTCGACGTCGCTTGACGCCTACCTCGCACGCGTCGAACTGCGCGGGCTGACCGCGCGCACGATCACCGGCGAGGCGGCGCTGCGCGCGGAGCTGTCCCGGGTGCGCACGCAGGGCTACGCCATCGTCGACCAGGAGCTGGAGGAGGGACTGCGCTCGATGGCGGTCCCGGTCCGGGACCGCAACGGCGGCGTGGTCGCGGCCGTCAACGTCTCCGTGCACGCCAGCCGCACCTCGATCGACGCGCTGCGCCGCGACCTGCTCCCGCCACTGCTCGCGGCCGCGTCCCGGATCGAGGCCGATCTCCGGGTCACCGGCAGCTCACCGGCACTGCGGGCCGTCTAAAAAAAACCGCACCGCGGCAGTGACGTGACAAGCGGCGGAGCGCGCGGGGTTTCCGGAACCACAGCGGAACCGGCTCCGGCCGGCGGGCCGAAGCGGAGCGCCAGCGGAGTCTTCGGACCGCCGGAGGTTGGCCCGCGGGAGCATGCGGGCCGGGCCACCGCGGGAGCGGGAAAAGGATCTAGGGTTTTTCCAGCAGCAGGCTGATGCCCTGGCCGACGCCGATGCACATGGTGGCGAGCGCCCGGGACGCGTCCCGATCGGCCAGCTCGAGCGCGGCGGTCAGGGCGAGGCGGGCGCCGCTCATGCCGAGCGGGTGGCCGAGCGCGATGGCGCCGCCGTTCGGGTTGACGTGGGCGGCGTCGTCGGGGAGGCCGAGCGCGCGCAGCACCGCGAGCGCCTGGGCGGCGAACGCCTCGTTCAGCTCGATCAGGTCGAGGCCGGCGACGGTGAGCCCGGCCCGGTCGAGCAGTTTGCGGGTCGCGGGGACGGGACCCACCCCCATGATCCGCGGGGGTACGCCGGCGGTGGCCGCCCCGGTCACCCGGGCCAGCGGCGTCAGCCCGTAACGGGAGACCGCGTCGCCGCTCGCGACAAGCAGTGCGGCCGCGCCGTCGTTGACGCCCGCCGCATTGCCCGCGGTGACAGTCCCACCGGAACGGAACGGCGTGGGCAGCTTCGCCAGCCGTTCCAGACTGGTCTCGCGCGGGTGCTCGTCCCTGTCCACCACGACCGGCTCGCCGCGCCGGACCGGCACGCTCACCGGAACGATCTCCCGGGCCAGCCGCCCGGACGCCTGGGCCGCGGCCGCCCGTTCCTGGGACCGGAGCGCGAACGCGTCCTGGTCCTCGCGGGAGACGTCGAAATCGGCGGCCACGTTCTCCGCGGTCGCGCCCATCGAGTCGATGCCGTACTGCTTCTCCATGATCGGGTTGACCAGCCGCCAGCCGAGCGTGGTGTCCGCGATCTCGGCCGCACGGGAGAACGGCGTCTCGGCCTTGGGCAGCACGAACGGCGCGCGGCTCATGCTCTCCACACCGCCGGCCACAAGCAGGTCGGCCTCGCCGGCGCGGATCGCCCGGGCCGCGTAGGACACCGCGTCGAGGCCGGAGCCGCAGAGCCGGTTGACAGTGGTGCCAGGCACGCCGACCGGGAGGCCGGCCAGCAGCGCGCCCATCCGGGCCACGTTGCGGTTGTCCTCGCCGGCCTGGTTCGCACAGCCGAGGACGACGTCGTCGACCGCCTCCGGATCGACAGTGTCGTAGCTGTCGAACAACGCGCGGATCACGTGTGCGGCCAGGTCGTCCGGCCGCACCGGGGCGAGCGCACCGGAGTAACGCCCGATCGGGGTTCTTACGCCACCGACGATGTACGCCTCGGCCATGACAACCCTCCGCTGTTCGTCCTCCGCACACTGGTGCGTCAAGCGTACCGCTCAGACGCCCAACTGCTCCCGGGTCAGCGTGGCGACCTTCTCCACAGTGTCGACGCCCGCCCGGTAGCCCGCGTTGCCGTGCGAGAGCACGACCAGGACCAGGTCCGTCCGGTCGCCGGTGATCCGGCCGGCGCTGTTCACGATCCACTCGCCGGCCTCGGTGTCCCGGCTCAGCCAGCCGTTCTTCAACGCGGTCCGCTCGCCGTCGGCCGCGGCCGCGCTGACCCCCCACGCCTGATCCGCGTCGATCGAGGTCATCAGCGTGGTCGCGGTCTCCCGCGAATAGTCGGTGAAGACCGTGCCGGTGGTCAGCAGCGCGCCGACAAGCCGGGCCTGATCGTTCGGCGTGGTCGTGGTCAGGCCCCAGCTGGCGCTCGGCGTGGTGCGCTCCAGGCCGAGGCGCGCGTTCGCCGCGGACAGCCCGGACGCCGCGCCGATCACGTCGTAGAGCGCGGTGGCCGCGTCGTTGTCGCTGACGCCGATCATCTGCGTGGCCAGCCGCAGCTCCCGGCCGGTCAGCTCCCGGCCCTCGTCCTGCGCCAGGAGCAGCAGCGCCGCCAGGATGTCCACCTTGGCGACGCTCGCGGTCTCGAACGACTCGTCGCCGAAGTAGTCGAACGCGTACCCGGTGCGGTTGTCGACAAGCGTGACGGCGAACTCCGCGCCGCCCTCCGCGTACCCGGCCAGCGCCGCGGTCAGCCTCTCGCCCTTCGCCGCCCACTCGCGTCGCGCCTCGGCCTCCGGGTCGGCCTCAAGGTCGGCCGCGCTCGCCGCGGGTGCGACTGAGGCGTCCGCGCTCGGCAGCCAGGTGGCGTCACCGCGCAGCGCCGGCACCAGCAGCGAGGAACCCGTGACGACAAGCGCGGCCGCGACCGAGCTCAGGAGCAGGTGCAGGGAGTTCCGTGGCATGACAAGGACGCTGCCAGGAGTTTCTCGACGGCGTCTCAAGAACGGTCCCAAGAAGTCTGTCAAGGTGGTACCTCGGAATCGGCGTTCGGCAATGGAGGACGGCCACGGCATGGCGACGCTCCTGAAACAGAGCGTGTCCACACCAACGAACGTGATCGTCATCGGTACCGGGAGCGCGGCACTCCACGCCGCCGAAGCCGGAGGACGGCGTGCGCGGCGGGCGGTGCGGCCCGCCGCGCGGCCGGTCACGCCGCGGTGCACTCCCCGGCCGCGGTGCGCTTGGCGACGGCCGCGTCGACGCCGCCCGCGTACTCGACAAGCGTGCTGCCCGGGTCGAACTGCCAGACCGTCCCGACCAGGCGGGACGTGCCGTGCTCGCTGATGCCGTCGCGCCGCCAGCCGACGTCGACAGTGGTGTCGTCGATCGGGGTCACGCGCTCAAGCTCGAACGCGGCAGCGGTCAGCGCCGGACAGGCCTCGTTCGTCTTCACGTAGACGTCCTTGGCGATCTCGTCCTTTGCCGCGTCAGTCCACCCGTCCCAGGCGGTGGCCCAGTCGCCCGCCTTGATCGACGCGAACTGGGCGTTCACCACGTCGAGCGCGGCCGCCACGTTGGCACTCTTCGGCACGGCGGGCGCGGCGCCCGTGCCCGCCGGGGCGGCGCCACCGGGCGTGGACGAGCCGGGGGCACTTCCGCAACCGGTCACGGTGACCGCCATGGCCACTCCCACAAGCAAGCCGCTGGTCCAGCGCATGACTTCCTCCGTCAAGCTGCGCGCCGCAGCACGGATTGCCGCGGCGCTGGGGATGCCCTGTCGCCCGGCCGACCCCGGCAGCCTAGCGGAATTCATGCACTCTCGTCGATGCGGGCGTCCCGTACCCCCGGGAAGTGGAATCCTGTGTTGATGAGGGGTCCGGGCAGGTGTGTCGCGCTGCTCGCGGCCGCCCTCCTCGCCGCCTGCGGTGGCTCGCCCGCGCCGGAGCCGTCGAGCTCCCCCGCACCGCCCGCCTGCACGCCGGACACCGGCACTGTCGACTGGGGCGACCTCACCTCCACGCCCTCGCTGCTGCACGTGGTGGCCCGCTACCTGGACGACGACCGGACCACCTGGCGGGACCTGCTGGACCGCCCGTTCACGCCCGAGGTGACAGGCGACGGCACGGACCGCACCTGGATCCCCACGCTGGCCCGCTCACTCGGCGAACTCCGCAACCTCAACCTCGGCGCGGACGCGTCGCCGGCCACCGAGCTGGAGAGCCTGCACACGATGCTTGAGGGGTCCACGCAGCGGGGCTGGGTCCTGGGCTACTCCGGGACCTCGCTCGTCGAGGCCGGCTTCCGGGTCACCTGCGGCGGGGGCGCGGCACCTGTCACCGGCACACTTACCACCTGGAACAGTGTCGACGCCGGTTTCATCGCCTGCGCGGAACCGCCGGCGACGTCCACCTTCCCCGAGGTCTGCGACTACTGCCCGAAGGACTGAGGACCCCAAGACCCTCGATGCGTGGAACCCTGTGTAAGGTCGCGCAGATTGCCCGGCCGCGCGCCGGTTCCTGCGAGACGACATGGTGGGTACGGCATGACCAGCGTGACCTCGGTGCCGGCCACCGAACCTTTGCGCGCACCACTCACCCGCCTGCCATCGCTGACCGGGCTGCGCTGGATCGCCGCGTTCCTGGTCTTCGGCTTCCACGTCGGCACGCTCAACCTGATCGAGCCGGACCGGTGGCACAAGGCCTGGGACAGCGTCTTCGGCCTGGGCGCATCAGGCGTCTCATTCTTCTTCGTGCTCAGCGGCTTCGTACTGGCCTGGTCCGCGCGGCCCGGCGACACGCTGCTCGGCTTCTGGCGCCGCCGGATCGCCAAGATCTACCCGAACCACGTGGCCATGTTCATCATCGTGCTGCTGGTGATGCTGGCCTGGGGCGACCGGATCACCGACCTCAAGCCGGTGCTTGCCAACCTGTTCCTGGTGCAGACCTGGCCGTGGGCGGACGGCTACGCCTACACGGTCAACTCGGTGAGCTGGACGCTCTGCTGCGAGCTGTTCTTCTACCTGTGCCTGCCGTTCGTGCTGCCGGTCGTGCGCCGCATCCCGACCGGCTGGCTCTACGGTCTGATCGCCGTGCTGCTGCTGGTCATCGCGCTGATCAACAACCCGCTCAGCGCGATCATCCCCGGCGCCGGCCTCGACAGCGTCTTCCCGATCCACCAGTTCGTGCCGGAGCACTACCGCTGGTGGTTCGACCAGCTCTTCCCGCCGGTCCGCAGCCTGGAGTTCTGGACCGGAGTCCTGGCCGGCGTGCTGCTCACCCGCCGCCACTGGTTCGGGCCCGGACTGTGGATCTCGACCGCGGTCTTCGTGGCGCTCTACGTGGCGTGCACGCTCTACATCCCGGGCCAGTACCACGTGGCCGTGCTGACCATCGCGTACACCGTGCTGATCGGCGGCGCGGCCAAGACCGACCTGAGCGGCGCGCCGTCGCCGTGGCGCTGGCCGGTGATGGTCTGGCTGGGCGAGGTGTCGTTCGCGTTCTACCTGGTGCACGTGGCGCTGATCGCGAACGTGCTGCGGCTGCTTGAGCGCAACGGCGAGGGCTGGAACGCGGTCCCGGCGGCCGGCGTGATCATCCTGGCGGCGTCCGGCTCGCTCTTCGCGGCCTGGCTGCTGTTCACGTTCGTGGAGAAGCCGATGATGCGCATCCTCGGCCCGCGCCGCCGGCCCCGCCCGGAGGCGACCACGCCGGAGACCCTGTCGACGACCACGCCGGAGACCCCGTCGGCAACCACGACGGCGACCTCGACGGCGACCTCGACGGAGCCGAAGACGGACCCGGCGACGGAGCCGAAGACGGAGTCGACGTCAGCTACCGCGGAGGCCGACGCCGCAGGCCGCGACCGCACGGTGGCCCCTTAGATCGCAATGCGCGGCGCGACTCCGCGTCCGGCGCCTGCGGTGTGATCGGCCTGCCCGGGCCGGCCACCTGAGCGGCGGCGGCCGGCGCGGGAACGGCCAGGACGGCGGGGACTGCCGCGGCGGCGGGGACTGCCGCGGCGGCCGACGCCCGGCCGACCGGCGGAATCGATGCCCATGAAGGCAACGCATGGACTCAGCCGGATGCCATGGGGGCTCGCATCAGATCTTCGCGGCCTCCGGCACCACCCGGTCGCGGAAGTACGTGAGCGTCGCCGGGTCGGACACGTTCTTCACACCGCCGTGCGCGATAGTGAAGCCGAGCCGGCTCAGCCCGGCCAGCTCCTCAAGCGTCTGGTCGATGCGGGCGCCACCCTCGCCGAGGTCGTACCGGAAGATGGCGGTCTTCTCGATCTCGTCGTAGTCACGGCCGACGTCCGCACAGTGCTGCTTGAGCACCTCCAGCTTGTGCTCCAGCTCCGGGCCGGGGAACAGGTTGCAGGAGTCCGCGTACTTCGCCACGAACCGCAGCGTCTTCTTCTCGCCGCTGCCCCCGATCAGGATCGGCACGCGCGGGCTGAGCGGCCGCGGGTTGTTGAGCGTGCGGCCGAGCGTGTAGTGCCGCCCCTCGAATGTGCCCTCCGGCCCGTCGAACATCTGGCGGCAGATCTGCAGTGCCTCCTCCAGCCGCTCGAAGCGCTCCTTGGTCGGCGGGAAGGACAGGCCCAGGCCGCGCGACTCCTCCTCGTTCCACGCGGCGCCGATGCCGAGCATCGCGCGCCCCTGGGAGAGCACGTCGAGGGTGGTGACGATCTTGGCGAGCAGGCCGGGCTCGCGGTAGACCACGCCTGTGACAAGCGTCAGCAGCTTCGCCCGGCTGGTGTGCGCGGCCAGGAACCCGAGCGTGGTGTACGCCTCGAGCATCTCGTGCTCCGGCGGGCCGTGCACCGCGATCTGCCACACGTGGTCCATGACGCTGATCCGGTCGAAGCCGGCCTCGTCGGCGTCCCGGGCGACCCGGGCGACCGTCGGCGCGAACTCTTCGGGGGTAACGGGCCAGGTGAAGTCGGAGATGTGCAGGCCGAGTTTCACGACGCCGCCCTTCCGTAGTGTGGATGATCGGACAACCCACACTACGACCGGCGCCACCACCGTGGGCGACGGAAACGAGGACATTTCTCCGGTCCGCAGGTCGCGCAGTCCGTCCCACGGCGGAGGTGCTCGTGGGCGCTTCTCGGATGCCCGCAGACGCACGTTGTGACCTGCACATAAGCAGCCTATGTGCAGGGCGGGCCCCGCTGGTCAGCAACCCACCGATCACTCTCAGTAGTTCTGAGCAATTGTGACCCGGTCCACAATCTGACACTTAGTGACCGCAGGCCGCCCGTTTCGGGTGGGTTCTCATCGCCCTTTCCCCGGTGCCGCGCCTGCGCCGTTCAGCCCTCGGCGCCCGCATCCTTTAGCCCTGTAAACCGCGCCGGAAGTGGCGGGTGTTACGGGATATAGCGCCTGGTGAGAAGCGGTGTCGGCCACGCGGTCACAGCCAGTCCCAATGGTCCGGAATCGGAGCGGTTGACTCTTCGTGACCGGCGGCTAGGTTCATGAACCACGCCGCTCTCCCCCGACGGCGCTGTTCCGTTGAAGGGAACCGCATGTCACCCTCGGTGAACTCCGATGACGTCTCCCCGGTCACGGTGGTCATCCCGTGCCGCACCGAGCGCCGCTGGACCACGCTGGTTCAGGCCGTCGAATCCGCGAAGGCGCAGAACCCCGCGCCGGCCGAGATCGTCGTGGTGGCCGACCACAACGCGCGACTGTTTGACAAGATCAAGCACGAGCTGGACGGCGTGACAGTGCTGACCAACCGGTTCCGCCGCGGCGCGGCCGGCGCCCGCAACACCGGCGCGTTCCACGCGATCACGCCGCTTGTCGCGTTCCTCGACGACGACGTCCGCGCCCACCAGGGGTGGCTGGCCGGCCTGCTCGCCCCGTTCGCCGACCCGGCAGTGACCGGCACCGGCGGCGCGATCCTGCCCGCCTGGAGCGGCAGCCGCCCCGCGTGGTTCCCGGACGAGTACCTGTGGACGGTCGGCGCCAGCCACGCCCCGGCCCCGTCCGAGGCCACGCCGGCGCCGGAGGTGTGGAGCGCAAGCATGGCCGTGCGCCGCGAGACGTTCGTGCGGGTCGGCGGCTTCCCCGAGCCCGTCGGCCGGTCCACCGACCGGCCGCAGACCCCCGAGGACGCGCTCTTCCCGCGGATGAGCGAGGGCGGCGGGCACCTGATGTTCGTACCTGACGCGCGGATCCACCACCCGGTCGGGCCGGAGCGGATGACCTTCCGCTACTTCCTGCACCGCTGCTTCGTGGCCGGGCAGACCGGTGCGATCTCCGGCCGCGGGCACCTGCAGCGCGCGGCCCCCGGCGCGCTGCTGCGCAATCTGCGCGCCGGATCGCTGCCACGCACCTGGGCCGTCGTCGCCGGCATGACCGCGAACGCGATGGGCGGCGTCGTCCAGCTGACCACGCGCCCGCCGGCGCCCCGTGCGCAGCCGGTCCAGAACCAGAAGAAGATCGCCGCCGGGGTACGCCGATGAGCCTCCCGGAGATGGAGCATGCGATCCGCGAGATCCTGCGGCCGATGAGGCTCACCAGGGCGGCCCTGGTCCGTGACATCGAGTTGAACTCGCCGATCCCCCGGATTCCGGCCGTCGACGTGGACGGGCGGCGGGTCGGGCACGCGTGGCTGCTGATCCGGGTGTTCAGCGAGCCGGTCGGGACGCTGCTGCTGGCGGTACCCGACGGAGGGCTGTCACCTGAGGCGGTGGCGGACGCGATCGACGCGACGCTCGGCGAGGTGGTGCGGCGGCGGCTGGCGACGGCCGGGATCGACGGCTCGGGGCCGCTCCCGCTGGGCGGGCTGTCGCCGCGAGTCGTACCCCCGTACCTGTCCGAAAGGGTGTCGGTTCTTGCGGACGCGCCGGAGCTGACAGTGGTGGTGTGCACGCGGGAACGGCCCGACCTGCTCGCGCGCTGCCTGGACGGGCTGCTGGCACAGGAGTACCCACGGTTTCGGATCCTCGTGGTGGACAGTGAGCCCTCGTCGTCCGAGACCGAGGACGTGGTGCGTGACGCCGCGCGGGCCGCCGAGTCGACGGGCCGGATAACCGTGGCCTACGTGCGGGAGCCGCATGGTGGGCTGTCACACGCCCGGAACCGGGCCGTCGAGGCGGCGCCCGGTGCGATCCTGGCCTGGATCGACGACGACGCCGTGCCGGATGCGTACTGGCTGGCGGAGATAGCCCGGTCGTTGATGATCCACCCGGATGCGGATGTGATCACCGGAGTGGTGGTGCCCTCCGCCCTGGACACGGAAGCCCAACTCTGGGCAGAACGCCTGTCCGGCCGGACTTTCGTGCCTGTGCGATTCGGGCCCGCGACCGAGCACGTGCGTCACCCTCTCGAGGGGGTACCACCGTTGGGCGCCGGGACGAACATGGTGTTCCGCCCCGGCGTGCTCGAGCGGATCGGCGGCTGGGACGTGGCGCTCGGCGCCGGAACCCCCGCCGGCCGCTCCGAGGACATGCTGGCGTTCCTGCAGGTGAGGCTGCACGGCGGGACTGTCGCCTACGAACCGTCAGTCGTGGTGCGCGGCGAGTTGAGGCGCGACCTGGCAGGCGTACGGGAGCGGATGATCGGCTTCGGCAGGGGCATCGGGGCCGCTTACACCGCGCTGCTGATGGCCGACCCGAGGCTGGCAATGCAACTCTCCCGCTTGATACCGCGAATGCTGCGCGATTTGGTCGTCCCCACACACATGCCGGACGTATTACGCGACGCCTACCGGATCGGACTGCTGGCCGGCCCTCGCGCATACCTGACCGGACTCCGCAAAGAGCGCCGCCGCCGACTTGCCGAACGCTATCTGCGTCAATAGCACGCCCCCATCCGTTGGTGGCGGCCCTCCCGATGATCTACTCCCTGGTGGGCGGGTCGATGGCAGCCTAGCGGTCGCTTTTGTATGCGTTTCGCACGATCCCTGGACCGCGTCTCGCTCCGGCCACACGCTGACACCGCCCCTGAAGCGACCGGCAGCAAGCCGGATCGCCGTCCGCCGCGAGAGTGGCGCGGCGTCCCGACGTGACGTCCCGACCTGGAGATCAAGAGCAGCATCGAGGCGGAATCCGCGTCGGCCGCGGGTTGGCCGCGCCTGCCAGGCCTTCGCGACGACCAGACCGCGCCAAGACTCGCCGTGATCGAGCCCGCGAACCGACGTGGAGACCAAGAGCGCACCGAGGCAGGGAAGCGCATCAGCGGCGGCTTGGCCGGCCCGCCCAGCTTCGTGAGGACCAGACCCCGCCACCGAGACTCGCCGTGATCAAGCCCGATAAGCGTCGCGAAGATCAAGAGCGCACCGAGGCAGGGAAGCGCGTCAGCGCCAGGTTGCCCGCGCCCGCCCGGCCCTCGCGAGGACAGACCACGCCGAGACTCGCCATGATCAAGCCCGCGGAGCGGGCAACGCGGAGCGGGCAACGCGGAGCACATCCAGCAATCACCCTCCGCACACCCGAAATATCACCATAAAAATGCCAGCCCACCATCCCAACCTACAAAGATCACCCGTCGAATGTACTGGGGAGTGGTTATCCACCCCGCAAAACCACTCCCCAGTACATTCGACGGATGACCATTCGTCCCCACCGGATCGATCAATCAAACGCGACCCATCCGACCACCACGGAACGTCACTAGAAGTCTTACGTCCCGCACCCCGGCAGCTCTAACCCACGTAGCAGTCCAACTCTTCCACGCAGATCTGGAATTGCCCCCACTAATCCCTAAACCACGACGTGACGCAACCGCACCTGCGACAAAGCCACGAACAGCATTCTTACTCTCAGCTCAAAACACCCAGACAGCGCTCCGCTATAACCACTGCCCAGCGGCTACACCAAGCCCCAAAATCAGACTGCCGCCGCCCCACTAAACGCGCCCACCGAGGGTGTCGGGGCATGGCGCCTTACGTAGGGATCAAGCCTGACCGCCCGAAGTAAGGCGCCATGCCCCGA
>NZ_JBITDX010000002.1:763870-785049 GCF_044454585.1 Catenuloplanes sp. NPDC051500
GGTGGTGGTGTTTTTGTGGTCCTTTTTTTTATTTACCCCCCCCCCCCCCCGCCCCCCCCCCCCCCCCCCCCGACACCCCACCCAGCGAAAGTCGCAAGACAAAGCCCAAAAACAGCAAAAACAGCGAAGCCTTAAACCTCAAAGCCTATCAAGCACCGCCATCTCCCCATCACCAAGCTCAAAATCAAAAAGCGCAATATTCTCAGCAATCCGCTCCGCCCGCACCGACTTAGGAATCACCACAATCCCATGCTGAACATGCCACCGAAGAACAACCTGCGCCGGCGTACGCGAATGCCGCGCAGCAATCTCGGTAAGAGCAGGCGCCGTCAACGGCGTGCGCTTCAGGGAGCTGTACCCCTCGACAGTGACGTCACGGGCGTGGAGTTCCGCGAGGAGCGCCGCGTCGTGCTGGGCCGGGCTCCACGGGATCTGGTCGACGACGGGTGGGCGGCCGGTGGCCTTGATGAGTTCGTCGATCTGTTCGGGGGCGTAGTTGCTGACGCCGATGGAGCGGGCGAAGCCGTGGTCCTGGGCTCCGATGAGTTCGCGCCAGACCTCGGGGGCGGCGAGGCCGTTCGGGGGCCAGTGGATGAGCCAGAGGTCGACCTGTTGGAGGCCGAGTTTGCGGAGGCTGTCGGTGAGGGCCTGTTTTTCGCGGCCGGCGTCTTCGGCAAGGAGTTTGGTGGTGATGAAGACGTCGTCGCGGGGGACTCCGCTGTCGCGGAGGGCGCGGCCGACCTCGGCTTCGTTGTCGTACATGGTGGCGGTGTCGATGTGCCGGTAGCCGGCGTCGAGGGCGGCACGGGTGGCGTTGTAGGCCTCTTGACCGCGAATCCGCCAGGTGCCGAAGCCGACCATCGGCATCTCGGCGGTGGAACCGTCGGGTAGCGGAAGGGTGACCGTGGGAACCGTCATGTCACCCATCCTTGCCACAGATGGTGGTCGCGCGCCATCCAACCGCGTTATCGGGTGCTGAGCCGGCCTACGGCGGCGAGGCCGGGGTAGACCTCTGGCCGGGCGGGCATGCCTTCTTCAGGGCGCCAGGAGGCCATGTAGACGAGGCCGGGGTCGACCAGGTCGTAGCCGTCGAGGAGGGTGGCAACCTGCTGGCGGGAGCGCATGGTCATGGGGGTGGTGGTACGGGTGTAGAGCTCGCGGTGTTCGGCGGCGCGTTCGTTGCGTTCGCCGCGGGTGGCGTGGCAGAGGGCGAGGGCGCTGCCGGGGGCGGAGGCGTCGCGGTAGGCGGCGACGATGTGTGCCGGGTCGTCGGTGTCGCTGACGAAGTGCAGGACGGCGACCATCAGGATGGCGAGCGGCTTGTCGAAGTCGATTGTGGCGCGGATGCCGGGGTGGGTGAGGATGCTCCCGGGGTCGCGCAGGTCGGCTTGGATCATGGTGACGCCGGGCTCGTCGCGGAGGAGCGCGGTGCCGTGGGCGACGGCGATCGGGTCGTGGTCGACGTAGGCCACGCGGCAGGTGGGGTCGGCGGCGCGGGCGACCTCGTGGACGTTTCCGGCGGTGGGGATGCCCGAGCCGAGGTCGAGGAACTGGCGGATGCCCTGGCCGGCCAGGTACTGCACGGCGCGGCGCAGGAACGCGCGGTTGGCCCGCATGATCATCGGCAGTTCGGGCCAGCCGGCGATGGCCTGGTCGCCCATCTGCCGGTCGACAGCGAAGTTGTGGGCGCCGCCGAGGTAGTAGTCGTACACGCGGGCGGCGTTGGGCCGGTCCAGGTCCACGCCTTCCGGCACCCAGTCGACAGTCTCCATATGTAGATCTCCTGTCTGCGAGAACGATGTTGTGCAGGTTGATCTATACCCGGAACGCTACGCGCCGCGACACACTTGCAGGGGGCCGGATGAGAGGGGTCGTGGTGGTGAGCGTGCGTGCGAGGGTCTCCGCGGCGGTGATTGCGCTGCTCAGCGGCCTTACGCTGGCCGGCTCGGCAGCGCCGGTGGTGAGCGCGGAGCCGATGGTGGCGGCGCCGTCCTCCCCCGTGGTGACGGCTGCTCCGGAGCCGACGCCGACACCGGCGCCGGCCCCTGATGCGTTTCAGCGCAGCCTTGACGGCCTGGTCGCGGTGGACCGTTTCCCTGGGGTGATCGCGGCGGTGCTGGAGCCGGGGGACGGCGGGGTCCGGGACTACACGGCGGGCGTCGGGGATCTGGCGACCGGTGCGGCGCCGCCGGTGAACGGGTACGTCCGGATCGGCAGCAACACCAAGGCGTTCACCGCGGTGGTGGTGATGCAGCTGGTCGCGGAGGGGAAGGTGGAGCTGCGCCGGTCGATCGAGTGGTACCTGCCGGGGGTGGTGCCGCGCGGGAAGGACATCTCGGTGCGCCAGTTGCTGCAGCACACGAGCGGCCTGCCGAACTATACCGAGCACATGGAGGACGAGGACTTCGACGAGCGCCGGCACGTGTACCGCGCGCCGATGGAGCTGTTGAAGATCGCGTTCGCGCACGGGCAGGTGTTCCCGCCCGGGGCGGGCTGGCAGTACAGCAACACGGGGTACGTGGTGCTCGGCCTGATGATCGAGCGGATCACCGGGCGCCCGGTCGCGGAGGAGATCACCACGCGGGTGATCGACCGGCTGGGCCTGCGGGAGACGTATTTCCCGGCGGCCCGGGACGAGTCGATGCGCGCGCCGCATCCGCGGGGTTACGAGGAGGATCCGCGGGACGACGTCACCGAGTCGGATCCGTCGTGGGCGTGGTCGGCCGGCGCGATGATCGCCACGCCGCGCGATCTGAACACGTTCTTCCGCGCCCTGCTCGTGGAGGGCCGGCTTGTCGGCGCGCCGGAGCTGGCGGAGATGCGGACCACTGTGGACACCTATGACCAGATGTGGCCGGGCGTGCGCTACGGGCTCGGCCTGACCAGCACGCCGCTGAGCTGCGGCGGTGTCTACTGGGGGCACGGCGGCGACGTGCCGGGTTTCGAGACGCGCGGCGGTGTACGGGACGACGGCCGGGCGGCGCAGGTCGCGGTGACTGCGGGACCTGACGGGCGCGCGCAGCATCTGCACGTAGTCGCGGCGGTCGACCGGGCGCTGTGCGAGTAGGGGTTGCCCTACCCGCAGACGGTGACTACCACCATCGATTGTGCCGCCCGGGTTCGCGAGGCTTGGCGCATGACATTCCTCAGACGTACCGCCGCGTCGGTGGCGTTGATCGGCAGCATCGTGCTTGTCGCGCCGGCGCAGGCACAGGCCGGGCCGCCGAATCAGGTGCAGCGTGGCCTGGACTCGCTTGTGACCGCGGACGGCTTCCCCGGCGCGCTCGCCGCGGTCCGGCAGCGGGACGGGCGCACCCGCGACTACACGGCCGGGGTCGGCGATCTGCGCACCGGCGCCCGGCCGCAGACAGACGGCTATGTCCGGATCGGCAGCAACACCAAGACGTTCACGGCCGTGGTGGTGCTGCAGCTGGTCGGCGAGGGCAGGATCGGGCTGGACGAGCCGGTCGGGACGTACCTGCCGGGGCTGGTGCCGAACGGCGGGCAGATCACGGTCCGCCAGCTGCTGCAGCACACGAGCGGGCTGGCGAACTACACCGACTTCATCCCGGACGAGGAGTTGGAGACCGCGCTGCACCGCTACCGGGAGCCGCGGGAACTGCTCGACATCGCGTTCGCGCAGGCGCCGGACTTCGCGCCGGGCACGTCCTGGAAGTACAGCAACACCGGGTACATCGTGCTCGGCCTGCTGATCCAGCGGATTTCCGGGCGGCCGCTCGCGGAGCAGATCACCCAGCGGGTGATCGACCGGGCCGGGCTGCGCGAGACGTACTTCCCGGGCGTGGGCGACGAGTCGATCCGCACGCCGCACCCGCGCGGCTACGAGGGGCCGGAGCGCGTCGACCTGACCACGATGGACCCGTCGTGGGGCTGGGCGGCCGGCCAGATGATCGCCACGCCGAGTGACCTGAACCGGTTCTTCCGCGCACTGCTCGGCGGCAGTCTGCTCGGACCTGCCGAACTCGCACAGATGCGGACCACTGTGGACGCCTCGGCCGGCCTGTGGCCCGGCGCCCGCTACGGCCTCGGCCTGGCGAGCACGCCGCTGAGCTGCGGCGGAGTCTACTGGGGGCACGGTGGGGACATCCCCGGCTTCGAGACGCGCGGCGGCGCCACCGAGGACGGGCGGGCGGTCGCGATCGCGGTCACGTCCACGCCGTGGGAGGAAGCGGCCCACCAGCACGTGATCGACACCGTCGACGCGGCATTCTGCCGATAACCACAATCCTCCGGGGGTACGCCGCGGGCGTACCCCCGGTGGCGGTGTCTTCAGGAGGGTGGGAAGCGGAGGAGGCGGTCGTCGCCGTCGCGCACGTCGCCGCGGCCGTCCGTGTTTGACGTGCTGATCCAGAGCGCACCGTCCGGCGCGACCTCGACCGTGCGGATCCGGCCGTACTTCCCGGTGAACTGCGCGGCCGGCTCGCCGGTGTCCGTGCCGGTGCGCGGGATCGTCCACACCCGCTCGCCGCGCAGCGCGGCCACGTAGATCGTGTTGCCGGAGATCGCCATGCCGGACGGCGACGACTCCGAGGTGGCCCAGGTGACCTTCGGGTTGGCGAACTCGGCGTTCTTCGAGCCGCCCTCGACCTCCGGCCAGCCGTAGTTCTTACCGGCCTCGATCTGGTTGACCTCGTCCAGCCGGTTCTGCCCGAACTCGGTGGCCCACAGCTTGCCGTCCGAGTCCCAGGCCAGGCCCTGGACGTTGCGGTGGCCGAGCGAGTAGATCGGCGAGCCCTCGGTGGGGTTGCCGGGCGCGGCCTTGCCCTCCGGGGTGAGCCGCAGGATCTTGCCGTTCGGGCTGCGCGGGTCCTGGGCGCGGGGCTTCACGTTCGCGTCGCCGGTGCCGGCGTAGAGCATGCCGTCCGGGCCGAACGCGATCCGCCCGCCGTTGTGGATGTTCGCCTTCGCGATACCTGTGAACAGCTCCTCCGGGTCGCCGCTGACGCCCTTGCCGTCCGCGTTGACTGTGAAGCGCACGATCCGGTTGTCGTCCGCGGCGGTGAAGTAGGCGTAGAGCCAGCGGTCGGTGGCGAAGTCCGGGCTGACCGCGATGCCGAGCAGGCCGCCCTCGCCGCCCGGCTCCACGCCGGGGACCTCGTAGATCTCGGCCGCGGCGCCACCACCGGCCGGAACGTGCTTGATCTTGGCGGTCTCCCGCTCGGCCACGAACGCGGAGCCGTCGGCCAGGAACGTCAGGCCCCACGGCACGTCCAGGTTCTTCGCCATCTCCTTCGGGGCCGCGCCCAGGTTCGGCGGGCCGGCCGGGGTGGGCGACGCGGCGGACGGCGACGGTGCGGGCGCGTCCACCGACGCGGGTGGCGGTGGGGGTGCGCTGGTGGCGGCCGCCTCGGGCACCTCGTCCTCGCCGCAACCCGCCGCAAGCGCCACCACAAGTGCCAGTCCGAGGCCTATCCGTACCCGCTGCGTCATGCCCGACCTCCCGCGTGGTTTCCTTCTTCCTACCCGGTTCACCGGAACCGCGCTTGGTTCCCCGCACGCCTGGAGTCCCGTGTCCGCGTCCGAGTTCGTGCTCGCCCACACCCGGCTCGCGCCGGTGCCGTTCGTGCCCGAGGTGCGGTTGCACCTGGCGCAGGACGCGATCGATCTGTGGGAGCACACGGAGTCGCACACCGGGGAGTCCCAGCCGCCGCCGTTCTGGGCGTTCGCGTGGGCCGGTGGGCAGGCCGTCGCTCGTCACATCCTGGACTTTCCCGACATCGTACGCGGAAAGACAGTGCTCGACCTCGCCTCCGGGTCCGGGCTTGTCGCGGTCGCAGCAGCGCTGGCCGGCGCCCGGCACGTGATCGCGAACGACATCGACCCGTACGCGGTCGCCGCCATCACGCTCAACGCACAGGCCAACGCGGTACCTGGAACGGTGACGTCGAACGGCGAGGATCTGCTGGCCGGACCGGCTAGCCCGGACGTGGACGTGCTCCTCGCCGGCGACGTCTTCTACAGCAAGGAGATGTCCGGGCGGATGCTCGCGTTCCTGGAGCGCGCGGCCGCGTCCGGCACTGTTGTGCTGGCCGGAGACCCCGGGCGGGCCTATCTGCCACACGACCGGCTCACAGTGGTCGCCGGGTACGACGTACCGATGGTCGGGGCGCTTGAGAACGCGGACACCAAGCGCGCCACCGTGCTGCGCCCGTCGTCCCCCGTTTAGGCGTCAGGAACCCCGGGCCGGGGTTGCTCGTTGGCGCTGTATCCACACAAATCACCTCCCCGACGGTTTGCCGTGCGTCCGGCGCGCGGCGGTTCCCCGTGCCCGAAGGAGCTGGCTGCCGTGACCGGCCCAACGACGTCCCTCCGTGTCGGCGACACAGTCCACATCCCCGAGCCCGACTACTGCTACGGGCTCGGCACGCTCACCCTGCGGATAACCGCGATCGGCTCCGGCGCCCCCCGCCGGGACTGGATCCAGCTGCGCGGGATCCAGCTCGGCGAGGACGGCAGAGAGATCAAGGAGCGTGAGGTGCTGGCCCGGGTCGGCGGGATCAGGCGGGCCGATTGACCTCCCCGTTCCCGGTGCGGAGCCGGGAGTGCCGGTAGCCGTAGAGCGCGTAGATGACCAGGCCGGCCAGCAGCCAGAGCACGAACCGCAGCCAGGTGCTGCCCGGCAGGTCGGCCATCAGGTAGATCGCGAACCCGATCCCGAGCAACGGCAACACCGGGGACAGCGGCACCCGGTACGGCCGGGGCATGTCCGGCCGGGTCCGGCGCAGCACAAGCACCCCGATGTTGACCAGAACGAACGCGAACAGCGTGCCGATGTTTGTCAGCCGGACGATCTCGCCGAGCGGCACAAGCGCGGCCAGCACCGAGATCAGCAGGCCGAGCCCGGCCGTAAGCAGCACCGGCGTGCCGAACCGCGGGTGCAGCGTGGCCAGCCGGCGCGGCAGCAGTCCGTCCCGGCACATGCTGAAGAAGATCCGCGTCTGGCCGTAGAGGATCACCAGCACCACGCTTGTGATCGCGACGAGCGCGCCGAACGCCAGGATCGCGGCCGCCCAGGTGATGCCGGCCCCCTCGGAGAGCGCGGCGGCAAGCGGCGCGTCACTTCCGGACAGGACGTCCGAGCCCGCGATGCCGATCGCGCCGGCCGACACCAGCACGTAGAAGACCGTGCAGATGACGAGCGAACCGATGATCGCGATCGGCAGGTCCCGCGCCGGGTTGCGCGCTTCCTCGCTGCCGCAGGTGACCGCGTCGAACCCGATGAACGCGAAGAAGATGATCGCTGCGGCGCTGACCGCCCCGTCCCCGCCGTGCGGAAGCAGCGGCGTGAAGTTGCCGGAGTTGATCGCGGTGCAGGCCACGATGATGAAGAAGATCAGCACGACCAGCTTGACCACGACCATCACCAGGTTCGCCCGCGCGCTCTCCCGCACGCCGAACGCCAGCAGCGCGGTGATCGCCAGGACGATGAAGACGGCAGGCAGGTTGAACACGCCGTCCGGCGGCGACTGCGAGATCGCGTCCGGCAGCGCCACCCCGAACGCGGTGTCAAGGAACGCGTTGAGGTTCCCGCCCCAGCCGACCGCGATCGCGGCCACCGAGACGCCGTACTCAAGGATCAGGTCCCACCCGATGATCCAGGCGACCAGCTCGCCGAGCGTGGCGTAGCTGTAGGTGTAGGCGCTGCCGGAGACCGGCATCGACGACGACAGCTCCGCGTAGGAGAGCGCGGAGAACATGCAGGCGAGCGCGGCAAGCATGAACGAGAAGATCACTCCTGGGCCGGCCAGCGCGGCGCCCTCGCCGATCACCACGAAGATGCCGGTGCCGATGATCGCACCGACGCCGAGCGCGGTCAGTTGCACCGGGCCGACCGCGCGTTTGAGCGTCTGGCCCTCCACCTCGGTCTCGGCCACCAGCGAACGCACGTCCCGGGTGGCGAACAGTCTGCTGCGCAATCCCACGGAATCGACCATGGTCAACGCCTTACCCCGATGGAACGGATCACGGACTCGCGATTCATCTGATGCGCGATCGCGCGTTTCCGGGCAAAAAGATGCCGCCGGTACGGCTAGGGTAAACAATTTGTGAGCGGTCGCCTGAGCCTTTCCTGGGTCCATCAGGACCGGGCGCTGCTCTGCGACGGCAGCGGCGGCTATTCCTGGGTGGACCGCGACGATCCGCGACTCGCCGAGGTGCGGCTGCTGGCCGAGACCGGGCGCGTCGGGGACGTCACCGGCGGGCCGCGCGACAACCTGCTCATCCAGGGCGACTGCCGGGACGCGTGGCGCGCGCTGGTCCGCATCCCGGAGTGGGCGTCCGCCTACCGCGGCGCCGCCAAGCTCGTCTACCTCGACCCGCCGTTCAACACCGGGCAGACCTTCGCACAGTACGACGACGGCCTCGACCATTCGATCTGGCTCGCCATGATACGCGAGCGGCTGCTGCTGGCCCGCGAGTTGCTGGCCCCGGACGGCTCGCTCTGGGTGCACCTGGACGACGCGGAGAGCGCGTACTGCAAGGTGCTGCTTGACGAGATCTTCGGGCGGTCCAGCTTCGTCGCCACGGTCGTCTGGGAGAAGGACCGCGGCCGCCGCAACGACACCGACCTGTCCTCAGCCCACGACTACCTCCACGTGTACGCGCCGTCCGGCCCCGGCTGGCGCACGGTCCGGAACCTGCTGCCGCGCACCGCGCTCGTCGACGGCCGGTACCGCAACCCGGACGGCGACCCGCGCGGCCCATGGCTGCAGGGCGACAACGGCACGGCGAAGAGCGGCACCGAACGCAACCGGTTCGCGGTCGAACTGCCGTCCGGCCGGGTGGTCCGCCCGCCGGCCGGCTCCTACTGGCGGTTCAGCCCGGCCACGCTTCACGCGGCCCGCGCGGACGGCCGCGTCTGGTTCGGCCGCGGCGGCGACAGCCTCCCGGTGATCAAGCGGTACCGGCACGAGGTCCAGCCCGGCCTGGTCCCGCGCACCTGGTGGCCGGCCGAGGAGGTCGGCACGAACCAGGACGCCAAGCGCGACCACCTGCGCCGTCTCTTCCCGGGCACCGAACCGTTCGCCACCCCCAAGCCGGAACCGCTGCTGCGCCGGATCATCGAGATCGCCACCGACGCCGGCGACCTGGTGGTGGACGGTTTCGCCGGCTCCGGCACCACAGCGGCCGTGGCGCACAAGCTCGGCCGGCGCTGGGTCGCGGTCGAGCAGAGCGCGGCCACCGTCACCGGCTTCACGCTGCCCCGGCTGCGGATGGTGGTGGACGGCGCGGACCCCGGCGGCATCACCCGCGACTCGCGTGCCGAACCTGTCGCACCGCTTCCGGACGGCCTCACCCCGGCGGACGTGGCGGCCGCACGGCGTACCGTGGCCGCGCTGGCCGGCGCCCGGCTGCTTGACGGCGTCGGCGACGAGGCGCTCGGCACGCTGCACCGCCGCCTGCTCTCGGCCGCCCGCAGCCGGGAACGCGTGGTGCGCGAGTGGCCGGGCGGCGGCGGGTTCCGCACGCTTGCCGTCACTCCCGCGCGCTACGAGGTGACCGGCGGCCGGGTGCTGCTGGACGCGCTGCCGGCCGAGTTCGTCGCGGCCCAGCTGGGCTTCCGGCTCGCGCCGCGCGGGCCGTTCGCCGGCGTGCGAGGGCGGAACCGGCTCGCGGTCGTGGACGGCGTGGTCGACGAGCGGCTGGCGTCGGCCGCGGTGACAGCGCTGCGCCCGGACGAGACCGTCACCATCGTCGGCCGGGCGGTGCTGCCCGGGACGGCCGCCCATCTGCGCGCGCTGCGGCCGGGCTCACGCGTGCTGAAGGCCCCGGACGACCTGCTCCGCCACCGGCGGGTGCTGCGATGACCTGGCTACCCGGTCGCACGGACCGGTCGGCCGACACACCGGAGCGTGCTCCGATGAGCTGCCTGCCCTATGACGCGCGCACGGACACACGGATCGGCCCGCCAACGCACCGGAGCGTGCCCCGATGAGCTGGCTGCCCTATGACGCCGATCTGGTGGCGCAGATCGCGGCCGCGATGGACCTGCGGGAGCCGAACGCGGCCGCGCTGGCGGCGGCCGCCCGGGCGGTCGCGCCGGGCGACGGGAGCGAGGCGGTCTGCGAGCTGGCGACCGGTGTGGGTAAGTCGTATGTGAGCGCCGCGCTTGTCGAGTACCTGGCCGAGCGCGGTGTGCGGAACATCCTGATCGTCACGCCGGGCACCGCTGTGCACGAGAAGACGGTGGGCAACTTCACGCCCGGCCACCCGCGGTACGTGCCGGGTGGGGAGTGGACGCCCGCGATCGTGACCGGCCGGGCGCGCGGGCCGGCGCCGGACCCTGACTCGCTTACGCTCTACGTCTTCACGGTGCAGCAGCTCATCCGGCCCGGTGCGTCGGCCGGGCGGCGGCTGCACGCGCCGGATGAGGCGTGGGGTGCCGGGCTCTACCAGCGACTCGTGGAGACCGGCGACCTGGTGGTGATCGCGGATGAGCACCACGTCTACCGGGAGGCGGCGCGCGCGTTCGGGGCGGCGGTGCGGGAGTTGGCGCCGCGTGCGCTGATCGGCTTCACTGCCACACCGGACCGGGCGGACCGGGCCAGGGTGGTGTTCAGGTATCCGCTGGCATCCGCGATCACGGACGGGCTGGTGGCGGTGCCGGTGCTCGTCGGCGCGTCTCCTACGCCAGGCCCAGGCACTCCGATCTTGACCGGCAGGTCCCCCGCCACGACCGGCGGCTCACCCGTGACGCCGACCGGCGGCTCCCCCGCAACGCCGGACGGCGGCTCCCCCGCAACGCCGGACGGCGACACCGGTCGGGAACGGCGTCTCCATGACGACCGAGACCGTTTCGGCGACGACGACCGTGAGCGGCGGCTCCGGGATGCGTGCCGGCTGCGGGAGGCGAAGGAGCGTGCGTGGCACGGCTGGGCGGCGGCGCGCGGCGTACCCCCGATGACGCCGTTGATCTTTGTGGTGTGCCGTGCGATCGACGAGGCCGAGCAGGTCGCGGACGAACTGGCGGGGCTGCTGCCGGGGGCCGGGCGGGTGTTGCTCGTGACGTCGCGGTCGAGCGACGAGGCGTTGCGTGCGCTGGCCGGCGTGGAGGAGCAGGGGTCGCCGGTGCGTGCGGTGGTCGCGGTGGACAAGCTGAACTCGGGGTGGGACGTGCCGAACGTGGGTGTGATCCTGGCGCTACGGGCGCTCGCCTCGGAGACGCTCACCGAACAGATCCTCGGCCGTGGGCTGCGCCTGCCGTATGGGCGCCGGGTCGGGGTGCCGGCGGTGGACTCGATCGACGTGCTGACCCACGAGTCGTATCGGACGCTGCTGAGCAGCACGGACGCGTTGCGTGCGGCGCTGGCGCCGGGGTCCGCGGGGGTTGTCGCGCCGGACGGCGACGGCGGGGTGACGCTCACCGTCGGCGGGGCGCCGCTGCTGCGGATCAGCGGCTATGAGCGGGCGCTCGCGGCGGCGCGGGACCCGGGGCCTTCCTGCGGGGAGGCGGGTGAGGAGCCCGAACCGGCACTCGGTGTGGAGGGCGACGCTGCGGCGGTGACGGCTGGGCCGTTGCCTGCGACGCGGTTCTCGCTCGCGGCGGTGCCCGACTCCGCGGCCCGTGCGGCCGGCGAGGCCTCCGCGGCCCGTGCGGCCGGCGAGGCCTCCGCGGCCCGTGCGGCCGGCGAGGCCCGCGCGGCGCTGCTCGACTCCGTGGCCCGCGCAGCCGGCGCGGCGGAGCCCGGCTCCGCAGCCGGCACGGCAGGGCCCGACTCCACAGCCGGCACGGCAGAGTCCGACTCAGCAGCCCGTGCGGCCGTCGCGCCGCTGTCCGACTCCCCCGCGCGCATGGCCGACGTCGGAGATCTCGCCGCCCGCCTGCTCGCGTTGCCGCTGGTCGAGGCGACGCGGGCCGAGAGCGGCGAGGCGGAGCGGCTCGCCGCCGCCTACCTCGCCGGGGCGGCGACCCGGACGGCGGACGGCGGCGCCCATCAGGACACCGCCGCCGTCTACAGGACCACAGTCGCTGCCGACACCGCCGCTGCCGAGGCCGCCGCCGACGCGCTCGCCGAGGTCATCGCGGATGTGTACCGCCGGGTCAGGCGTCCTGGAGGGAGTCCTTGAGCTCGTCCTTGGTCATGTGGGAGCGGCCGGGCACCTCCGCGCGCTTCGCCTCCTCGTAGAGTTCGGCGCGGGTCATGTCGTCGAGGTCGTGCGCGCCGTCGTCGAGGCCGGACTCCTGGAGTTCGGCGTGGCGTTTGGTTTCGAAGGCGGTGCCGAGGCGCTCGAGTTCCGCCTCGTCGACCGCGTCGGCGAGCGCGGGAAGCAGCTCGGTCTCCTCCTCCTCGACGTGGTGGCGGACCGCTTCCAGGAACTCCTGGAGTGCGTCGTCGAAGTCTGGTGAGTCGGCCAGGCTGATCGCCTTGTGCAGCAGCGACTCGGCCTCGGAGTGTTCGTCGTAGCCGTGGTCTACCTCGTCGGCCTCGTCCGGCGCCGCCTTCTTGATGGCCGGGTAGACCTCCTGCTCCTCGGCGTGTGAGTGGGCCTCGAGCCGGTTCTCCACCTCCGTGAGCAGCGCCCGGCGGTCGCCGTCGCCGGCCTCCAGCTTCGCGAAGACCTGTTCCATCCGCTGGTGATCCTGCTTGATCGCCTCAACCGCGTCCATGAGTCACGCCCTTCCCCCGATGTTCGTGAACAGCGGCTAGGGCGTACCCGCTCAAATCGCCTTGAAACCACACAAAGCGCGGGGGTACGGCCGACAAGCCGTACCCCCGTGCCTCCCCCATCACTCCGGACAGCTCGTACCCCGTGGCGGCACGGTCAGGTCGACCAGGTAGCGGTCCACAAGCGCCTTCACGCACGACTGGGAGTAGGTCCCGTGCCGCACCCCCTCGTACGTGACCAGCACCCCCTCCGCCCCGAGCTGCCCGGCCACCCTGGTGGCCCACGCGTAGGCGCTGGCCGGGTCGAAGCGGGCGTTGATCAGCAGCATCGGCCGGTCCAAGCTGTGCACCGACACCACGTGCTGCGGGTTCCGCACCGGGACCGGCGCGCCGAGGCAGGCCGCGATGCCGAGCGCGGCAGCGACCGGCAGCAGGTCCGGCGCGACCCGGCGGGCGTCGTCGAGCAGCGCCCGGTACTCCGCGAAGGACCGGACCGGCAGCGCCCAATCGGCGCAGAACACGTTCGTCGCCATCGGTGGCAGCGAGACGCCGCCGTGCTCGCCGCGCGCCACCTTCGCCGCCAGCCCGGCGAAATCGCCCTGGTAGAACGCCCGGAACGCCATCACGTCCCGGTCGAAGCCGGCCGGCAGCGCGTTCCAGACCGCGCGTACGTCCTGGCCGTGCAGCGCGCAGCTCACTGTCGCGTCGCACCAGGCCACCCAGCGGTCGAAGATCGCCTGCCCGTTGACTGCCTGCGACATCGTGAACGCCCGCGTGTCAAGGCCATGGTCGACCACGCTCTCCGCGACGATCGCCCGCACCCGCCCGGGGAACAGCTCCGCGTACTGCTGAGCCAGCAACGAGCCGTAGGAGCTGCCGTGGAAGGTCAGCTGCCGGTCACCGAGCGCGGCACGCAGCGCGTCCAGGTCACGGGCCGCGCTCGCGGTGTCCGCATGCCTGTAGACAGGCACGTCCCGGCAGGCGTCCCGCTGCCGCGCGTTGTAGTCGCGCATCTCCGCGAACGCGGCCGGACTGTCCATGATCACCGGCGGGCGCGCCTCGGTCTCCGCGCACACGCCGACGCCGCGCGGGTCGAAGCTGACGACGTCGAACCGGGCGAACAGCTCCGTGCTGAACCTGTTGTGGTCAAGGATCCGCTGCACGCCCGAGTCGCCCGGTCCGCCGGGACCGAACACGAGCGACCCGATCCGATGCTCCCGATCCGGGGCGGTCCGGCGCGCGAGCGGAAGCGCGAACGTCTCACCGCGCGGCCGGGACCAGTCGACAGGCAACTCAAGCGTGCCGCACTCCGCGGTGTCGTCCGCCTCGCACGCATGCCAGTCGATCGATCGCGGATGCGCGCTCGCCGGGGCAACCGCAAGACCCACAAGCAGCAGAGCCATCAATTGTACGGAGAGGAGCCGTCGCATGTGGCCAATCGTGCTCGGTCGATGACCTGCGGGGAATCCGGTCTTTCCCGGGGTCGTGTCAGGGGGTTCCCAGTAGGACGAGGAGGCCGCCGACCCCGGGCACAAGCGAGGAGAGCCGGGTGGGTCGGGAGAGGCCGGGCAGCCGGAACGCGGCGATGATCACGAAGAGATAGGCGCAGCCGTGGAGCGGGCCGGTAAGCGAGGCGATCGCGGGCAGGTGCACTGTGGCGAGGTTCGCCAGCAGCACAAGCAGGGAGAACGCCTCGACCGCGGCCGCGATTCTGAGCAGGCGGTGCATGCGCTCACGCACCGGTCGTGGAGCCGGGACGGACGACCATCAGCACCGTGACGACCGCCCAGAGCAGGTTGAACATGCCGGTGACCATCGCCAGCCGCGGGACGGCCCGCGCCGCGACCGCCTTCACACCGGCCGATGCCGCGCCACGGGCCACGTCGCTGCCGCTCTGTGCCGCGTCGGGAGCAGTCGCGCTGGTAGCCGGCGCCCCGTCGCTGGTGGGTGTCTCTGCCGTGTCCAGTGCGGCGGCCAGGGCTGCCTGGCGGGGCAGGACGGCCAGGATGAGCAGCAGGGCGGCGGCCGCGGTCAGGGCCATCGAGGTCAGCAGCCAGGCATCAGTGAGCACGCCGAGGCTGCTGGCGGTGGCGATGCCGAAGACCGGGACCGCGACGCCGACGACCGCGTAGACGCGGCAGATCCGGTGCAGCAGCCGGAGCCAGGAGGCGGCCTGCGGGTCCGGCGGGTCGGCCAGCGCACGCCGGGCCACGGCCGGGAACATGCTGGCCGCCACCGTGATCGGGCCGATAGCGATGATCGCCGCGAGCACGTGCACGGCGAGGAGGAACTTCGTCACCGCGACGACGGTAGAGGGCCTCCCGCTCCGCGGGGAGTGGCTGGAATGCCGCGTTGCAACGGATTTTCGCCAGCGCTCCTTGCCCTGGCCGGAGAACCAGGATCCCATCGGTGGATGGTTGAATTCTCGCCATGCATACCGTTGCCGTGCTCGCGCTGGACGGAGTGGTGCCGTTCGACCTCGCGACGCCGCTTGAGGTGTTCGGGCGGGTGCGGCTGCCGGACGGGCGCACGCCGTACCGTGTGCTGGTCTGCGCTCTTGATCGTGAGGTGGAGGCGGGCGCGTTCACGCTTCGCGCCCGGCACGGGAGGGCCGACCTCGCGGCCGCGGACACGATCATGGTGCCGGGGCTCACCGACCCGGACGCGCCGGTGCCGCCGGAGGCGCTTGACGCGTTGCGCGCCGCGGCCGCCAGGGGGACCAGGATCGCGTCGATCTGCTCGGGCGCGCTTGTGCTCGCACAGACCGGGCTGCTTGACGGGCGGCGCGCCACCACCCACTGGCTGGCCGCGGAGCTGCTTGCCGCACGGCATCCGGAGATCGAGGTCGACGCGGACGTGCTCTACGTCGACGAGGGGCAGGTGTTGACGTCCGCGGGCGCGGCCGCCGGGCTCGACCTGTGCCTGCACCTGATCCGGCGGGACCACGGCTCGGCCGTCGCGGCGGACGCGGCCCGGCTGTCAGTGATGCCGCTCGAACGCGAGGGCGGGCAGGCGCAGTTCATCGTGCAGCCGCTGCCGGCCACGCCGCGCGGCTCGGAGCTGGAGCCGCTGCTGCGCTGGCTTGAGGAGCACGCACACCGGGAGTTGACGCTCGACGACATGGCGCGCCAGGCCGGCATGAGCACGCGCACGCTCAACCGGCATTTCCGCGAACAGCTGGGCAGCACGCCGCTGCAGTGGCTGCTCCGGGCGCGGGTGCGCCGGGCGCAACACCTGCTCGAGACGACCGGGCATGCGGTGGACAGGATCGCGGGGCAGGTCGGGTTCGGGTCGCCGACCGCGTTCCGCGAGCGCTTCCGGCGGACCGTGGGGACCAGCCCGGCCGCCTACCGGTCCGCGTTCCGGGTGCAGAGACGCGAACGGGACCCACAACTGTAGACCCCAGGCGACGGCGGCGGGCGATCTTCCCGGAACACGGCGATCAGCTGCTCGCGTACACCCAGAATGCTCCTGTTTGGATCGATTCTTCTGGGGGTCACCGGTGAAGTTCCGCTCGCTCGCCACCGCGATGGTCACGGCCGTCCTCGTCGCCGTCGCGGCGCCACCGGCACCCGCCTCGGCCACGGCCGCCAGCACCTGCCGGCCCGGCATCCCACCGCAGGCCGCGCCGACCGACTCGTTCTACGCCGCGCGCGGCGAGCTCGGGCCGGAGCAGCTGCCCTCGGCGGAGCCGACCGGCTCGCTGATGACCGGCTACCGCCGCTTCGGCGGGCTGGACCGCGACGACTTCACCGCGCGGTACCGCACCGCGCAGGGCTGGGCATATCCGCCGGAGGACGGCTTTCTCATCCTTCGTGGCGTAGCAGTCCGCTATGAGCAGACGATGGTCGAGGGCGCGCGGATCGACAGGTTCGGCTACCCGGGCGGCCGGTACCTGGCGCCTGTCGACACGCTCTACCTCCAGCGGGCGCTGCCGCCGCAGAACCTGAACACGCCCCTCGGCGCGCCGGCCAGCAACTACCACGTCTACTGCGTGCTGCGCTCCTTCACCGTCGAGGCGGGGCCGATCGCGCCCTGGTTCGGGCAGCCCGGCCTCGGCCTCCAGTACAAACTTGACGGCGACCTCCTCCCCGCCGCCGCCGACCACATCTCCGTCAGCTGGCTCCTCACCAACGGCTACCTGGTCGAGGAGGACCCGGCCGCCGCCTGACGTCAGTCTCGGGGGAGGGCTGCGCGGCGGCGGGAGACCTCGGCGATGGCGCCCCAGTCCTGGTCGGCGTCGCCGTAGGCGAGGGCGTCGAGGAAACTGTCGCGGAGGATGCCGGCGAAGGGCATCGGGACACGGGCGTCGAAGCCGGCGGTGAGCCCGAGGGTGACGTCCTTGAGGCCGAGCGGGAGGCGGAAGTTCGCCGGCTGGTAGCTGTTGTTCGCGATCATTCCGCCGTAGGTGCCGTAGACCGGGCCGGGAAAGATGCTGTTGGTCAGCACGTCGACAAGCACTGCTGGCGCGACGCCGTGCGCCTCGGCCAGCGCGGCGGCCTCGCCCAGCGCCTCGATCGCCGACGCGATCAGGAAGTTGGCCGAGATCTTGGCGATGGCGGCCTGGTCGGGCGACTCGCCCAGGTTCCAGGTGTGCTTGCCCATCGCGTCGAACAGCGGCGCCACCGTCGCCAGGTGCGCGGCGGGGCCGGACGCGAGGATATTCAGGTTGCCCGCCTCCGCGACCTCGATGCGGCCGAGCACCGGCGCGCTGACGTATCCGATGCCGTGGTCGGCATGCAGCGCGGCGGCCTCCCGGGACAGCGCGACCGAGACCGTGGCCATGTTGACGTGGACTGTCGCGGCGGCGCCGGCCAGCAGCGTCTCGTCAAGCAGGATTGCGCGGACCGCGGCGTCGTCGGCAAGCATGGAGAGCACCACGCCGGCCTGCCAGACCTCGGCGACCGAGCCGGCCGCGACAGCCCCGTCCGCCACCGAGGCCGCGACCGGTTCCGGGGACCGGTTCCAGACGCGCACCGAGTGGCCGGCGCGGATCAGGTTGGCCACCATCGGCCGGCCCATGCCGCCGAGTCCGATGAAACCGACGTCCATGAGGTCCTCGTTTCGCAGATTGTGCAGGTGCGAGGGCGAGGCTACCCGTTCCTGGACACGGCCGCGGGCTGTGAGCGCTCACAGCGTACCGGCGAGGGCTTTTGAATTTGGGGTTGAGCGTCTACTGTGAGCGCTCACAGATATATTGACGATCTTCGTCATGAGGGAGGCAGAACCTCATGTCCCTGCGAACCGTCCTCGGCGCGTTCCTCACCGGCCTTGTCGGCGCCGGCCTGATCGCGGCGCCGGCCCAGGCGAGCACGCTCTCCATGCGCGGCGCCGACGTGTCCACGCTCCAGCGCGCCACCGACCTCGGCGCGAAGTACTACACGGCTGCCGGCGTGCAGGCCGACCCGCTCGACATCCTGAGCGGCGCGGGTGTCAACTACATCCGGCTGCGGGTGTGGGTGAACCCGGCCAGCGGCTACAACAACGCGGCGAAGGTGCTTGCCTACGCGAGGACCGTGAAGGCGAAGGGCTTCAAGCTGCTCGTCGACTTCCATTATTCGGACACCTGGGCCGACCCGGGGGTGCAGACGAAGCCTGCCGCGTGGACGGGGCACGGGCTCAGCGCGCTGGCCACGGACGTCTACAACCACACGTACGGCGTCTGCAACAGCCTGAAGGCGCAGGGCACCACGCCGGACAGCATCCAGATCGGCAACGAGATCAACGTCGGGATGCTGTGGAACGACGGCAAGGTGGTGAACAACAACTTCGGTCCGCTTGCCACGCTCCTCAAGTCCGGCTACAACGCGGTGAAGGCGTGCAACAGCGGGACGCAGGTGATCATCCATACCGCGAACTCGGACAGTCTGGCCCACGCGCGCTGGTTCTACGACGGCATCAGAGCGGCCGGCGTGACCTGGGACGTGACAGCGCTGTCCTACTACTGCAACTGGCACGGCACGATGTCCAACCTGACCACAGTCATCGCGGACACGCTCTCCCGGTACGGCAGGCCGGTGATCCTTGCGGAGACGGCCGCGCCGTTCACCACGGGCAACGCGGACAGCACCGGGAACAGCATCACCACGGCCTGCCCCGGGTACGCGGCGACCTGGGCCGGACAGGGCGCGGCCTTCACCGCGGTGCAGAACGCGGCGAAGGCCGGCGGCGCGATCGGCGTCTTCTACTGGGAGCCGACCTGGTACGCGGTCCCCGGCAACGGCTGGGACCCCTACAACATCCAGAACTCCGGCGACGGCTGGGACAACATGGCGGTCTTCAACTGGACCGGCGTGTTCAACTCGCAGGTCCGCTGGATCAGCTGAGCGTGGTGGCGGGGCCGTGCGCCCCGCCCCTCCGTTACGGCTCCAGCCAGGTCTCGGTCCGTTCCCAGCCGTGACCGGTGCTGATCAGACAGCGGCCGTCACCGTTCCGGGCGACCGCTGTGCCGTCCGTGAACATGTCCAGGCCCACGGCCGCGAACTCCTCCTGCATCCGTCCGCCGCCCGGCGCGAACGCCCAGATGCCGTCGTACCGGGTCGCGACCGCGAGCACACCCTCGCCGCGCGCCTGGATCATCGACGCCTCCGCCGCGTCGAACGGCGTCTCGTCACTCTGCGGGATCTGCCCCGCGACCTCTGTCACGCTCCGCCCGTCGCCGCCCTCCACGACCTGGCGTTCACCATCGTGGGTCAGCCGCCAGACGCGGACCGGATCGCCGGCCACCAGCCAGGCGTCGCCGTCGATCGGGGAGACCGTCAGCCGGATCGGGTCCGCGCTCTCCTTCGTCACCGGCGCGTCCCAGGTCTTGCCACCGTCCGCCGACGAGCTGACCCGGACCGCGCCGCCGTCCTGCCCCAGCAGCCAGGTGCGGCCGTCGCCGGCCCGTGCGAGCTGCGTCAGCCGGCCCATTCCCGCCGGGACCTCCGGCTTCACGATCGTGGTCAGGTCGGTCACCTCGGGCCGATCGCAGGTCAGCGCGTCCGGGCCGCCGTAGGTCTCCTGGCCCGGGCACTCCAGGATCAGGTCGCCGCCGAACGTCAGCAGCAGCTCGGGCGGGCCCGGCAGCGCGGGCATCACGATGCTCGCGCCGGTCTCCGGCAGGATCTGCTCGATGGTGTCGCCGCCCGGCTCGCGCAGGTAGACCGTCCCGCGTGGAGAGACGATCAGCTCCGCGTCCCGCAACCCCTCGCCGCCCGGCCGGAGCTGCCAGGTGTTGCCCTGATCTTTGGAGACCGCCAGGCCCGGCAGGACGGAGCAGAGTTCCCCGGCGCAGGTCCCGGTGGAGTAGGCCCAGACCGCACCGGGTCCGAAGCCGAACTGCAGCCCGGCCCGATACCCCCAGCCAGGGATGTAGGGCCGGTACGGGCTAGTCTCCTCGATCACCGTTTCCGGGCCCGGGCCTGGGGACGCATCGCCCAGTGCCAGCGCGCCGACCGGGGCACCCACCAGCAGCACCAGCGCGCCCGCCAACACCCCGGTCCACAGTCGCCGCCCGCGCCGCCACCCTCGGACGGTCAGCTCGCCGACCGGCACCGGCCGGAACGTCGGCGCGACGGAGGCCTCGAAACGGGTGAAGACATCGTCCAGACGATCAGCCATGACGCACCTCCGGCAGCAGCAGAATCGGGTTGTCGAGCCGGGCGGCCAGCGCGGTCCGGCCGCGGGTCAGCCAGGAGCGGACCGTCCCCTCGGCCGCCCCCTCCTGCACCGCGATCTCCGCGGTGCTCAGCCCGCCGAGGTAGTGCAGGACCACGGCGCGGCGCTGGCGGGCCGGCAGCGAGGCGAGCGCGCGAACCAGGTCCACATGGTCCGGTTCCGGGCCGGCGACGAGGGACTCACGCTGGCCGGCCAGGTACCGGAACGCGGTCTGCATACGGCGGAGCCGGCTGGTGGCGAGGTTCCAGGCGACCCGGCGGACCCAGGCGGCAGGGTCGTCGTACCCCTGCATGCTCGGCCAGCGTTCCAGCGCGCGGCAGAACGCCTCCTGCGTCAGGTCCTGGGCCTCCGCATGATCGCCGAGGTACGCGTAGAGCTGCACGGCCAGCCGGTGGAAGTGTCCGCGGTACAACTCCGCGAACTCCTCGGGCGGGTGATCGACCATCAGGCGTACTCCTGTGGAGTGGGAACGTGTCGAGGTGACACGCGCCGGTACGCGGGATTGCTGCACTGTCCACATCTCGCCATGTCGCCTCTGCGGCAGCCTGTGCGGTGGGCGTTGCCGGGTCCACCCTTACAGACTGTTATCCGCAGGCCGATATCCGGAGGTGAGCGCGGTGACCCCTTTCAGTGGCGACGAGTACGAGCCGGTGCCGGCGTACGCCGCGCCCGAGCCCGACTACGAGCCCGCCCCGGCCCCGCGCAGGTCGTTCGCGCCGCGCCGGCCGTGGGCCGCCCGCACCTGGTACCGGCCGGCGCCGGGCACGCCGTGCTTCTGCGGGTGCCCGCAGCGGACCTCCTAGTGTTCTGTCTCGTAAATAGGTAGTCGGTTGGTACGGTGGCGGTTGTGAATCGTGCCGCCGCGCCTTTGGTGCTTGATCCGGGTCAGCGTGA